>JAKFUP010000168.1 GCA_021732625.1 Hyphomicrobiales bacterium
GGTAATCCCGGAGGGATAATCCCATGGCCATGACAATGTCTGGCGAGGTCCAACTCGCAGCTCCGCGCCAGGTGGTGTGGGAGAAGCTCAACGATCCGGCCGTGTTGAAGGCCTGTATTCCGGGCTGCGAGGAACTGGAAAAGACCGAAGACGGCGGCTTTCAGGCAGTCGCGAAAATGAAGGTCGGGCCGGTTTCGGCGCGCTTCAAGGGCCGAGTCATGCTGAGCGATCTCGACCCGCCGAACGGCTACAAGATTTCGGGCGAGGGCGAGGGTGGCGTTGCCGGTTTCGCCAAGGGTGCCGCTGTGGTCGGTCTTGCCGAAAAGGATGGCGGCACGCTGCTCAGCTACAACGTGGACGCCCAGATTGGCGGCAAGCTTGCCCAGCTCGGCCAGCGCCTGGTCAACGGCGCAGCCAAGAAGCTGGCGGACGAATTTTTCCAGAAGTTCGCCGATCAGGTCCAATCGGCCGGTTAGAGACGCGGCGAATTCGTGAAAAGCCCTGTTTCAGGGCATTTGTTTAACCGGCTGGACGGTTGCCGAACCGTTGCCGGGCACATATTATAATGATTACAAACAGGAGACTGCGCCGGGACTGGCATACCGTGCAATGCGGCGTGCTGTTGCGCAGAACGAACAGCGGTCCATAAGACCCAATCCGAGAGAGTGGCGATGGCCAAGATTTCCGCTAAAATTTCTCTGCAAGTGAACGGCAATCAAGTGAGCGGAAACGTCGATCCGCGCACGTTGCTGGTGACATTTTTGCGCGAGAACCTGCGTTTGACCGGTACCCACGTCGGCTGTGATACCTCGCAGTGCGGCGCTTGCGTCGTGCATGTCGACGACAAGGCGGTGAAGTCCTGTACCATGCTGGCGGTGATGGCCGATGGCCGTAAGGTGACGACCATCGAGGGCCTCGCTGCCGACGGCGCGCCGCTGCACCCGATGCAGGAGGCTTTCCGCGAGCATCATGGCTTGCAATGTGGCTTCTGCACTCCCGACATGATCATGACCGCGGTCGATCTGGTCCGCCGCAAGGGCAACAATCTCGACGAGCATACGATTCGCGACGAGCTGGAAGGCAATCTCTGCCGCTGCACCGGCTATCACAACATTGTTCAATCGATCGCCGCCGGCGCGAAAGCGATGGCCTGAGCCTCGGCTCGCGCGCAGATCGATCACGGATAGCCGAAGGAAATAGTCGATGTACGAATTCAAATATCATCGTCCCGGCACAGTGCGTCAGGCCGCCAATCTCCTCGTCAAGAACGAGGACGCCAAGCTGATTGCTGGCGGGCAGACCTTGCTGCCGGTGATGAAACAACGTCTCGCCAGCCCGCCGCATCTGATCGATCTCGGTGACGTGACCGATCTCAACTCGATCGAGATGAAGGGCCGCTCGCTCGTGATCGGCGCGATGACCACCCACGCCGAAGTCGCATCATCGGCAGTCGTGCGCGAAAACCTTCCGGCGCTTGCCGAACTCGCCGGACTGATCGGCGATCCGGCGGTACGCCATCGCGGTACCATCGGCGGCTCGCTCGCCAACAACGATCCGACCGCCGATTATCCCGCGGCATGCCTTGCGCTGGGCGCGACCATTGTCACCAACAAGCGGCGGCTGAAGCCGGAAGAATTTTTTCAGGGACTGTTCACGACCGCTCTGGAAGACGGCGAGATCATCGTGCGCGTGATGTTTCCGCTGCCGAAGAAGGCAGCCTACATCAAGTTCCGCAATCAGGCCTCGCGTTATGCGCTGGTCGGCGTGTTCGTGGCGCGGCGTCCGTCCGACGTGCGCGTCGCTGTGACGGGTGCTGGCGGCGACGGCGTGTTTCGCGTCGAGGCGTTCGAGGAAGCGCTAAAGAAGCGTTTTGCATCGAAGGCGCTCGAAGGTCTGTCGGTGCCGGCCGCCGGCCTCAACAGCGATCTGCACGGCAGCGCGGAATATCGTGCGCACCTGATCGGTGTGCTCGCCCGCCGTGCGGTCGATGCCGCCAACGGCAAAGCCTGACGGCGGAGCACGCGCGCCCATGAAAGCTGCATCGGCGCTGCCTCACTCCGTCGATTCCACGCTCGAAATGCTGACCAGCCATGGCTATCTTGCCGAGCGCGCGCTGGCGACCGTGGTGTTTCTGTCGCTGCGCATGGGCCGTCCGTTGTTTCTCGAAGGCGAGGCGGGCGTCGGCAAGACCGAGATCGCCAAGGTTCTGTCGGCTGCGTTGGGACGCAAACTCATTCGCCTGCAGTGCTACGAAGGCCTCGATGTCGCGTCCGCCGTCTACGAATGGAATAGCGCGGCGCAGTTGATCGCCATTCGCGTCGCGGAAGCCTCCGGCGATATCGGCCGCGATCAGCTGTCTCAAGATATTTTCGCGGAGAAATATCTGATCAAGCGCCCGCTGCTGCAAGCGCTTGAGCCGGACACGGCGGGACCGCCGGTGCTGCTGATCGACGAGCTCGATCGCGCCGACGAGGCGTTCGAAGCCTATTTGCTCGAAGTGCTGAGCGACTTTCAGGTGACGATCCCGGAATTCGGCACAGTGCATGCGCCAGCGCCTCCGATCGTGATCGTGACCTCGAACCGCACCCGCGAAATCCATGACGCTCTGAAACGGCGATGTCTCTATCACTGGGTCGATTATCCATCCGCCGAGCGCGAGCTTGCCATCGTGAAGTCGCGCGTTCCCGGCATCTCGGCGAAGCTGTCGCAGCAAGTGGTCGATTTCGTGCAGGCGCTGCGCGATCAGGAGCTATTCAAGCTGCCGGGTGTCGCCGAGACCATCGACTGGGCGACGGCGCTGACGCAACTCGATGCCAAATCACTGACGCCGCAGGTTGTCGGCGATACGCTGGGCGCGCTGCTGAAGTATCAGGACGATATTGCGCGGATGCAGGGCAACGAGCTGCAGAAGATTCTGAAAGAAGCGGTAAGCGAGCCGTCTGCCGGATAGTTTTGTGCCGGATCGTTTTGTGCCGGATCGTTTTGGCCTGATTTCGAGTTTGGATCGTGCGCATGCAAGGCGCTGACGCAGCGACAGGCTTTATCGCCGACAACGTGGTGGGGTTTGCCCGCGCGTTGCGGCTCGCTGGTGTGCCCGCCGGTCCGGGTGCGGTGATCGATGCGCTGAATGCGTTGAAGCTGGTCGATATCGGTCAGCGCATGGACGTGTTCACTGCGCTGCAATCGATCTTCGTCAAACGCCACGAGCACGCGATCCTCTTTAGGCAGGCGTTCGAGCTGTTCTTTCGTGTTGATCAAGAATGGAAGAACCTGCTGGATTCAATCCCGCTTCCCGATCATGTCCAGAAGCCGCCGCCGCCGGGTTCGCGCCGGGTGCAGGAGGCGCTGACGCAGAGCGTATTGAAGGAAACCGAAGCCGGCGAGGATCGGCAAGTGCAGCTCTCGGTGTCTGATCGTGAAGTGTTGCAGACCAGGGACTTCGCGCAGATGACGGCCGCGGAAATCGCAAATGCCAAGCAGGCGATTGCGAAGATGACGCTGCCATTGTCCGAGATCGAGACCCGGCGTCATGCGCCCGATCCGCGTGGCCGCAAGATCGATCTGCGCCGCACGATGCGGGCGAGCCTTCGCACCGGCGGTGACATCGTCGAGATGCGCCGCCTTGGGCGGATCGACAAGCCGGTGCCGATCGTGGCGCTGCTGGATATTTCCGGCTCGATGAGCGAGTACACACGCTTATTTTTGCATTTCCTTCATGCGGTGACCGATGCGCGCAAGCGCGTCGCTGTGTTTGCATTCGGCACGCGGTTGACCAACCTCACGCGTTCGCTTCGCGCGCGCGATCCGGACGAGGCACTGGCGGCGTGTTCGTCGGCAGTCGAGGACTGGTCGGGCGGCACGCGGATTGCGACCTCGCTGCACACCTTCAACAAGCTGTGGAGCCGCCGCGTGCTCGGGCAAGGCGCGACCGTGCTGCTGATTTCCGACGGGCTGGAGCGGGATGTCGACCAGCGGCTGTCGTTCGAGATGGATCGCCTGCATCGCTCATGCCGCAGGCTGGTTTGGCTCAACCCGCTGTTGCGCTATGGTGGCTTCGAGGCCAAGGCGCAGGGCATCAAATTGATGCTGCCGCACGTTGACGAATTCCGCCCGGTACATAATTTGAAGTCGATTCAGGGCCTGATTACGGCACTGTCGTCCGACACGCGGCCGCAGCGGCGGCTCGAACGGACAGCGGCGTAGGGCATATGATCCGGAAAAGTGGTAGACAGAGGCGATCATGCTCAGCAACGACAACGATATTCTCAAAGCCGCCGAGGACTGGCAGAAGGCCGGGCGCGGCGTGGCACTGGCAACGGTGGTGGAAACCTGGGGCTCCGCGCCTCGTCCGACCGGATCCAACCTCGTGATCAACGATGAAGGTGCGTTTCTTGGTTCCGTCTCCGGCGGCTGCGTCGAGGGCGCAGTTGTCACTGAGGCGCTGGACGTGATTGCATCGGGCAAGCCGAAGATGCTCGAGTTCGGCGTTGCCGACGAGACTGCGTGGAACGTCGGTCTCTCATGCGGCGGCACCATTCGCGTGTTCGTCGAGAAGGTGGGTTCGTGAAGACCGATCTGCTGACTTCGCTGAATGCCGAGCGCTCGGCGCGCCGTCCCGTGATCGTTGTCACCGATGTCGGCAACGGCGAACAGCGCCTGGTGAAAGCCGACGCGATCAAAGCCGATCCGCTCGCCGCCGATCTCGACAAGCACCTGCGTATGAACAAGAGCGCGATGATCGAAGTTGATGGTAAGAAGCTGTTTCTCAATGTCTACGCGCCGACCGCGCGGCTGATCGTCATCGGCGCGGTTCACATCAGTCAGGCGCTGGCGCCGCTCGCTGCATCGCTCGGCTATGAGGTGACGGTGGTCGATCCGCGCACGGCGTTCGCGAGCCCAGAGCGTTTCCCCGACGTGCCGGTCGTTGCCGAGTGGCCGGACGTGGCGCTGCCGCCGCTCGGTGTCGATCGCTACACGGCATTCGTGGCACTGACCCACGATCCGAAAATCGACGATCCCGCGCTGTTGCATGCGTTGTCGCGCGATTGTTTTTATATTGGCGCGCTTGGCTCACGGAAAACCCATGGACGGCGGCTTGATCGCCTGAAAGAACAGGGCGCAACCGATTCAAGTCTCGCGCGCATTCATGCGCCGATCGGTCTTGCGATCGGCGCGGTGTCGCCGGCGGAAATCGCCGTGTCGATCATGGCCGAGATCACAGCGCGGTTGCGTCTGCCACAGGAGAAAGCCGCGTGAAGTTTGGACCGGTTTCGCCGCAAGAAGCTATTGGTGGCGTGACGGTTCACAGCGTTCGTCATGGCGATCTTCTGCTCAAGAAGGGCACGACCATCGGTGAGGCAGAAGCTGCCGCGCTGACGAACGCAGACATCAAGGAGATTGTCGTCGCGAAGCTGGAAGCGGGCGATGTCTCCGAAGACGCCGCCGCTGCAGGCATTGCGAAGGCCATTGCGGGCAGTGGTATCGATGTCGAAAAGGCTTTTACCGGCCGCGCCAATCTGTTCGCCGCGCAGGCCGGAGTTCTGGTGATCGACCGCGAGGCAGTCGATCGCATCAATCTGGTCGATGAGGCGATCACACTTGCAACGCTGCAACCGTTCAAGCCGGTGGTTGCGGGCGAAATGGTCGGCACCGTGAAGCTCATCCCGTTCGGTGTCAAAAAGCGGCTGTGCGACGAAGCCGTCAGCGCGGCGGGCCGCGATACGCTTCGCATTGCACCGTTCAAGGTGAAGCGTGTCGGCGTCGTATCGACCATTCTCCCTGGTCTTGCGCCCAAGGTCATCGACAAGACATTGCGTGTGACCGAGGAGCGGCTCGCAGCCGCGTCCGCGGTCATCATGGCTGAGCGCCGCGTACCCCATGACGAGGACGCGCTGGCGGCTGCGATCCGTGCGTTGGTCGCGGAAGGCGCGGAGATGGTGATTGTGTTCGGCGCTTCCGCCATTGCGGACCGGCGCGATGTGATCCCGGTCGCTGTCGAGGCCGTCGGCGGCACGGTCGAACATTTCGGCATGCCGGTCGATCCGGGCAATCTTTTGCTGATCGCCAGCATTGGCGATGTCGCTCTCCTAGGTGCGCCCGGCTGCGCCCGTTCGCCCAAGGAAAATGGATTCGATTGGGTGCTGATGCGCCTGCTCGCAGGCCTCAAGGTGACGCGCTCCGATTTGACGGGGATGGGTGTCGGCGGTCTGCTGATGGAAATCGTGACGCGGCCGCAGCCGCGCGTGCCGCTGGAAACCGAGGGCAATCGCAACGTCGCGGCCATTGTGCTGGCTGCCGGCCGCTCGACCCGCATGGGCGGACCGAACAAGCTGCTCGCCGAACTCAACGGCAAGCCGCTGGTGAGAATCGTGGCGGAGCAGGCGCTGGCCTCGCAGGCATCATCGGTCATTGTTGTGACCGGACATCAGCAGATGGAGGTGCAGCGCGCACTCGCCGGATTGGATGTGACGTTCGTGCACAATCGCGATTTTGCCGAAGGGCTTGCGACATCGGTCCGTACCGGCATCGCCGCAGTTCCGCATGTTGCCGACGGCGCAGTTGTGTGTCTCGGCGACATGCCGTTGATCGAGGCCAGGCTGATCGACCGTTTGATCGAGGCGTTCACGCCCGATCGCGGCGGCCTGATCGCAATTCCGGTCAGCGATGGGCGCAGGGGTAATCCGGTGCTGTGGTCGCGGCGGTTTTTCAGCGAGCTGATGGCGCTCGACGGCGATATCGGCGCGCGTCATCTGATCGGCCGACATGGCGAGGCCGTGGTCGAAGTTCCGGTCTCCGGGCAGGCGGCTTTCCTCGATATCGACACTCCCGAAGCGCTGGCGAGCGCAAGGATCGCTTGAACCATTACTGCCTGATCGTTCACCAGTTCGAAACGACCCCGGGGTAAAATTTGCCCGATTGGCCTCTGGGGAGGGGATTTTGCTGAATTTCAGTTATCGCAGCGTTTCGGTCTGGTTGGTGTTGTCGTTCGTGACCGTAGCAATGGCGCTGTTGCCGTCTCAGTCCGTCGCTGCCGGAGCCTTGGCGGTTGGCAAGTGCGGTGCCTACGGCCAGGCTTTTGACTTTCCCCATGAGCAAGGTGCGGTGGCTGCTGCACGCAAGCAGTGCAAAGGCGACTGCACCATGGTGACGATGCGGCGCGCCTGCGCGGCCATTTCGCTGGATCTGAACAATCGCTGCGGCGCCTATGGCTATGCGGTCGCTCCGCGGATCTCGTCCGCTCAAAATAACGCAATGCGCAAATGCTACGAAAACGGTGGCAAGGACTGCGTCATCCGCGCCTGGACCTGCGACGCCAAGGGCTAATCTTTAGAACGGGCTAATCTTCAGAACGGCTCATCTTGAGATTTTAGAACGGCGCGAAGCGGCCGATCTCGCCCGGATGCAGGCGGGCGGCGATGCCAAAGCGTCCATAGGCGCCGGAGCGGCCGGTGTTGTCCGTCAGGTAGCCGCCGCCCAGTGACCAGTCGAGACGCGCGAACCTGAAACCGGTGAGATGCGCACCGATACGATACTGCCGGTAAACGTCATCGTGCCCGATTTCAGCTTCCGGCCCGAGCCAAAACCAGTCCGCAATCCGCGCGCCTGCCGCCAGCCGCACGCGATAGCTGTTGCCGATGGTCGAGGCCGACAGCGAGGCTGCTGTCATCACGAAACGTGGGACCGGCTCCCACCACGCATCGACGCCGGCTCGCAGGCCGGCGTGCCCGCCGCGCAAGCGATTGCCGGGATCGTTCGGCACCGTGCGGTGATGTTGCAGATCCAATCCCGCATAGGCTTTGACATCGAACGATCCGGACGAGAGCCGCCAGCCCGGCATCGCCGATGCGAGCGAGTAGAACCCGCGCACGATCCGGCGGCCTGACCGATAAGCATAGACGCCTTCCGCAATCAGCCCTTTGAAAATGAAGCCGTCGATGTCGGCGCCATTGGCCGAATAAAACAGTCCGCCATAGCTTGTAAGCCCGGCGCGCCACAGATCGACACCGCCGAAATAGACGATCTTGCTGCCGTAGCCGTAACGCAATGTGTCGACCAGCGTGGCTCCGAGCTTCGGCAGCTTGGGGAGTGGCAGGTCCGGCAATTCGAGCAGCGGCGATTTCAGGAACGGGATATGCGACAGCCAGCTTTCGCCCTTGGTATCGCCGCTGCTGTTGCCTCCGGCTTCGCGTTCCTCGCCATCTTCGTTGAGCTGTCCGGCCAGCTCTTCGTCATTCTCGTCGCTGTCAGCGGCCAAAAATTGCGCGGCTGCGCCGGTCGTGCCCCAGAGCATGACCGCCACCACGCAAACCCAACGCAACGCAACGCCCATGGATCTCCGGCCCGTACTGAATGCCGATCTGGCAGTTCAATTGGATGGGGTGGCCCGGTGGCTGGCTAGTCCGAGAAATGGCAGGTACTTTCAGGCGATACCGGCGGAAACGGGTTCCGCAGCAAGCCTGAGCGTCAGAACTGCGGCGCGGTCAGGTTTTTCGCCACAACACCTTCGGCTTCCTCGACAAGGTCGGCGATAAACTTGCGATGGCAGTGTTCGTGATCGCGCTCATAACACAGCAGGCAGATTGGTCCCGCGGTTTTCATGAGCGTCTTGAGCTGATCCATCTCCTCGCGTGCCTGCGGCGTCTTCAGATGCGCCCGGTAGATTTTGGTCAGCGTCTTGTAGTCGCCGCTGCGGGCGGCCTCGCGTCCGTCTTTCGGCGTGCCGAGGCCGCGCAGGTGAATGTAGCCGATGCCGCGTTCGTCGAGACCAGCCGCCAGTTGTGATTTCGAGAAGCCGGGCCGCCGCGAGGAGGCGACCGCGCGCACATCGACCAGCAGCTTCACGCCGGCCTGTTCAAGCTCGTTGAGCACGGCGTGGTGCGGCGTCTCTTCATAGCCGATGGTGAAAAGTCTGGTCTTGCCGCGCGCCATCACCGTCTCCGTCAGCTGCTATTTCGCGCCGATCCGCTTGATCAATTCCTGGGCGCCTGCCGGCGCGCGGACTTTGCCTTCGTGAATGATGTAGGCAAACACGTCGCGCGGAATTTTCTCGATTTTGGCTTTCGTGTCGACTTTCGGCAGATCCTTTGGCTCACCACCCTTGGCCCAATCGCCAAGCCGCTTGGCCCAGGTGTCCAGCACCTTGGGCGGGTAGGCGGTCGGGATGTTGTCGTCGCCCTGCTGCAAGCGCGCATAGACGAAGTCGCCGGTCACGTCGGCGATGTTGGGGTACTTGAAGTGTTCGGCGAACACGACCGGGACGTTGAACTTTCGCAACAGCGCAATGAAGACGGGCGTGCAGAAGCTGTCGTGCCGGACCTCAACTACGTGGCGCAATGTCCGCTTGCCCTCCTTGCGGGGCAGCAGTTCGAGAAACGCGCCGAAATCCGCCTCGTCGAACTTCTTCGTCGGCATGAACTGCCACAGAACCGGGCCAAGCCGGTCGCCAAGCTCGTACAGGCCGGAATCGTAAAACCGCTTGATCGAGTCGCCGGCCTCGCCCAGCACCTTGCGGTTGGTTGCGAACCGGGGACCCTTGACCGAGAACACGAAGCCGTCCGGCACTTCGTTCGCCCATTTGCGGAAGCTCTCGGGCTTCTGCGAGCCGTAATATGTCCCGTTGATCTCGATCGAGGTCAGCACGCCGGCGGCGTAGCTGAGTTCCTTGGATTGCGGCAGCTTCGGCGGGTAAAACACGCCACGCCACGGCTCGAACGTCCAGCCGCCAATACCGATCCGGATCTGTCCCGCCTTGTCTGCCATATCCACCCCTTGCGGATTCGTTTTGCCACACCATATGGTTTCCAACGGCGATGTCGATGCTTCCCCCCAAGCTCCGTCGCCGGTCGGCCACGAGAGGACATGAGCTGCGCCGGATGTACGCGCGCCGTGTCATCCGTGGTCGTATTTTTGCGTAGTCGTATTTTTTTGAACATTTTTTATCCGCTGACGACCTCCGCAAGCGTATTGGCACGGAACGGCCCCGCCGATATACCGGGCCGCCATGACGGACCTAGTTTCCCCGCAGCTCTCGGTCATCGTTCCCTCGTTCAACGAACGCGGCAACGTCGCAGCCCTCGTCGCAAAGCTTGACGCGGCGCTGAAGGGCATCGCGTGGGAAGTCATCTATGTCGATGACAATTCGCCTGACGGCACGTGGAAAGCGGTCAAGCAAATCGCTGCCGCCGACCCGCGGGTGCGTTGTCTGCGTCGCGTCGGCCGGCGCGGGCTGTCCGGCGCCTGCATCGAAGGCATTCTGGCGTCGAGTGCGCCGTATGCGGCGGTAATCGATGCCGACCTGCAACACGACGAAACCAAGCTCGCGGACATGCTGTCGGCCTTACGCGAGGACAGGGCCGATCTTGTCATCGGCAGCCGCTACATTGGCGGCGGAAGTGCCGACAGTTTCGACCGCGCGCGCATGGGCATCAGCCTCGCCGCGACGCAGATCGCGAAGAAATTGCTGCGCATCGAGGCGTCCGATCCGATGAGTGGTTTCTTCATGGTCCGCCGCGACCGGTTTGAAGGGCTGGCGCCGAAACTTTCGGTCCACGGTTTCAAGATCTTGCTCGACGTGCTGGCAACCGCGAAGGGCACTTTGCGCGTGGTCGAGGTGCCCTATGTGTTCGGCTCGCGGGTGCACGGCGAGAGCAAGCTCGACTCCATGGTGGCACTGGATTTTCTGGGTCTCGTGCTGGCGAAGCTGACCGGCGATCTGGTTTCGCTGCGGTTTCTGCTGTTTGCCAGCGTCGGCGCGTTGGGCCTCATCGTGCATCTCGTGGCGTTGTATTTTTTTCTCAACGCAATCGGTCTCGATTTTGGCCGCGCGCAAGCCAGCGCCGCGCTGACGGCGATGACCAGCAATTTCTTTCTGAACAATTTTCTGACCTATCGCGATCAACGCCTGAAAGGCTTCGCATTCGTGCGCGGTCTTCTGCTGTTCTATTTTGTCTGCAGCGTCGGCCTGCTCGCCAATGTCGGCGTTGCGTTCTCGGTCTACGACAACGAGCCGGTGTGGTGGCTCGCGGGCATCGCCGGCGCGGTGATGGGAGCGGTCTGGAATTACGCCATGTCCGGACTGCTGGTCTGGAAACGACGATAAAGATTCGCCGCCAGTTCTTCAGGTTTGATTCCGCCCATGCAAACGCTTCACGTCAACGGCTACGACATGGCCTATCTCGAGGTCGGCCCAAAAGATGCGCGGCCGCTGGTCTGCGTCCATGGCTCGCTCTGCGATTTTCGCATCTGGTCGCCGGTGCTGGGACCGCTGTCGCGATCGCATCGCGTCGTTGCTGTCAGCCTGCGGCATTGCTTTCCCGAACATTGGGACGGAGCAGGTGATGGGTATTCGATCGCGCAGCACGTGCTGGACACGATCGCTTTCCTCGAAGCATTCGGTTCGGGCCCCGCCGACTTGCTTGGTCATTCGCGCGGCGGGCACATCGCATTCCGCGTCGCGCAACGCCGGCCTGATCTTCTGCGCAAACTGATCCTCGCCGAGCCCGGTGGCGCGCCCGATGAGACGCTCGTTTCCGGTTTGCCGTCCGGGCGGTCGCCGTTCGCCGCGATGCTTGAGGCGTCTGCGGCCAAGATCGAGGCGGGAGATCTCGATGGCGGTCTTGCGGCGTTTATGGAAGGGATCGAAGGGCCGAAGGGATGGACGCGGCTCTCGGCGGTCGCGAAGCAGCAATTGCGGGACAATGCTTATACGCTTGCCGGTCAGGCGAGGGAGGCGCGGCCGCTGTTCACGCGCGCCGACGCGGAATCGATCGCGGTGCGGACGTTGCTGATTGGTGGCGGAGCATCGCGCGGCATTCTCCCCGCCGTGCTGCGCGCGCTGGCGCAGTACATACCAGACTCGCGGGCCGTGATGATCCCGAACACGACGCATCCGATGTTCGAACAGGCGCCGCAGGAATTTTCAAAGCACGTGATGGAATTTTTGGGGGAGTGAGGGCCTCTTTTGCGGAAACGACAGGACCCCGGCAGCGCTGCCGGGGTCCATCGCTTGCACGGCGAGAGGGAGGGGCGGGCCTGATCCACACCACCAAGCAGGGCGTCGAGCATCGCAACGCAGTTCGCGAGGCCGACATCAACGCGCGCTTTCCAGGATTGCTGAAGACGATCCTTGCGGTCTCTGGATTGCTTCGTCGCGCAAGTGCGCTTCTCGCAATGACGGCGATGATCGTCATTCCGGGGCGTGAGCACTTGCGAGCGAGCCCGGAATCCATAACCCCTGACCGCATTGAATTCCTCCAGACGTGCCTCATCGCCTCTGTTGTTTGAGGCTGCGCGCTTGGCGCTTGCGCCATTCGCGCAAAAGAAAAACCCGCGCCGCGTTCCGGACATGCATCATCGCCCCTGTTGTTTGAGGCGCGGGGGCGCCGGATTCCATTTGGTCCCTTACCCTCTTGTGAGAGGGCGCGCGGAACGCCGGACGCGCGATGCGTCCGCAGCCTCGTGTGTAAAAGTGAGTGTAAACACACGAGCATGGTCACCACGAAGACACCGGGAGCATCCGGCGTTCCGCACGCGATGGTTTTTTCGGCTTGCTTCGTGCTCTCCCCGGTGGCGATTGATACGCTTGGGTTCGTCTCCGTCGGGACTGAGGGTGTCCACATGCTCCGGTCGGATGCACAGGCTCTCCATCCCTTGATGCCAGCGACGGGCATCGGGACCACACGACTTGGGCCGGCGCGCAAAGGCATTGCGAGTAAGGCGTATCTCCGCCCTGGCCCGCAACGCGCAGCGCCGTCGTCAGCGCATCGGAAATACGGGTCCATAGAAGTCAAGGCCGCCCCTGAAAAGGAGTCCTGCCATGCTTCCCCAACCGCATCTCGTCCGCGCCTGACGCTGCCGCGTCCACCGCATCCCGCCCCGCGTATCGTGACGATCGCGAACCGCCCCTCTCAGTGGGACGGGATGCGTAGGAATATAATCCATAATTCGAGATTGTCAAGACAAGTGCAGTTGGTGCTTTTACCGGTACCCAGCCGCGAAGCTTCTCGCTGACGGACACAACCAGCATGGCTGGTGCGCGGTGCTGTAGGCGTCGCGCTGCTGATGGGTGGCGAGGTAAGCAATCTATCAGATACGATGTGGTACGGGCAGCGCAATCCAAGCGTCTGAATTGATAGCTGCTTTGTGCTTCGACATGAAATGCCGGATATTCTCGAATGTTTCTTTCGTTTGAAGAAGATTCAACAAGCGCTGCCGCAATTGATCATTATCTTGAAGAAGGCGAAAAATACCTACTAAGTAGATTTCTAAGACTTTCTTAGAGTGTCCGTACAATACACGGTCACGGTGTATAGCGCACGCTGCTTCAAGCAGATTAGCTAGCTCGGCAACCACGAAAGTTTGGGTTGTCTCGTCACTTGCTTTGAAAAAGCGCTCCCAATTCTCTCGAAATGCCTCGGTAAGTGTGAGCAAAGAAGTTCCTGACCCGGCAGCGCGAGCCAGCTTTAGCTGCTTGGCGGCGTAAAGAACCGCAAAACTTGCGAACGGTAGGCCGACGATTGCAGCTAAGCCCGACAAGTACTGGATATTATCCGAGCTGGGCCAGTTCATCGCTTTGTTGAGTCTGTTGTCGGCTGCTGCGGTGCTTGTGGCGCTGCTGGCGGATTCGCTGGTGGCTGTTTAGCGAGTCCCGTTTGAAGATGCGAAGTAGTCTGTGATTGCTTCGCTAATTCGATATAGGCAGTCTGTAGATGCATTGTGGTTTGACTGTCGCCTACAATATGAGTTGTCCGCATCTTCTTCTCGCTCATAGGTTTCGTGCCTTTGTGTTGGAGTTTCCTTGAAAGGTCCAAACCCGGCATCGCTGTCGGATTTGCATTTTTGCAGCCTCACCAATTGCGAGCCGGATCATTGAGCCACGCAGCACAAGTGTAGTTCCAAGATGACCACTCGCGCATCAACCGAGCAACAAACACGATGTCGTTGTTGTCGGCTCGTGCTCGAACGCCTTCACGTATGGTTTCTGTAGTTGTGGTCGTATCGAGCAACCAAACCGATTCCATTTGTTTGCAGTGTGCGAACTGACGCAGATAGTCATGCACTGGTCCGTAATTTTGCCCGGGCTGTTTAAGATCATAAGTCACGAGTAGAATAGCCATAATGAAGTCTCCGATCTGTTGAATGAAAAAACCCGGCGTAGACACCGGGCTTTCTTCTTTCAGGCTGATTTGCGACAGAGAGCTGCTTCGCGGCTACCCGCGTGCTTGCTGCCTTTCAGCACTTCGTTCACACGACCGGGGTTTACGTCGAACGACGCCGCGATTCTGTGCTGGAACTCGCCATCCCAATAGCGAAGCCAGATATCCACAGCGTCTTCGAACGTTAATTGATAAGTAAAAGTCCCCATTTAGCAGGCCTTTCTCGAAAAGGGCCTCGGAGACTCTTGACAGCGAGTCACGCCAGCGTAACGTGACTTTGTGGATAACGCCGCAAGAGCCCCCAAGGCTATTTGTGGTTCACGGAAGCCGAGGTGGATCAGACCTCGGTTTTTCCATGAGTGTGCTTCTGCACACCATCGATAATGCTGCGTGATTCGCTTGTTTGGAGTCAACGCGTCTATTCACAACTTTTAGTTCTATCCTCAGGATTAAGTACTAAGCCCTGTTTGCCGGTCTGCGCTTTAGGCAATGTGTTTACTGGTGCTGTAGATTTCCACCGATTCAAGCTGTCATCGCCAAAACAAAAACCCCGGCGTCTCCGCCGGGGTTTTGCATTTCGTTTTCGCGTTGAGCGGGACTTGCCCCTCACCCCAACCCTGTCCCCGCAAGAGCGGGGCGAGGGAGGAGCAAGAGATCAGAAATCCATGCCGCCACTTGAAGCCGGGCTTGCCCGGCTTCAAGCATTTTAGATTGTAGGGGCGGCGATTTCTGACGCTTTGCGTCAGAAATCCATGCCGCCCATGCCGCCGCCCTGAGGCATGCCGCCGCCAGCCGAGCCGCCCTTCTTGGGCAGCTCCGCAACCATGGCTTCGGTGGTGATCAGGAGCGCCGCAACCGAGGCTGCGTTCTGGATCGCCGCACGCACGACCTTGGTCGGGTCGATGATGCCCTTGGAGATCATGTTGACGTATTCGCCGGTCTGCGAGTCGAAGCCGTAGGCATACTGATCCTTCTCGAGGATCTTGCCGACGATGACGCTGCCGTCTTCGCCTGCGTTGATCGCGATCTGGCGGGCAGGTGCTGAGAGCGCCTTGCGCACGATCTCGACGCCGGTCTTCTGGTCGTCGTTCTGGGTCTTGATGCGCTTGAGCGCCTCGGAGGCGCGCAGCAGGGCGACGCCGCCGCCCGGTACGATGCCTTCTTCAACCGCCGCACGGGTCGCATGCATCGCGTCATCAACGCGATCCTTGCGCTCCTTCACTTCGATTTCTGTCGCGCCGCCGACGCGGATCACCGCGACGCCGCCTGCGAGCTTGGCCAGACGCTCCTGAAGCTTCTCGCGGTCGTAGTCCGAGGTGGTTTCCTCGATCTGCGCCTTGATCTGATTCACGCGCGCCTCGATGTCGGCCTTCTTGCCGGCGCCGTTGACGATGGTGGTGTTTTCCTTGTCGATCATCACCTTCTTGGAACGGCCCAGCATCTGCAGGGTGACGTTCTCAAGTTTGATTCCCAAGTCTTCCGAGATCGCGGTGCCGCCGGTCAGGATCGCGATGTCCTGCAGCATGGCCTTGCGGCGATCGCCGAAGCCCGGTGCCTTGACGGCCGCAACCTTGAGGCCACCACGCAGACGGTTCACGACGAGGGTCGCAAGCGCCTCGCCTTCGACGTCTTCAGCGACGATCACGAGCGGCTTGCCGGTCTGCACGACGGCTTCGAGCAGCGGAAGCAGTTCGTTCAGCGAGGAGAGCTTCTTCTCGTTGATGAGGATGTAGGCGTCGTCGAACTCAACGCGCATCTTGTCGGCGTTGGTGACGAAGTACGGCGAGATGTAGCCGCGGTCGAACTGCATGCCTTCGACGACGTCGAGTTCGGTGTCGAGGGATTTCGCTTCCTCAACGGTGATGACGCCTTCGTTGCCGACTTTCGCCATAGCCTTGGCGAGGAAATCGCCGATTTCCTTGTCGCCGTTCGCCGAGATGGTGCCAACCTGGGCGATCTCGTCGTTCGAGGTGACCTTCTTGGAGTTCTTCACGAGGTCGGCGACGACGGCTTCAACAGCCAGGTCGATGCCGCGCTTGAGATCCATCGGGTTCATGCCGGCGGCAACCGACTTGGCGCCTTCCTTGACGATGGCTGCGGCCAGAACGGTTGCGGTGGTGGTGCCGTCGCCGGCAGCGTCTGCCGACTTCGAGGCCACTTCGCGCACCATCTGTGCGCCCATGTTCTCGAACTTGTCTTCCAGTTCGATTTCCTTGGCGACGGTGACGCCGTCCTTGGTGATGCGCGGAGCGCCGAACGACTTGTCGAGAACGACGTTACGGCCTTTCGGACCGAGCGTGACCTTCACCGCGTTGGCGAGGATTTCGACGCCGCGAAGCATCTTGTCGCGCGCATCGACGCCGAATTTGACTTCTTTAGCTGCCATGTTGGGTGTCCTTCAAAATGTGAAACTGATTGCTTGTCATCACCGGGCTTGTCCCGATGATCCCGACGAAGAGGGCGCTTAAGCGGCCTTCTTCTTCGAAACGGGCATGCCGGTGAGGACGCCCATGATGTCGCTTTCCTTCATGATCAGGAGATCCTGATTGTCGATCTTCACCTCGGTGCCCGACCATTTGCCGAACAGCACGATGTCGCCGACCTTGAGATCGATCGGGATCAGCTTGCCGGCCTCGTCGCGGCCGCCCGGGCCGACCGAGAGGATTTCGCCCTGCGACGGCTTTTCCTTCGCAGTGTCGGGAATGATGATGCCGCCGGCTGTCTTTTCCTCGGCGTCGATACGCTTGACCACGACGCGATCATGGAGCGGACGGAATTTCATGCAGTCCTCCTAAGAGATTGGCTGGTTTTATAAGAGATTGATTTGGCTTGATTTTTTCAGTTTAGCAGTCAGGGCTTGCGAGTGCTACCGTCTGACAGTCGGGACATAGGCCTATCGGTGAGGATGGGCAAGGGTGTCTAGCAAAGAAATTGGCAATCGGATCGCCTGAGTGCCAGTTTCTTTCGTCAAATCGTTAATGCCACGCCGTTGGAATGCTGTTGGCCAGGACAACCCTTTGAAAAAAGATGGTTTGCTTCGTCGCTGCGCTGCTCGCAGCGACAGGGCAAGGCCGCCATCGTCATTGCGAGCCACCGGGTCTCGCTTCCGGCGCGCCCGATGACAGGCTCCGCGAAGCAATCCAGTCCCCCAAGCAAGCTGTTAGCAAACCCATGGCCATGCTGCTAACGCTATGAATATCAACACTTTATTCAACTTTTAGGCTTGAGATGCCTACTCGTACTGCGTCAGATTCATGACAAGCGTGGGTTCACGCGACGTGGAGGTTGGCATGGTTTCGGCTTCTCTTAACGGTACTGGTCTCAATAGTACTGGCGTATCCGGGTCTCGCACGACGTACTCCGACGATTTCCGCAAACAGCTCGGCGGCTACGGCCTGACCACTGCGGAAATTCTCTACCGGCGCCCCGACCGGCACTGGCTGCTGCAAAGCTACGTCTGGCAAAACTACGATCTCTTCCCGAAATTCCCCGCACTGCAGGATTTCCTCGCCTTCTGGCAGGAGAAGCTCGAAGGCCCATTGGTCGGCGTGACCGTGGCGCATTCGCGGCTGATCAAGCCTGCGGAACTGCGCGCGGTGGACGGGGTGTTCCGGCTGCATTGAGTCGGAATACGGCTGATCGCGTGGCAGTTTTGCGAAGCTGCGTGGCTTGTGCGGCATAAGAGATTTGCGCGCGCGGCGTTGCCGCTGCGTTTTCAGGTGCTAACCTGCGGGCAACAGCCACAGGGAGGCAGTCATGGCCAAAGCTCGCGCCGCAAAGAAGCGCACCACAAAATCGCGCACCACAAAATCGTCCACCGCTTCGCGCAAGTCAGGCGCAAACAAACCTGCCGCGAAAAAACCTGCTGTCAAAAAATCGGCTGCGAAAAAGACGAAGGTTGCGCCGAAGCCGAACGCCCGCCGCAAACTTCCGTCGCGCAAGGCTGCACGCGCTGTCGCTGCACCAAAGAAAACCGCCAAGCCGCAGCGCGTCGCCGTCAGTCACTACAAC
>JAKFUP010000235.1 GCA_021732625.1 Hyphomicrobiales bacterium
GCCGAGTTGACCACAATGCAGTTCTCGAACGCCTTGCGAGTCAAAAAGTCTGAAGGCTTCAGATCTTCCCACACCATCTCGACCGCGCGCTTGCCGGTTTCATACGCAATCTGTCCACGCTCGCGATAGGGCGCTGGGATCGCAGCGCATCCGGGTAACGAAAAGCCAAGCGCTTCGGCGAGTGAGTTCATGGTCGATGCGGTGCCCATGGTATTGCAATGGCCGACCGACGGGGCGGACGACGCCACGATGTCCATGAACTCCTCGTAGCCAATCTCGCCGGCCGCCATGCGCTCGCGCGATTTCCACACCACGGTGCCGGAGCCGGTGCGTTCGCCGTTGAACCAGCCGTTCAGCATCGGACCGCCGGACAGCACGATCGCGGGAATGTTCACGGTCGCCGCCGCCATCATGCAGGCGGGCGTGGTCTTGTCGCAGCCGGTGGTGAGCACCACGCCGTCGAGCGGATAGCCGTAGAGAATTTCGACAAGGCCAAGGTAGGCGAGGTTGCGGTCGAGTGCGGCTGTCGGGCGTTTGCCGGTTTCCTGAATCGGATGAGTTGGAAACTCCATGGCGATGCCGCCGGCCTCGCGGATGCCTTCACGGACGCGATGGGCGAGTTCGAGGTGATGCCGGTTGCACGGAGAGAGGTCGTTGCCGGTCTGCGCGATGCCGATGATCGGCTTGCCGGACTGCAGTTCTTTTCGGGTCAGGCCGTAATTCAGATAGCGCTCGAGATAGAGCGCCGTCATGCCGGGGTTATGGGGATTGTCGAACCACAGGCTGGAGCGGAGTTTGCGTTTGCCGTTGGTGGAATGACCTTTGGTGCTGTTTGTCACTGATGTCTCCCGACCCGCACGGCTGCGCGGTTCATATTGCAGCAGCGGATTGAGATCGCTGAACGGCCCGCTGCAAATGCCGGCGGCTCTTGCTGTCACCGCCTCTTGTAGCGACTTTAGTCAGCCGTAAAAGATAGCGCTACCATTTTTTGCCGAGACGAGCAGATTGGCACTCAAGCGCCTTTGGCCAGTGAACTTTGCCGGATCATCAGTTCGAAGCCGAGATCGATCACCGGGTTCGCGGGCCGGCGGTCGTCGATGGCCTCCGTCACCATCGTGACCGCATGGCGGCCCATTTCGTATCGGTTGGTGCGCACGCTGGTGAGCGAGGGAACGGCAGATGCCATGAATTCCAGATCGTTGAAACCGACGATCGCCATGCTCTCGGGAACAGATATCTGCCGCCGTTCGCATTCGAACAGCACACCCAGGGCCAGGTCGTCATTGACGCAGAACACCGCATCGATATCCGGCACACGGGTGAGCAGGTCTGCGAACAGCGTCCCGCCCATGGTCACCGAAGTCGGGACGGGTGTGGTCACGATCAGGCGCTGGTCGAGCAGGCCCGCCGCTTTCATTGCATCGCGATAGCCGTCGAAGCGCCGCTGTACGCGCGGATCCATTCGCGCGCCAAGAAAGCCGATTCGCGTGTGCCCTTGCGTCAGAAGATGAGAAATGGCTGCAACGCTTGCATCATAATGCGAAAAGCCGACCATCATATCGACCGGTTCCGGGCCGATTTCCATGATCTGAACGATCGGGCAGTTCATCGCTTGCATCACCGCACGCGATTCTGCTGTCTGGTTGATGCCGGTGACGATCAGCCCCGCGGGCTTCTGTGCCTGGAACAGACGCAGCAGTTTTTCTTCCTGCAAGATGCTGTAGCGCGTGTTGACGAGCTGAATGCTGTAGCGGCTTCCCTGCGACACATCGTAGATGCCGCGCAGCACGTCGGAAAATACGTTGTTGGTCAGCGACGGAATCATGACGCCGATCACTTCGCTGCGCTGCGATGCAAGCGCACGCGCGGCCAAATTCGGTACGTAACCGAGTTCTTTTGCGGCGCTTTCGACCCGTGCCCGCTTGCTGACGGACAACGCTTCGGGGTTACGGAAAAACCGCGACGCGGTGATCGGGCTGACGCCCGCCAGCTTTGCGACTTCCGTGAGCCGTGCCTCGCCCGATTGCGTTCGTTTCCGCCCCATGATGGGCTCATATCATAAGTGAGGCACGATTTGAACGAATATTGACAGCGCTACCAATGGATTGCTAGCTTCACCGTCAAAGAGCGGTAAGTGCTCACCACCAGCTTCGATCCAGCGCACGTCGCAAGCAAAAAGTCGCAAGCAAAAAACAGATCAGTGACGGCGCAGCCGATCGCTGGAGACCGGGGAGTTCGATGTATGGCGTCGGTGAAAATTCAGGACGTTCGAAAATCGTTCGGCGGTTTTGAAGTCCTGCACGGCGTCACTGTCCCGATCGAGGACGGCGAGTTCGTCGTCCTGGTCGGCCCGTCGGGCTGCGGCAAGTCCACGCTGCTGCGCATGCTGGCAGGGCTCGAAAATATCACTTCGGGAACGATCTCGATCGGCGAGCGCATCGTCAACGATGTGCAGCCGAAAGAGCGCGACATCGCCATGGTGTTCCAGAATTATGCGCTCTATCCGCACATGACGGTGGCACAGAACATGGGCTTCTCGCTCAAGCTGCGCAAAGAGAATTCCGCCGAGATCGATAAGCTCGTCAATCGCGCCGCCGATATTCTGGGGCTGCGCAATCTGCTCGATCGGTATCCGCGGCAGTTGTCCGGCGGCCAGCGTCAGCGCGTCGCCATGGGCCGCGCCATCGTGCGCGACCCGCAAGTGTTCCTGTTCGACGAACCGTTGTCGAACCTCGACGCCAAGCTGCGCGTCGCCATGCGCACCGAGATCAAGGAATTGCATCAGCGGCTCAAGACTACGACGGTTTACGTCACTCACGACCAGATCGAGGCCATGACCATGGCCGACAAGATCGTCGTGATGCATGACGGCATCGTCGAACAGATGGGCGCGCCGCTTGAACTCTACGATCACCCCGACAACAAATTCGTCGCGGGCTTCATCGGTTCGCCGGCGATGAACTTTCTTGAAGGCACGCTTGTCGGCGGCGAGATGCCCTACGTGGAAACCGCCAACGGCAGCAGATTGCCGCTAGCGGCGTCGCGTGCCGGTCTCGACGGCAAGCCGGTGGTTTATGGAATCCGCCCTGAACATCTGGAATTCGCCGACGACGGCGTCGAAGCGGAGGTGATCGTGGTCGAGCCGACCGGTTCGGAAACGCAGATTGTCGCCCGCATCGGCAAGCAGGATCTGATCGCCGTCATTCGTGACCGCCGCGCGGTGAAGCCGGGCGACAGGGTCAAGCTGCGCCCCGTCGCCAGGGCGGCGCATGTTTTCGACAAGGAAAACGGAAAACGCCTCATCAATTGATCTCAACTCGTCACTCAAGTGCCTCGTCGCGTCGCGGGGATCGTTGCCAGCAAGTCATATTCAGCACAATCAGACAGCCGGTCGGATCCGTCAAGAACCGGTACAACAGGGAGAATGCAGACGATGAGTAACTTCATTCAGGACCGCCGATCACTGCTGAAGGGCGGCGCTGCCACGCTCGCCGCGGCCGCAACGACATCGGCCGATCAACTGCTCAATTTCGCCCATGCGTGGGCGCAGACCTCGCAGTGGAAGCCGGAGAAGGGCGCCAAGATCAACCTGCTGCGCTGGAAGCGTTTCGTCGAAGCCGAGGATGTGGCCTTCACCAACATCATGCAGGCCTTCACTAAGGCGACGGGCGTCGAAATCAACGTCTCCAACGAATCCTACGACGACCTCCAGCCGAAGGCCTCCGTTGCGGCCAACACCGGTCAGGGTCTCGACATGGTGTGGGGCCTCTACTCGCTGCCGCATCTGTTTCCGAGCAAGTGCGTCGACGTCACCGATGTCGCCGACTATCTCGGCAAGAAGTATGGCGGCTGGGCGCCGTCTGCGAACGCCTATGGCAAGTCCGGCAACAAGTGGATCGGCATTCCGGTTGCGGCAACCGGTGGCTTGATCAACTACCGCATCAGCTCGATGGAGAAGGCCGGCTTCAAGGAATTCCCAAAGGATACCGCGGGCTTCCTCGAGCTGGTCAAGGCGCTCAACAAGAACGGCACACCGGCGGGCATGGCGCTCGGCCACGCGTCGGGCGATGCCAACACCTGGCTGCACTGGGCGCTGTGGAGCCATGGCGGTTACCTCGTCGACGAAAAGGACAAGGTGATCATCAACTCGCCGGAGACCATGAAGTCGCTGGAATACGTCAAGGCGCTGTATGAGAACTTTATCCCCGGCACCGCGTCGTGGAACGACTCATCGAACAACAAGGCGTTCGTGTCCGGTCAGCTCCACTGCACCGTCAACGGCATTTCGGTCTATGTCACCGCGAGCCGGGAGAACAAGGCGGTCGCCGAAGACATGAACCACGCCTACATGCCGATCGGCCCGGCCGGCAAGCCGACTGAACTGCATCTGCCGTTCACCATGCTGGTGTTCAACTTCAGCAAGTATCCACAGGCGTGCAAGGCGCTGACCGCATTCATGCTCGAGGCAGAACAGTTCAATCCGTGGGTCACCTCGGCTTCTGGTTATCTGTCGCATTTCCTCAACGCCTACGACAATAATCCGGTCTGGACAGCGGACCCGAAGCGCACGCCGTATCGCGACGTGGCGAAGCGGACGCTCACTCCGGCCGGCCGCGGAACTCTCGGCGAGAACGCAGCGGCGGCGATTGCCGACTTCGTCATCGTCGATATGTTCGCCAACTACTGTACCGGACGCGAGGACGCCAAGGGCGCGATCGCGTTCGCCGAGCGGCAGGCCAAGCGCCTGTATCGATAACTCGTTTACGTCATGGCCGGGCTTGTCCCGGCCACCCGCGTCTTTGCCGGCGGTTTTGGCAAGACGTGGATGCCCGGAATAGATCCGGGCATGACGGCTGAGGATTTTGTGGATGACTGCGATCGACATCAAGGCAACGCCCCGCGTTTCGGCTGGTCTCGGCGCGTGGCAGCGGCTGATGATCAACCGTAACTGGATCGCGGCCTGGTTCATGCTGCCGGCGGCTGCGTTCCTGATTCTGTTCCTGGCGTATCCGCTCGGGCTCGGAATCTGGATGAGCTTCACCGACATTCGCATCGGCCGTGGCGGCGCGTTTGTCGGCCTTGAGAATTACGAGTGGCTTTACGAAGACGGCGTGTTCTGGCTGTCGGTATTCAACACGCTGCTCTACACGCTGGTCGCCAGCGCCATCAAATTCGTGCTCGGGCTGTATCTGGCGCTGCTGCTGAACAGGCATATGCCGTTCAAGGCGATGATCCGCGCCGCCGTGCTGATCCCGTTCATCGTTCCGACCGTGTTGTCGGCGATCGCGTTCTGGTGGATTTACGATTCGCAGTTCTCGATCATCTCGTGGTCGTTGCGGCACATGGGGCTGATCAAACAGAACATCAACTTCCTCGGCGATTCCGACTGGGCACGCGCCAGCGTTATCATCGCCAATATCTGGCGCGGCGTGCCGTTCGTCGCTATCACGCTGCTGGCTGGCCTGCAAACAGTGTCGCCGTCGCTTTATGAAGCGGCGACGCTCGACGGCGCCACCAACTGGCAGCGCTTTCGCTTCATCACCTATCCGCTGCTGACGCCTATTATCGCCGTGGTGATGACGTTCTCGGTGCTGTTCACCTTCACCGATTTCCAGCTGATCTGGGCGCTGACGCGCGGCGGACCGGTCAACGCTACCCATTTGATGGCGACGCTGAGCTATCAGCGCGGCATCCTGAGCGGACGGCTGGGCGAGGGTGCTGCGATCGCGACCGCGATGATTCCATTCCTTGTTGCGGCCATCATGATCTCATGGTTCGGCATGCAGCGGCGCAAATGGCAGCAGGGAGAGAACAATGACTAACCACGCTGCTGATTTCTGTTTGCGCGAACGGGGCAGGCCCCGCGCGCGCCTGCCGCAAATGGCAACAGGGTGAGAACAATGACTGACCGCGCTGCCACACATCCGCCTGCCGTGACCGCTGCGAAGGCCGATGAATCCGATGGCATGAGCTATCTGGAGACGCTGCCGAGCAGGATCGTCACGCTCTACATTCCGCTGTTTATCATTGTCGTGATCCTGCTGTTTCCGTTCTACTGGATGGCGCTGACGTCCATCAAGCCGGACGAGCAGCTGATCGACATGGAGACCTTCAACCCGTTCTGGGTGGTAAAGCCGACCTTCAAGCACATCAGCAAGTTGCTGTTCGAGACGTCCTATCCGCGCTGGCTATGGAACACGATGTATGTCGCTTCCGCGGCGACGTTCCTCTCGATTACGGCGAGCGTGCTCGCCGCTTATGCCATCGTGCGGTTGCGCTTCAAGGGCGCGCAGACCGTCGGCGCGCTGATCTTCATGGCTTACCTCGTGCCGCCGTCGATCCTGTTCATTCCGCTGGCGTCGGTGATCCACGCTTACGGTCTGTTCGACTCGCCGATGTCGCTGATTTTGGTCTATCCGACGCTGCTGATTCCGTTCTCGACCTGGCTGCTGATGGGATACTTCAAGACCATTCCGTTCGAGCTGGAAGAATGCGCGCTGATCGACGGCGCAAGCCGGTGGCAGATCCTCACCAAGATCATTCTGCCGCTGGCGATCCCGGGACTGATCTCGGCTTTCATCTTCTCGTTCACACTGTGCTGGAACGAGTTCATCTACGCGCTGACCTTCCTTGCCTCGACGCAGAACAAGACGGTGCCGGTGGCGATCGTCAACGAGTTTGTCGACGGCGATATCTACAAGTGGGGATCGCTGATGGCGGGCGCGCTGGTCGGCTCGCTGCCACTGGTGATCCTTTATGCATTCTTCGTCGAGCACTACGTGTCGGCGATGACCGGCGCGGTGAAGGAATAAGCGCAGGTTCAATGCGCGATAGCTAAAAGGAAACGGCCTTGCACATTCTGGTTCTTGGCGCCGCCGGTATGGTCGGCCGCAAACTCGTCGAGCGTCTCGTGAGTGACGGCCGTCTCGGCAAGGCGGAGATCGCGGCTCTTACCTTGCAGGATGTGGTCGCGCCGGCCGCGCCGAAGACGTCGATCCCGGTTAACGTCGTCACCGGCGATGTCGCCGATCCGGCGATGATCGCCAAGCTGATTGCCGGCAAGCCCGACGTGATCTTTCACCTCGCCGCCATCGTCTCCGGCGAGGCGGAGGCCGAGTTCGACAAAGGCTATCGCATCAACCTCGATGGTACGCGCTATCTGATCGATGCGATCCGCGCTATCGGCGGCGGATACAAACCGCGTCTCGTATTCACGTCGTCGATTGCGGTGTTCGGCGCGCCGTTCCCGGAGCGGATCGGCGACGAGTTCTTCAACACACCGCTGACGAGCTACGGCACGCAGAAGGCGATCGGCGAACTGTTGATTTCAGATTACACCCGCAAGGGGCTGCTCGACGGCATCAGCATCCGTCTGCCGACGATTTGCGTGCGGCCCGGCACGCCGAACAAGGCTGCATCCGGTTTCTTCTCCAACATCATCCGCGAGCCCCTGGCCGGCAAGGAGGCCGTGCTGCCGGTGTCCGAGGATGTGATGCACTGGCACGCATCGCCGCGCTCAGCGGTCGGCTTCCTGCTTCATGCAGGGACGATGGACCTCGCGGCCGTTGGCCCGCGCCGCGCGCTGAGCATGCCGGGATTGGCCGCGACCGTCGGCGAACAGATCGCGGCGCTGACCCGTGTGGCGGGCAAGAGCGTCACCGCGCGGATCAAGCGCGAGCCTGATCCGACCATCATGGGCATCGTTTCGGGTTGGCCGCGCGATTTCGTCACCGACCGTGCCAAGAAGCTCGGCTTCATCACGGCGGAAAAGACCTTCGACGACATTATCAAGATTCATATCGACGATGAACTCGGCGGCAAGTTCGCGGCTTGACGACAGTCAAAATCCCATCGCGGCGCCGTCGCTGCGCGGGTCCGTCGCGCCCTCGAACTTGCCGTCGGGATAGAGCACGATCGCGCCGGCGTGACCCATGGTCGAGGTAAAATCGGGAAGCATCTCCACGTCGTGACCGGCCTCGCGCATCTGCGCGACGAGTTGCGGATCGAAGCGGCTTTCCAGCTTGAGCGTTACGCTTTCCGCGCCCCATGTCCGTCCGAGCAGCCAGCGCGGTGCGGTGACGGCGGCCTGCAAGCCCTGACCGTACATCGCATAACGGCTGAAGATCGCCGATTGCGATTGTGGCTGACCTTCGCCACCCATCGTGCCGTAGACCATGCGGCGGCCGTCGTCAAACAGCGCCATGGCGGGATTAAGGGTGTGGAATGGCTTGCGTCCGGCGCCGATCACGCGCGGGCCATCTCCTTCGAGCGCGAAGCTCGAACCGCGATTTTGCCAGACCAAGCCTGCGTTCTCCAGCACGCAGCCGGAGCCGAATTCGAAATAGATGCTCTGGATGAAACTTGCGGCGAGGCCATTGGCGTCGATCGCGCCGAGCCAAACCGTGTCGCCGGGATTGGCGGGGTAGGGCCACGGCAGCGCGCGCTTTCGGTCGATCTTCTTTGCGAGCTCGTCGAGTTTGGCGGTTTGCAGATAGTTGTTCGGATCTTCGGTCATCGAGCCCGGATCGCCGATGATGCGATCGCGGACCAGAAACGCCTGCTTGGTCGCTTCAATGATGCCGTGCAGATAGTCAAAGCCTTCGGCGTCCTTGATGCCGAGCCGCTCGAACAAAGCGAGGATCATCAGCGACGACAAACCCTGCGTCGGCGGCGGAAAGTTATAGAGCTTGGCGCCTTTCACCGGGACCGACAGCGGTTCGCGGCGCTGCGCCTTGTGGGCGGCGAGGTCTTCGGCCGAGACCGGAGAGCCGCAACGCGCGAGATCGGCGGCGATCTCTTTCGATAGCTCACCATTGTAGAAACTGGCTGCGCCATTTTTGCCGAGACGTTTCAGCGTATTCGCCAAAGCCGGCAGCTTCATCATCTCGCCTTCCTTTGGCAGCTTGCCGTCGAGCAGGAAGGTTTTGATGAAGTTCGGCGCGTCCTTCAATTCGGGGAGCTTGGTTTCGGTGAGTTCCTGCTGGCTCGCAGTGACGGCGAAACCATTCTCGCCGGACCATGCTGCGTCCTCGACCAGCCGTGACAACGGCAGCTTGCCGCCGAGCTCGGTGCTGATCTTGAGCACTTCATCCCAGCCGGACAAGGTACCGGCGACGGTGTTGGCCGCGAGCGGGCCGCGCTCGGGAATTTTCTTCAAGCCTTTGCCAAGGTAAAACTCAGCACTGGCCGCTTTCGCAGCGCCACCGCAGGCATCGACCGCGACGACTGGTTTGTCTTTTGCTGAAATCAGCCAGAAGCCGTCACCGCCTATCGAGGTCATATGCGGATAGACCACAGCAAGCGACGCCGCCATCGCGACGGTTGCCTCGATGGCGTTGCCGCCCTCGCGCAGGACGCGCAATCCGGCCTCGCTCGCAAGGTTATGTGGCGATGTCACCATGCCGCGGCGGGCGCGAGGCGTATTCAGCATTGGGAGGGTCCGTTTCGAGAAATTGGAGAGATAGGCGAGCTGGCTTTCTCCCTCATCTACATGCCGGAGAGAGCGTTGTCATGCTCGGTTCTACGTCAAAATCAGCCAAACGTCATTGCGAGCGCAGCGAAGCAATCCAGTCAGTTAGAAGCTGGATTGCTTCGTCGCGAGCGCTCCTCGGAATGACGAGGTCGATCCGATTGTGTCCGAGCTGTTGGTTTTAAGACCCGCGTATCATCCGCACGAAATCGGCCACCGCCGTGCCGATCTCGTCGGGTGAGTCTTCCTGAATGAAGTGAGTACCGTTGACCGTCACTTCGGTCTGGTTCTGCCACTTGCGGCATAGTTCGCGCTGCCTGCCGATGAGAATGGAGCCGGGGTCCGCATTGACGAACAGTTTGGGAATGCTGCTCTCGGAGAGCCAGGCGCTGTAGTCCTCGACCACGCGAACGACATCGGCGGGTTCGCCTTCGATCGGAATCTGCCGCGGCCACGTCAGGGTGGGTCTGCGGTCTTCGCCGGGATTGAGGAACGGCTGGCGATAAACCGCCATTTCCTCGTCGCTCATTTTGCGCATCACCGAGCCCGGCAGTACGCGTTCGACGAAGATATTCTTTTCGAGGATCATTTCGCCGCCACCCTCGGACCGAAAACCCTGAAACGCACGCCTGGCGTTGTCCGGCCAGTCGCTCCAGAGCATGGGCGTGACGATGCCTTCCATATACGCGATGCCTTGCACGCGCTCGCGATGCGCGTTGGCCCAGTCGAACCCCAGCGCCGAACCCCAGTCATGAATCACGAAGATGATCTTGTTGCCGAGACCGATCTGGTCCCACAGCGCGAACAGATACTCGCGCTGCTCGGCGTAGGTGTAACGGTCCGGCCCTGAATCATCGAGTTTGTCGGAGTCGCCCATGCCGATCAGGTCGCAAGCGATCAGCCGTCCCAGACCTGTGCAGTGAGGCATGACATTGCGCCAGAGATAGGACGACGTCGGATTGCCGTGTTGAAACACGATCGCATCGCCCTGGCCCTCGTCGATATAGGCCATGCGCTTGCCGTTGACGGTCGCAAATTTCTTTGCGGCGAAAGGTGCTGCTGAGAGAGGCAACGTCTTTTCTCCCTGATGAAAGAAAGGATAGGGGACTGGACGCTACTGACTGCGATTTTCGCAATAGCCAATTCTAGTCGGCTGCGGCAACGATGGCAGGGATGCCAGTCAACGAGCTGACGCGATGGTCGGGGCTGACACCAAGGTGTTCGTTGCGCATCCGCAGCGCCTTGAACATCGTGAGGGCGCCCGCGGGCGCCGGTCCGGCGAACTCCTTGGCCAGTGCCTGCGCGGTGACGCGTTCGATCCACGCGACGTTGAGACCGAAAGCTTTCGCGCCGGCGACATCGAAACCGTTGGACGATACGAACAGTGTCTCGCTCGGCCCGACGCCGAGCACTTCCTCGATCAGAGTGTAGGTTTTCGGCGACGGCTTGAAGACCTTCCGGCTTTCGATGCTGATGGTCGCCTCGAGGATCGGCTGCAGACCGGTATTGCGCACCAGCGCATTCAGCATCGCCGAACTTCCGTTCGACAGGATCGCGAGCTTGCGGCCCTTGAGTTGCGCCAGCGTCGCCATCGCGTCAGGATAGAGATCGAGATTGCGGTACTTGTCCATGATCAGCTCGAACATTCCGGCATTGTAAGCAAGGCCGAGATTGTCGAGCGTGTAGGCGAGGGATTGCTCCGTGATCGCCTCGAAACTCTCGTAGCGTTCGATCAGCGTGCGCAACCAGGTGTATTCGAGCTGCTTCAGCCGCCAGATCTGCGTAATCGCTTCGCCATAACCCGGGTAGGTCTGCTCGGTAATCGCGGCGACCGACTGGATATCGTAAAGCGTTCCGTATGCGTCAAAAACAACAGCTTTAATTGTCACGTGCGGCAATCCATTTTTTGATGTGAGCCGGGCGCTCCCGGGTGCGCCGATCTTTGTGTGCAGCTTTTATTTTATCGCCTTGGGTCGTTCACAGCAGGGTCCAGTGGAGATAGCCCGAGCGCCGACGCTGCGTGTATTGCAGTGTTTGCTTTGTGACTTTACGGAGTTCACATAAAGTGGCAAAACCAATTAAAGCGATATTCAGTATCGGGAAACCCTATGATGCACCGCACTCGGCCTCCCGCAAATTTCGATATCGATTGCCTGCGGACCTTCCTGCTGGTCGCGGATTCGATGAGTTTTTCCCGTGCGGCGGAGGGGGTTAGCCGCTCCCAGTCGACGGTCAGCCAGCAGATTACCAAGCTGGAAAACCAGGCCGGCAAGTCTTTACTTGTGCGCCGCAAAGGCCGCGTTCTTGAATTGACCTCCGAGGGTGGCAAGCTGCTGGATTACGCGCGCCGCATCCTGCAACTGAACGACGAGGCTTACAGTTCGATGTCGGACGCGGCTTTGAGAGGCTTTGTCCGCCTCGGGGTACCGCTGGATTTCTTCGGCCGTAATTTCACCAGCTGGCTTTCGGCCTTCAAGGCGATCCATCCGATGGTCGGGCTGGAGGTCGAATCGAATCAATCAGAGAATCTGATCAAGCGCAGCAATCGCGGCGAATTCGATTTGACGTTCTTCAAGCAGGAAAACGGCGCCTCTCACGGTGAGGTCGTCCTGCGCGAGCAACTGGTTTGGGTGAGTGGCCCCAAATTCGCTCCCAACCGCGAATCGTCAGTTCCGTTGATTTTATTTCCGGAAGGCTGTGCTTACCGGAAATTTGGTGTTCGCGCGCTCGAAGCCGACAAGCGCCCTTGGCATCTCAGCTTTGTCAGCCCGAGTTTCGAATGCATGAAGTCGGCCGTGATTGACGGTATGGGCGTGACCGTGCTGGCGCGCGGGCTGGTTACAGCGCCGATGCGCGTCGTCGGCCACGGTCTTCGCTTGCCGCAATTGCCGCCGATCGAACTGGCTTATGCTTACGGCCGGCGCAGTCCGCCACGCGTGGTGACGGAACTGGCCAATTATCTGTCCGAGGAATTGCTGCAGGCCGGCTCGCCTCCGCAACGTATGCCGGCCGCTCTGGTTGCCGCCGTCGCTTGATAGCCGTTCAGCTCCAGGGTTAGCGATCGAGCCGCGCAACGAGGCTCGACGTATCCCAGCGCTTGCCGCCCATCTTCTGCACTTCGGCGTAGAACTGATCGACCAGTGCCGCGACCGGCAGGTTGGCGCCGTTGTTGCGCGCTTCGGTGAGGCAGATCGACAGGTCCTTGCGCATCCAGTCGACGGCAAAGCCGAAGTCGAACTTGTTGGCGTTCATGGTCTTGTAGCGGTTCTCCATCTGCCATGATTGCGCGGCGCCCTTGGAAATGGTTTCGATCACCGCTTCCACATCGAGACCGGCTTTCTTGGCGAAGTGAATGCCTTCCGACAGTCCCTGCACCAGACCGGCGATGCAGATCTGGTTGACCATCTTGGTCAACTGGCCCGCACCTGCGGGACCGAGCAGCTTGCACATGCGCGCGTAAGCCGCGATCACAGGCTCAGCGCGCTTGTAGGCCGCGTCATCCCCGCCGCACATCACGGTGAGCACGCCGTTCTCCGCACCGGCCTGTCCGCCCGACACCGGCGCATCGATGAAGCTGAATCCTGCTTTCGTCGCGGCTTCGTTCAGTTCGCGCGCCACCTCGGCGGAGGCCGTGGTGTGGTCGACGAACACCGCGCCCTTGGTCATGCCGGCGAATGCGCCGTCCTTGCCGATCGTGACCGCGCGCAGGTCGGTGTCGTTGCCGACGCAGCACATCACAAAATCCTGGCCTTCGGCTGCGGCTTTCGGAGTAGCCGCGGTCTTGCCTTTGAATTTGTCGGCCCACGCCTGCGCCTTGGCGGCGCTGCGATTATAGACCGTGACGTCATGGCCTCCCTTGGCGACGAGATGACCGGCCATCGGAAATCCCATGACACCGAGACCGAGAAAGGCGACTTTAGCCATGACAGAACCCTTATGTTTTGTGTTTGTATTCTGGAGCGATGGACGTTGGCGAGTGCCCGTTTCGGGCGCATTCTTGATTGAGGCTGGCTGTTTATCACATCCAGAACGGGCCTGTCCCGTCACCAAATAATGTTTGCCGTGGCGTGGATTGGCGGGAATATCCGAAGTCTGCGCTCTGAATATCTACGTCTGCGCGCTTATTGGAAGCCCGATGCCTTATCGCCACGTGATCGGCCCGAAAACCTATCTGTTCGCCGATTTGCGCGACCTTCTCGCCAAGGCCACCCCGCCGCGCTCCGGCGACCGGCTGGCCGGCATTGCCGCCGGCACCGCCGAGGAAACCGTTGCAGCTAGAATGGCGCTGGCCGACCTGCCGCTGAAGCAGTTCCTCAGCGAGGCGGTTGTTCCCTATGAGGACGACGAGGTGACACGGCTGATCGTGGACAGCCATGACGCTGTGGCATTCGCGCCAGTTGCTTCGCAGACCGTCGGCGAATTCCGCGACTGGCTGCTGTCGGACGCGGCGACACCGTCCGTATTGCAGGGCCTCGCGCGCGGCCTGACGCCCGAGATGGTGGCGGGCGTCTCCAAGCTGATGCGCAATCAGGATCTCATTCTGGTGGCGAAGAAATGCGAGATCGTGACGCGCTTCCGCAACACCATCGGATTGCGCGGGCGTATGAGCGTGCGGTTGCAGCCCAATCATCCATTCGACGATGCGCGCGGCATCACCGCCTCGATCCTCGACGGCTTGCTGCTCGGCGCGGGCGATGCCTGCATTGGCATCAATCCGGCGAGTGACGATCCGGCTGTGATCGGCGATCTGGTGCGTCTGCTCGACAGCATCATCACGCGCATCGATGCGCCCACCCAAGGATGCATTCTCACCCACGTCACGACGACGCTCGATCTGATGGCAAAGGGCTTGCCGGTCGATCTGGTGTTTCAGTCGATTGCGGGGACACAGGCAGCCAACACGAGCTTCGGCGTCAATCTCGCGATCCTGAAAGAGGCGCGCGAAGCGGCACTCGCGCTGAAACGCGGCACGGTTGGCAACAATGTCATGTACTTCGAGACCGGGCAGGGCTCGGCATTATCGGCGAACGCGCATCACGGCGTCGATCAGCAGACTTGCGAGGCGCGGGCCTATGCGGTGGCGCGGGCGTTCGATCCGCTTTTGGTCAACAGCGTCGTCGGTTTTATCGGACCCGAGTATCTCTATGACGGCAAGGAAATCATCCGCGCCGGGCTGGAGGATCATTTCTGCGGCAAGTTGCTCGGGCTGCCGCTCGGTGTGGACGTTTGCTACACCAACCATGCCGAAGCCGATCAGAACGATATGGACAATCTGCTGACGCTGCTCGCGGCCGCAGGCGTTACCTTCATCATGGGCGTACCCGGTGCCGACGATGTGATGCTCAACTATCAATCCACGTCGTTTCACGACGCGCTCTATGTGCGCGACCTGTTCGGCCTCAAGCGTGCGCCGGAGTTCGACGACTGGCTGGTGCGGGTCGGGCTGGCGGGGAAAGATTTCCGTCTCAGCCCCAGCGACCTGCCGCGGCTGGAATTTGCTGCGAAGCTTACAGACTAGGTTCGAGCCCCGTCGATAAGTCCTGCCATTGCACCGTCACATCGCTCGGCCTTAATCTCACCCAGTTTGTGCTTTCGCCTGTCGATAGAATGCATTGCCCGTTTTGGCAGGCATGTTTGTTGCAGGGCGACCGTGCTCCGCAGTGTGCATTACTGGAACCTTAGGCTGAGTTCCGCGTCTTAGTGGCGCGGCTTTGGGAGGCGGGATGGCGACGGGTCAGGTCGAAGCGACACGCATTCCGGAATCCGTTTCCCCGGAATCCGTTTCAAGGCGTATTCTGTGTGTCTTCCCGCATTACACGCCGTCCTTCGGGACATTCGAACACGCCTATCCGCTGACTGACGGTGTGCAGGCTTTCATGCCGCCGCAAGGACTGCTGGTGATTGCAGCCTGGCTGCCGAAGACCTGGGAAATCCGTTTCCTCGACGAGAACATGCAGCGCGCCTCCGACGAGGATTTCGAGTGGTGCGACGCCGTGTTCGTCAGCGGGATGCATATCCAGCGGCCGCAGATCAATGACATTTGCCGCCGTGCTCACGTGCACGGCAAGGCTGCTGCGCTCGGCGGACCGTCGGTCAGTGCGTGCCCAGAAAACTATCCGGATTTCGACTATCTTCACGTCGGCGAACTCGGCGATGCCACCGAGCGGCTGATCGAGCGGCTCGCCGACGATCCGTCGCGCCCAGGGCGGCAAGTGGTGCTGACGACGCAGGACCGCCTCGACATGACTGCGTTTCCGCTGCCGGCCTACGAAATGCTGCCGCTGCGGAAATATTTTCTCGGCAGCATCCAGTTTTCTTCTGGCTGTCCGTATCAGTGCGAGTTCTGCGACATTCCCGGACTCTATGGCCGCAACCCGCGCCTGAAGACGCCGCAGCAGGTCACCGCCGAACTCGACAAGATGCTGGCATGCGGCCTGACCGGATCGGTGTATTTCGTCGACGACAACTTCATTGGCAACCGCAAGGCGGCGCTCGATCTGCTGCCGCATCTGGTCGAGTGGCAAAAGAAGAACGGTTTTGCGCTGCAGTTCGCTTGCGAAGCAACGCTGAACATCGCCAAGCGGCCGGAAATTCTCGCACTGATGCGCGAGGCCTATTTCGCAACGATCTTCTGCGGCATCGAGACACCGGACCCGGCCGCGCTGAAGGCGATGTCCAAGCAGCACAACATGATGGTGCCTATCCTCGAGGGCATCGAGACGATCAACAGCTTCGGCATGGAGGTCGTCTCCGGAATCATCCTTGGCCTCGACACCGACACGCCCGAGGCGGGTGAAGGCATTCTCGAATTCATCGATCAGTCGAACATTCCGCTGCTGACCATCAATCTGCTGCAAGCGCTGCCACGCACGCCGCTGTGGGATCGCCTGAAGCGTGAGAACCGGCTGATTGACGACCAAGACCGCGATTCGAATATCGATTTTTTGCTGCCTTACGATCAGGTGGTCGGGATGTGGCGCTCGTGCATGGGCCGCGCCTACACGCCGGATAAATTGTTCGCGCGCTTCGAACATCAGGCGACGCACGTCTATCCGAAGCGCATCCGGCCGCCGAACAGTCCGCAGCGCATGAATGCACACAACATCAAGCGCGGCCTGACCATGCTGGCGAAATTGTTCTGGCATGTCGGCATACTCAGCGACTATCGCAAGCAGTTCTGGACCTATGCGTGGCCGCGGTTGAAGTCCGGCGATATCGAATGGGTCATCAGTGCTGGTCTTGTCGCGCACCATCTGATCCTGTTCGCGCGCGATGCCTCTGGCGGAAAACAGACGGCGTCGTATTATTCGACGCGATTGCAGCAGGCGGCTGTTCCGGCGGAGTAGGGCAGTCCATGACTGAATCCACGGTCCCGAAACTCCGTTCGCTGCTTGATCTACGCGAGCTGACACCTGCGCGGGTCGGGCTCGGCCGCAGTGGATCGGGTCTGCCGACCTCGGCGCTGTTGTCTTTCACGCTCGATCACGCCCGCGCCCGCGACGCCGTGCATGCGCCGTTCGATGCCACCGGAGTGGCGCTGGCCATTGCCGCGCTCGGCTGCGATGTGATCCAGATCGCGAGCGAAGCGAGAACCCGCGCAGATTATCTGCGCCGCCCCGATCTTGGACGGAAACTGAGCGAAGGCTCTCAGGCACAGCTTGCTGCTCGCGGCTTTGAGCCTTGCGATGTCGCGATCATGGTCGCCGACGGATTGTCCGCAGCGGCTGTCGATGCGCACGCGATGAGCCTCCTGCGCGATCTGCTTCCGCGCCTCGCTGGCGTTGGCCTCGGACCCGTACTGGTCGCAACCAATGCACGCGTCGCGCTCGGCGACGAGGTTGGCCAACTTTGCCGGGCGCGGATGATGATTGTCCTGATAGGCGAGCGGCCGGGGTTGTCCGCGCCGGACAGTCTTGGCGCTTATCTCACGTTCGACCCCAAATCCGGCCGCAACGATGCCGAGCGCAACTGCGTCTCTAACATTCATCACGCCGGGCTGAGCTACAGTGAGGCCGCATTCAAGATCGCATGGCTGGTCCGGGAGGGGCTGGCGCGCCAGCTATCCGGGGTCGCCCTGAAAGACGAAAGCGGCGATGCAGGTTCCTCTCACCCTCTCCCCTTGTGGGAGAGGGTGCCCGAGTGAAACGAGGGCGGGTGAGGGGTGTTATGCGTGGTGGTTGAGAACCCCTCACCCGGCTCAAATTCGCGTTCGCTCATTATCGCCACCCTCTCCCACAAGGGGAGAGGGTAAGAGGCCGGTTGCCGTTTCATAACTTCGGACTATCTTGGGTGCAAATCCGCGCGGCAAACCCGCGCCTTGTCCTTTTATTCGGGCATGATCTTGTCGGAAAACCGCTTCACACTTTTCCGGATCATGCCTTAGCCGGGAGAATGACCATGACTGCCAGCATCGTTGGATGGGCCCACACGCCGTTCGGAAAATTCGACATGGAGACGGTCGAGAGCCTCGTCACCAAGGTGGCGAGTGAGGCGATGGCCGACGCGGGTATCTCTGCTGAAGATGTCGATGAAATCTATCTCGGTCACTTCAACGCAGGTTTCTCGCCGCAAGATTTTACAGCGGCTCTCGTGCTGCAAGCCGATCCGAAATTGCGCTTTAAGCCGGCGACGCGGGTCGAGAACGCCTGCGCGACTG
>JAKFUP010000007.1 GCA_021732625.1 Hyphomicrobiales bacterium
CTCCCGAGGCACGCTAACGGGAGCCAGCTCAAGCAGCAATCTCAATGTGGGATCAAGCCATGGATGGCCGGACATAGGCGAGTGAAACGCCGCCGTTCTTCGAACGGCTATGCCCGGCCATGACTAGAATGGATGCCCTCACGCATCCTTCAGGTAATAGTTTGCGTTCTTGCCAAGCGCGAGGCGGCGCAGCACCTTGCGCATCGCAAACGACGAGCGGAGCGGATTCACAACGGCCATGACGCTGCGATAGAAGCCGAGCTTCATTGCGTCGAACATCGGGTTTGCGCCCGGCGCCTTTTGCGGCAAGCCGATGCCACGCAGCATCGAGTTGAAGAAATGCAGGTCGTTGTTGCGGCGGACTTCGCGGGTTTTCCAGGTGATGGCCATTGAGATCGAGTAGGTCTCGGCGGTCCGCACCCAGTGCGGCCACTGATATGGCACGTAGCAGCCGTCGCCGCCGAACATGTGGAACTCGGTAGCGCGCGGCGCGAAGCTCTCATCGAATTTCAAGTTACGGTGTTTGGTCATCGAGCGTTCGATTTCGGCGTCGTCAGCGATTGAGCGGTCGGCGTTGTCGTAGATCGTGAAGAACTTCTCGCCGTGAATCTGCACAAAGAAATTATCTTCGCTATCGAGATGGAACGGCGTGGTGGATTTCGGCGACGACACGAACATGAAACCTTCGAGCTGTTCGAAGCCGGCGTCAGCGAGGCTGTTGAAGCCGCGCGCCTTCGCCACCGACAGCAGCGTATCCTCGAGCAGCGTCTTGTACTCGGGCGAGTTCTCGATGCGCTTGAGCACCATCCACGCGCCGGCGGTCTCGATGCTCTTCACCACCTCGACCGGGTCGAGATCGACAGTCGGGATCGCGTCGGGATCCTGGCTGATGGCGACCTTGCCCGAGTTGTATTCGATCAGGTCGCGCGGCAATTCGGAGGCAAGCTGTGCGATGCGCGAGAGTGTCAGCAGCGGATGACCGGCCAGCTTGTGATGGATGGCAAACGGCTTCAGCGGGAAATCGATTTTGAGCGACTGGTTGTCCGCGGTGATCACCGGCGCGACGTTCGATGCGGCGTTCATGGGCGTTTCTCCTTGAGACCTCGAAGGACATTGATGAAATGGCGGGAGGGTTCACGAACGGCGTGGCGCAGCGCGATGGCAGCGCGGATAGCGGCAAAAGCCGGATCGTTACGGCGGAGCGGAATCAGCATGTCGCCGATCGCAAGCCGCCCGCGCCAGATCGGATCGATCATCGGATGACCCGGTGCGGCGGTGGAATCGGCGGTCGTGATCTCGGGATTGGCGCAGAGATAGCGCGTCAGATCGATGGTCAGTTGTACGCCCGGCGACAGTTTGGCGTAACGCTCGTCGACGCCAAGCTTGAAATAGAAGGCGCGGTCCAGATGCCGAAGAACCACTGCGGATGCGACGGGCGTGTTGCCGGCCATCAATGTCACGATCTCGCAGCGGCCTTGTGCCGCAAGTCCAAGCGCGGCGCGTCGGATGAACGCGCTGTCTCCGTCGTGCTGCAGCAATGCGGTGCCGCGCCTGGCTTTCCAGCCGCTCGATTCCAGGACCAGGAAGGTGTCGAGCGCGCGGGCGACTTCATCTGGCGTCCGCGAGGTGACAAAAGCGATCTCGCCTATTTCGGCGAGGCGATTGCGCTGACGGCGCAGCTCTTTCAGTTTCTTGGCGCCAAGCGCATCGCGGAGCAATTCCTCGGCGTCGCGCGTCGCGTCGAGACAGGCGCGCTTGTGCGACTGGACGATCGCGGGCTCCAGGCCCTGGCTCGCGAGCGCCGCACGAAAAGCATCCGCGGCGCGGCTTTCGATCGCAACATCGCGCAGCAGCAAGGCACGGGCGCCGGATGCGCGGGCCTCGGAGATCAGGGCGTTCGCGGCGGCAATCGGATCGCCGCGATCGAGCAACGGCGTGCCGAGCGTGCCGTAAGGATCGGCGTTGACCAGCGCGGGCAGTGGAATGCGATAGGCGCGCCACAACGAGATCAGGGGAATCAGCCCGAGCAGGCGAGGCCGTGTCCCGGTTTTGTCCCAGGCGCAAAGCGCATCGGCGCCAATACGGCCGCGCGCAGTTGCGCTGACGGCCGAGAGCCATTCGGGCAAGTAATATCCATTGGGTTCGGTGGCGCGCTCGGTGAGTGCTTCCCACGCCTCGTCATCGAGATCGCCGATCGGACAAAGCCGCGGCGGTGACGCCGGCGCAATCGAAGGATTGCGCAAAGGGCGCGCCTGCCTCATTGCGGCGGTTCCGTCTCCCATCACCGTTCCGGTCGAGTTTGCAGTCTCGCTCACGTTGTTCTTCCCACACCGATGGCATATTCGCTGCTGCATGAAACGTGCGCAGCGTTTGCCTGATCGATCCCGCTCACACGCTAGATGCGAGATCGAAAAATATCATGCGGACGAAGTATCAAATCGTCATTGCGCGATTAACATTACGTTTACCGTTAACGGTTCGTTCAGCATGAGCGCCAAATTCCGGCGCGTTGATGCATAGGGGATATTCCGCAGCGCAGCCTGTTAAGGCTTTCAGGTTGCCTGTTGCGGCATAATCCCCGGGATATTGCCGCTGTTCCTGGCAAGTTCAGACTTTCGAAGCAGAATGCTTGGCGAGGATTGATCCGATGAGCGATGCACGACAGCGCATCAACATGACAGACAGCGACATCGTGGCGCACTTCGCGCGCATCGGTTATCGCGTGCTGGCTTCACAGATAGCGTTCGTGGGCGAGACCGTCGACGATTTCCGCGAGGCCCGTTCCAAGAAATGGTACAAGGCCGGCCGCGTCAAACATAACGAGCCCGGTCTTTACATCGTTGAGGAATGCCAGCCGCGTCCCGGCCAGCGTACGCGCGATATCGTCGTTGTCAGCTTTGGATCCTCGCGCGCCGTCATGGGCGTCGAGATCAAGCCCGGCGCTCCGCCGCTCAAGCCGGGCGATGCGACGTGCCGCTATGCGCCGACGATGGAATGGGCGAAGCCGGAAGCGCCCAAAGGCAGCATCCCAAAGGGCAAGGTCGTCCAGCGCGCGTAAACCGGCTGAACGAACCGGCAATGTTTCTGTCAGAGATTGCCTCGCGTCATGCGAACGCAACGCCGGCGCGCCGCTCGGTGCGCCAGATCATCTCGCAGCGGCGGATCACGCGGTCGCTTTCCAGCACCAGCGTGAATGACGGCGGGACAGTCTGAGAACCGTCGATATCGAGGCCGGCTCCGCCATCGGACATGTTGCGGACCGTGCAGTTGACGCTTCGGCCCTGGAACGCAATCAGCGCGCCCTTGAAGACGCGATGCCGCGGAGTTCTCCGTTTTTCCTGAAATGCTGTTTGCATTGTTGTACCTTTAGCGGCTTTCACAATCCGCGAAGACCATCGCATGCGCGCGTTACTTGCTGTTGAAACCGGCTGCATGCAGACAGGGGAAGGATTTAATGTCTGATTCAGCATACGCGCGTTTCGATAGAGGAACCTTTGAGTTTGCCGAGGCTTGTCGGACTAAGGGGCCTTTCGCATGTTCGATCTCGCGACGCTCGATCAGGACGATTTGCATGGCGGTTCGTCGCCATGGGCGCGTCACGCCCGCCGTGTGCCGCTCGTACATCTGCAGCAGAGCATTCGCTGCGATGTGGTCGTGGTCGGCGCCGGGATCACAGGCGCTCTCGTTGCCGAACATCTGACGCGGCACGGACTGGACGTGTGCGTCGTCGATCGCGAACAGCCAGGTTTGGGCTCGACCGTCGCCAGCACGGCAATGTTGCTGTGGGAGATCGACAAGCCGCTGCGCGAGTTTGTCATTTCGCATGGGTTTGAACGTGCGGCTCAGATCTATCGTCAGAGCGCTGCGGCGGCATCGGGATTGCAGGCTCTGATTTCTGACCTCAAGATCGATTGCAATGCGCGCGCCAATCCATCGCTTTATCTTTCGACGGAAGAAAACGGACCGCGCATCCTGCTCGAAGAGCATGAGTTGCGCCGGCGGGCGGGGCTGCCGGGCGAGTATCTCGATCATCAGGCCGTGCGGTCACGCTTCGGAATGGCACGGGAAGCAGCACTAATGTCATCCGGATCGGCCGATGTCGATCCGGTGATGCTGTCGCAAAGCCTGCTTGCGGTCGCGGCGTCGCGTGGCGCGCGATTGTTCGACGGGCAGGCGAGCGATTTCGATGCGAGCGCGACGGAAGCGTCTATCGAACTCGACAATGGAAAAATCATCGCCGCGAAATGGATCGTGCTTGCCACCGGCTACGCTTTGCCGGACTTCGTGCGCTCCGATCTCCACAGCCTCGCATCGAGCTGGGCGATCTGTACGCCGCCGCAGCAGCTCTCAGCGATCTGGCCCGAAGACGCGCTGATCTGGGAAGCCTCCGAGAGTTATCTCTACGCGCGGACCACGGTTGATAGGCGCATTATCATCGGCGGTGAGGATGAGACCGAGATCGTCGAGCCGAATGAGCGCGATGCGCTGATCGCCGTAAAGACTGAGCGGCTGCTCGCCAAATTGCAGCGGCTGCGGCCGGAGGCAATGCCGGTGGCAGAATTTGCGTGGGCCGGGGCATTCGGAAAGACGATCGACAGCCTGCCGATGATTGGCCGCGTGCCGGGACGCCCGCGCATGCTGGGCGCTTACGGCTATGGCGGTAACGGCATCACCTTCAGCTTTCTCGCATCGCGGATCATCGGCGATACGATCAACGGAATCGATCGCACGGACTACGATGCGTTCTCGTTTGAGCGGGATTAGCCGGGCAGGCGGCATGTCTTGCGGCTTGTCTGACGGATGGAGTGGCCGAGCAGCCGCGTTCTTGGCGCGCGATCTTCCAAGCCGCGTTCTTAGCGCGCGATCTTCCAAGCCGCGTTCTTAGCGCGCGATCTTCCAAGGATCATATTTGTCCTTGGACTCGGGAATCCGTTTCAGCGCGTCTTTATAGGCTTCATCCTTGGCTTTCTGCACGGCCGGGTTTTCCACCGGTTCATCCTTCTTTTGGGACGCGTCGGGTTTACGCTGCGCATGGGCAGGAGACAGCGCAACGGCTGTTGCAACAACGACAAACGCTATCAGCCAGGCGCGCATGGAAGGCTTTCTGTTTCCCAATGGACGCGAGACATTATCCGCAAACGGGTGAAAGTTCTAGACGCCAGCACGTAACCGGCGCGGGGTCACATCAACCCGAAGGTAATAGAGGACGCAGCGCCGGAACCGTTTTGCCCGGTCAGTCAGCCTGCGACTGGCGGTAGGCGTCGATCGCGTCACATCCATCAGACCAAGGGCCGGCTGGACCGCACACAACGTCAACATGAGCGGCTTCCGCGCCGATGGTGCCAATCGTGCCGGCTTGCATATCAACAACGCTAACCTCACCGGGGCTTCGATCTCGCACGCGCGAATTGAGGCCATGGCCATCGACGGCATCAATGTTCTTGGGCGAGGGGGCAAACCAGCCGGTGCGGTGAAATATGAATCCGATCGCAAATTTATGTTAACGGCGCGGCCCGTTTAGCTGTTCAAAATCGAATTACAAAAGTCGCCTCAGCGAATTAGGCCATTAATGCCGGAAACAGGGCCAGCACCCCCAAAATAAAAAGAACATATTGCGAACTGAGAACAAATAGGGTACATTGTCTCCACCTGAGCAAAGCCCGTCCCGAGCCGGATTCGCACAAGAATTCGATTTTGGCCCCGGCGAATCCCGTTCATAAGGAGCGCGACCGATGTCCCAAGCTGCCCTGCGTATCGTCGAAGGATCTTCCATGGACAAGACCAAGGCTCTGGCCGCGGCGCTCTCCCAGATCGAGCGCCAGTTCGGCAAGGGCTCGGTGATGCGGCTCGGCAAGAACGACAAGTCGATGGATATCGAGACGATTTCGTCGGGCTCGCTCGGCCTCGATATCGCGCTCGGCGTCGGCGGCCTGCCAAAAGGTCGCGTGGTCGAGATTTACGGCCCGGAATCCTCCGGCAAAACCACGCTGGCGCTGCATTGCGCGGCCGAAGCCCAGAAGAAGGGCGGCATCTGCGCTTTCATCGACGCCGAACATGCGCTCGATCCGGTCTATGCCCGCAAGCTCGGGGTCAATGTCGATGAACTCTTGATCTCGCAGCCGGACCACGGCGAACAGGCGCTGGAAATCGCCGACACGCTGGTGCGCTCGGGTGCGGTGGATGTGCTGATCGTCGATTCGGTGGCGGCGCTGGTGCCGCGCGCCGAACTCGAGGGCGAAATGGGCGATTCATTGCCCGGCCTGCAGGCACGGCTGATGAGTCAGGCGCTGCGCAAGCTGACCGCCTCGATCAACAAGTCCAACACCATGGTGATCTTCATCAACCAGATCCGCATGAAAATCGGCGTGATGTACGGCTCGCCCGAGACGACCACCGGCGGCAATGCGCTGAAATTCTACGCCTCGGTGCGCCTCGACATCCGCCGCATCGGCGCGATCAAGGAGCGCGACGAGGTGGTCGGCAACCAGACCCGCGTCAAGGTGGTGAAGAACAAGCTGGCGCCGCCGTTCAAGCAGGTCGAGTTCGACATCATGTATGGCGAGGGCGTCTCCAAGATGGGTGAAATCCTCGATCTCGGCGTCAAAGCGGGAATCGTCGAGAAATCCGGCGCGTGGTTTTCCTACGACAGCCAGCGTCTCGGGCAAGGCCGCGAGAACTCCAAGGCGTTCCTCAAAGCCAATCCGGAGATGACGGCCAAGATCGAAGCGTCGATTCGCCAGAACTCAGGCCTGATCGCCGAACAGATTCTGGCGGGCTCGCCCGAGCGCGATGCCGACGGCGAAGAGCCGTCCGACGACTGAGCCTTCGGGTTTCGCGCGGAATTGAAGACATTATGGTTCAGCGGCGGGTGCGGTTGGGGTCTGTTGCCGATGCCCAGCAGTGCCTGCCGCACCTCACATCTGTGCGTGTTGCGTTTGCGTGGTTGATGGAGTGAAAAGCCGCGACGGCCGTCGCGTATCCCGCAAAAGTTTTGCAGTCAGGGTACGCGCATCAGGCCGGATCGCGGTTTTTTGCTGTTTGCTGGCCTCATGGTGAGGAGGCCGCGGAAGATTGAACCCTTGCCGCAAAGGCAGTGTTCTCCCTCGCCCCGCACTTGCGGGGAGAGGGTTGGGGTGAGGGGTTTCTTTGCCCTGCCAACGCCGACCCAATGGTGAGTGCTGGGCATCGCCCCTCACCCGCCGCGCCTTCGCTCTTCGAGCTGCGGCGGGCGACCTCTCCCCATAAGAACGGGGAGAGGTAAGTAACTTTTACTCCGCTGCCTGCGCGTAATCCGATACTGGCGGGCATGAACACACCAGATTGCGGTCGCCATGGACGTTGTCCACCCGCCCGACCGGGCTCCAGTACTTGTCAGTGCGCGACGAGCCTTCCGGAAAACAGCCCTCCGCGCGGGCATACGGCCGCTGCCAGTTGTCGTCGGCGATGTCGTGCACCGTATGCGGCGCGTAACGCAATGGCGAGGCTGCGATCGGGTAGCGGCCGGACTCGACGTCGGCGATCTCGCGCCGGATCGCGATCATGGCCTCGCAAAACCGGTCCAGCTCTACTTTCGATTCGGATTCGGTCGGTTCGATCATCAGCGTGCCCGCGACCGGGAAGCTCATGGTCGGCGCATGGAAGCCGTAGTCGATCAGCCGCTTGGCGATGTCATCGACCGTGACGCCGCTCGTTGCCTTCAGCGCGCGCGGATCGACGATGCACTCGTGCGCGACGCGGCCGCGTGCATTCCTGTAGAGCACCGGGAAATGCGGATCGAGCCGCGCCGCAATGTAGTTGGCGTTGAGAATCGCCATCTGCGTCGCGCGCGTCAGCCCTTCGCCGCCCATCATCGCGATGTAGATGTACGAGATAGTGAGGATCGACGCCGAGCCATAGGGCGCCGCCGACACGGGACCCACCGGCGTTTTTGGGTTTGCTGACGGATCGCCGGGCAGGAACGGCGCAAGATGCTTCTTCACGCCGATCGGGCCCATGCCGGGGCCGCCGCCGCCGTGCGGAATGCAGAAGGTCTTGTGCAGGTTGAGATGACTGACATCGGCGCCGTAGTCGCCCGGCCGCGCCAGCCCCACCTGCGCATTCATGTTGGCGCCGTCGAGATAGACCTGTCCGCCGTATTCATGGACGATATCGCAGATATCGCGGATGTGCTCCTCGAACACGCCATGGGTGGATGGATAGGTGATCATCACCGCCGCCAGACGCTCCGCGTGCTGCTTCGCCTTGGCGCGCAAGTCGTCCACGTCGACATCGCCGCGGGCGTCGCAGGCCGTCACCACAACCTCCATCCCCACCATGCTGGCGGAGGCCGGGTTGGTGCCGTGCGCGGACGACGGGATCAGGCAGACATTGCGATGGCCGTCGCCGCGCGAGCGGTGATAGGCGCGGATCGCCAGCAGCCCGGCATATTCGCCCTGCGCGCCGGAATTCGGCTGCAGCGAGATCGCGTCATAGCCGGTAATGTCCACGAGCCACTTTTCCAGCGTCGCAAACATCGCGTGATAGCCGGACGCCTGTTCGCGCGGTGCGAACGGATGCAGCGCGCCGAATGCAGGCCAGGTCAGCGGAATCATCTCCGTCGTCGCATTCAGCTTCATCGTACAGGAGCCGAGCGGGATCATGGCGCGGTCGAGCGCGAGATCGCGGTCGGCGAGCTTGCGCATATAGCGCAACAGCGCCGTCTCCGAGCGATGGGTGTGAAACACCGGATGCGTCAGGAACGCCGTCGTGCGCTTCACGGCAGCCGGGATGGCATCGCGCGCATCGGGCTCGACGTCCGCATAGGACAGTGTGCCGCCGAACGCGCGCCACACCGCTTCGACGATCTCCGGCGTTGTGGTTTCGTCCAGCGCGATCGCAATCAGATCGCCGTCTCTGCGCAGGTTGATCGTCTCCGCAGCCGCGCGCTCCAGAATCTCACCGTGCTTTGCGCCAGCATTCACCGTGACCGTATCGAAGAAACTCTCGCTCTGCGGCGCAAAGCCGAGCTTGCGCAGGCCCGCCGCCAGCACAGTGGCGCGGCGATGGATGGTGCGGGCGATGTGCGTGAGACCTTCGGGCCCGTGATAGACCGCGTACATTGCGGCGATGATTGCGAGCAGCACCTGCGCGGTGCAGATATTCGACGTCGCCTTCTCTCGGCGGATGTGTTGCTCGCGGGTCTGCAACGCGAGGCGATAGGCGGGCGCGCCGCGTGAGTCGACGGAAAGCCCGACGATGCGGCCGGGCAGCGAGCGCTTCAGCGCATCGCGCACCGCCATGTAAGCCGCGTGCGGTCCGCCATATCCCATCGGCACACCGAAGCGCTGTGTCGAGCCGATCGCGATGTCGGCGCCAAGCTCGCCCGGCGACGCCAGCAGCGCCAGCGCCAGCGGGTCGGCGGCGATAATCGCAAGCGCGCCCTTCGTTTTCAAGCCTGCGATGATGCCGCGCAGATCGCGCACCGCGCCGTGCGTGCCGGGATATTGCAGCAGTGCGCCGAACACATCAGCCGCGCCCAGATCGCGCTCGGGATCGCCGGTGATGACGCCCCAGCCAAGCGGCTCGGCGCGCTGGCGCAGCACGGCCAGCGTCTGCGGATGAACCTGGTGATCGACGAAGAATGTTTTCGATTCCGATTGCGACGCGCGCTCGGCCAGCGCCATCGCTTCCGCCGCCGCGGTGCCTTCATCGAGCAGCGAGGCGTTGGCAACATCGAGTCCGGTGAGATCGCAGATCATGGTCTGATAGTTGAAAAGCGCCTCGAGACGACCCTGACTGATCTCGGGCTGATACGGCGTATAGGCCGTGTACCACGCCGGATTCTCCAGAATGTTGCGCTGGATCACCGCCGGCAGGATCGTCCCCGAATAACCTTGCCCGATCAGCGACGTGAAGATCCGGTTCTTCGCAGCCAGTTCGCTCATATGGGCAAGCACCTGCGTCTCGCTCATCGGCTGGCCGAGATCGAGCGGCGCTGTCTGCCGAATGGAGCCGGGCAGCGTTTCGCTCATCAGCGCGTCGAGGCTGCTGGCGCCCACAGTCTTCAGCATCGCCTCGGTCTCGCGCGCGGACGGGCCGATGTGGCGCTGTGCGAACGTGATGGCGGGTTCGGTGGTCCTACTGCTGTGGGTCATCGTACAAATCCTGTCAATCCAACCTCTGTCATGGCCGGGCTTGTCCCGGCCATCCACGTCTTCAAACATTCCACAGCAGCAAGACGTGGATGCCCGGCACAAGGCCGGGCATGACGGCCGCAGGGGTTCTCACTCATCATCTTCATCCAGTGTGGGCCTTGTAGGCGGCTTCATCCATCAGGCCGTCGAGTTCGCTCTTGTCGGCGATACGAATTTTGAAAAACCACGCCTTGCCGCCGGCATCGGAATTGACCAGCGCGGGGTCCGCGACCAATTCCTCGTTGACCTCGGTCACTTCGCCCGTGATCGGCGCGTAGACATCGGAGGCAGCCTTGACCGATTCGACCACGGCCGCGGCCGCGGCCTTCTTCAGTTTGGCGCCAACTTTCGGCAATTCGACGAACACCACGTCGCCGAGCTGCGACTGCGCGTAGTCGGTGACGCCGACGGTTACGATATCGCCATCGATGCTGAGCCATTCGTGGTCGGTGGTGAACAAGGTCGTCATTTGAAATCCTCAGCGGTTGCGAGTCAGCGTTTATAAGTGTTGGCGACGAACGGCATGGCGGACAGTTTGAGTGGCAATTTCTGTCCGCGTACTTCGGCGAACGACATCTCGGCGACGCCCTTGGCGCCGGGCGATTGCGGCTTCGGCAGATAACCCATCGCGACCGGCGCATTCAGGCTAGGGCCGAATCCGCCAGACGTGATCTTGCCGATCTGCGATGTGGATGATGCGTCTGCGAACAGCGGTGCGTTCTCGCGCACCGGTGCGCGGCCTTCAGGCCGCAGGCCGACACGCCTGCGTGTTGCGCCGGTTTGCAGTTGAGAGAGGATGATGTCCGCGCCCGGAAATCCGCCGGCGCGTTCGCCGCCGCTTCGGCGGATTTTCTGGATCGACCATTCGAGCGCGGCCTCGACTGGTGTCGTGGTCTCGTCGATGTCATGACCATAAAGGCAAAGCCCGGCCTCGAGCCGCAGGCTGTCCCGCGCGCCGAGGCCAATCGGCAAAACATCCGGATGATCGAGCAGGGCGGTTGCGAGCAACGCTACATCGGCCGCTGGCACGGAAATCTCATAACCGTCTTCGCCGGTATACCCAGAACGCGAGACGAAACAGGCGAGAGCCTTGCCGTTGACCGCGATCGTCTGCGGACCGGCGTCCATGAATGTCATGGATGCGACTGCAGGCGCGAATTGCGCCAGCACGCTCTCGGCTCTCGGCCCCTGCAGCGCGATCAGCGCGCGATCGGTCAGCGATTCGATATGGCAAACATCAGACAAATGTTTTCGTAAATGAGCTTCGTCCTGCGTCTTGCACGCGGCATTGACGACCAGAAACAGATGATCGCCGAAATTCGCGACCATCAGATCGTCAAGAATGCCGCCGGTGTCGTTGGTGAAGAGCGCGTAGCGCTGGCGGCCGGGTGCGATACCGAGAATGTCCTGCGGCACGAGGCGCTCGAGTGCTTTCGCTGCGTCCTCGACGCGGCCGGACTTCGGCCGCAGCGCGATCTGGCCCATGTGCGACACATCGAACAGGCCGGCGCTGGCGCGCGTCTGCAGATGCTCTTTCAGCACGCCCGCGGCATATTGAACCGGCATGTCATAGCCGGCGAACGGCACCATCTTGCCGCCGCGCGCGACGTGCAGATCGTGGAGGGGAACCCGTCTTAGCGATTCTGGTTCGCGTGCAAGCATCACAAGGCTCCTGACAGTTCTCGGACCTGTTCCGAAAACCTGTCGAAGCCCCATCTGTCTTGGTGCCTGAGAGTATTATCCCGTCGGCGGACGCCGCACCCGCTCATGGGCCGCGTCTCTTTCCAGATATCAAACGATCGCGCGGTCCGTTTGCCTGAGAGTTTCCGGGGCGGTTGCTCCTTCGGCGCCGGCAACAAGCCGGTCTCTCCCAACGCGATCTAGTACTCTACATGTAGGACGGAAACACGGCTGGACCAAGACTGTCAACGCGCGGCAGTGCGGTATCAACGGAAGTTGCGAGAAAAGCCCGGGATGCCTGCCGATGTGGCGTCGGTTGCCGAAAAATCAGCGCAAGTGCTTGGGTTATTGCACGCTTTCTGGACACGGAATGGCCCCGCGTCTAAAAGCGGAACAGGAGATTTCTTGCATCATGCGGCGGCATCGCGCATCACACCCGGGCGCCGGCTCCCGGATGCGGCGTGTTCAGGTGTGCGACAGATAAGGCGATTGGACGGCGATGAGCGGCGTTAACGAGATCAGATCGGCATTCCTGAATTACTTTGCCAAGAACGGCCACGAAATCCTGCCGTCGTCGCCGCTGGTGCCGCGCAACGATCCGACGCTGATGTTCACCAACGCCGGCATGGTGCAATTCAAGAATGTTTTCACGGGCCTCGAGAAGCGGCCGTATCAGCGCGCGACGACATCGCAAAAATGCGTGCGCGCTGGCGGCAAGCACAACGACCTCGACAACGTCGGCTACACCGCGCGGCATCATACCTTCTTCGAGATGCTCGGCAATTTCTCGTTCGGCGACTACTTCAAGGATCGCGCCATCGAGCTGGCCTGGAATCTCGTCACCAAGGAATTTGGCCTTCCCAAGGACAAGCTCACCGCCACTGTCTATGTCGATGACGATGAAGCGCTGGGTCTTTGGAAAAAGATCGCAGGGTTGCCGGAATCCCGCATCATTCGCATCGCGGGTTCGGATAATTTCTGGCAGATGGGCGACACCGGTCCCTGCGGTCCGTGCTCGGAAATCTTCTACGATCACGGCGACAAGATTCCGGGCGGTCCTCCGGGCTCGCCCGATCAGGATGGCGACCGGTTCATCGAGATCTGGAATCTGGTGTTCATGCAGTATGAGCAGCTGCCCGACGGCAGCCGTCTCAGTCTGCCGAAGCCGTCGATCGATACCGGCGCAGGTCTTGAGCGTGTCGCTGCCGTGCTGCAGGGCAAGCACGACAACTACGATATCGACCTGTTCGCAGCCCTTATCAACGCCATCGCCGAACTGACAGGCGTCGATCCGCGCGGTCCGCAGAGTGCGTCACATCGCGTCATCGCCGACCATCTGCGGGCATCGTCGTTCCTGATTGCCGATGGCGTGCTGCCGTCGAACGAAGGCCGCGGTTATGTGCTGCGCCGGATCATGCGCCGCGCGATGCGTCACGCGCAGTTGCTCGGCGCCAGAGACCCGCTGATGTGGCGGCTGGTGTGGGCGCTGGTGCGCGAGATGGGTCAGGCTTATCCGGAGCTGGTGCGCGCGGAATCGCTCATTGAAGAAACGCTGCGGCTGGAAGAAACCCGATTCCGCAAGACGCTGGAGCGCGGGCTCTCCATTCTCGACGAGGAAAGCCGTTCGCTGAAATCAGGCGATCGCCTGAAAGGCGAGACGGCGTTCACGCTCTACGACACCTACGGCTTCCCGCTCGATCTGACGCAGGACGCGCTGCGCTCGCGCAATATCGACGTCGATCTCGATGCGTTCAATGTGGCGATGGAGAAGCAGCGCGAAAAGGCGCGTGCATCGTGGGCGGGCTCCGGCGATACCGCGTCCGAGACGGTGTGGTTTGGTCTGCGCGAAAAGCACGGCGCGACCGAGTTTCTTGGTTACGAGACCGAGAGCGCCGAAGGCGTTGCCGCTGCGCTGGTCAAGGATGGCGCGGAAGCAAAGGAATTGAAGAAGGGTGAGAGCGGTTCGGTCGTTCTGAACCAGACGCCGTTTTACGCCGAGTCCGGCGGTCAGGTCGGTGACACGGGCATGCTGGCCGGCGAAGGCGTGCGCTTTCGCGTCACTGACACCCAGAAGAAGGCTGGAGATCTGTTCGCCCATATCGGCACCGTCGAGGAAGGCACACTCAAGCCAGGTGTTGCGCTGGCGCTTGAAGTCGATCCGTCGCGCCGCGGTGCGATCCGCGCCAATCACTCTGCGACGCATCTGTTGCATGAGGCCCTGCGGCTGGTGCTCGGCGATCATATCGCGCAGCGCGGCTCAATGGTGTCGCCGGAGCGGCTGCGGTTCGATTTTGCGCACACCAAGCCGATCTCGGCGGATGAGTTGCGCCGCATCGAGGACATCGCCAACGATGTCGTCGTCGAGAATGGTGCAGTCAGCACACGTCTGATGGCAGTTGACGATGCACGTGCGGCCGGCGCGCGGGCGCTGTTCGGCGAAAAGTACGGCGACGAGGTGCGCGTCGTGTCGATGGGTGCGGGCCAATCCTCTAAAGATTTGAGTAACACGCTCGGCTGGTCGGTCGAACTGTGCGGCGGCACCCATGTCAAACGCACCGGCGATATCGGTCTCATATCAATCACGGGCGAGAGTGCGGTTGCATCGGGCGTGCGCCGGATCGAGGCGCTGACCGGCAAGACCGCGCGGCATCACGCCAACAACAACATCAATCTCGCAAAGACAGCGGCTGCCGAATTGAAGACGACGCTCGACGATATGCCGGCGCGTGTCGCCGCATTGATCGAGGAGCGCAAGAAACTGGAGCGCGATCTGGCCGATGCTCGCAAAAAGCTGGCGATGGGCGGTGGCGCATCGGCTGGTGGCAGCGCGCCTGCGTCCGACATTCGCACCATCGGCGACGTGAAGTTTTTTGCCCGCGCGGTGCAAGGCATCGAGATGAAGGATCTCAAGAGCCTTGCGGATGACGGCAAAAAGCGCGTCGGGCAGGGCGTCGTCGCAATCGTCGGCGTCACCGAGGACGGCAAGGCTGGCGTTGTGGTTGGCGTCACGCCCGATCTCGTATCGCGCTACAGCGCGGTCGATCTGGTCAAGGTCGCCTCCGAAGCGCTCGGCGGCAAGGGTGGCGGTGGCCGTCCCGACATGGCGCAGGCCGGCGGTCCCGACGGCTCAAAAGCGGACGCGGCGCTGGAAGCCATCGCGGCTGCGATGGCCGGGTAATTACTTGAACGCAGGCTTCCGCTTGGCGAGAAACGCGGCGATGCCTTCCCTGGCGTCGTCTGTCGTTGTGGTGTTGGCGATCTCGCGGCCTTCAAGCTCCATCTGCTCTTCGAGGCTGTTGCCGAGCGTGCACAGCAGCAGCTTCTTCACCACGCCATTGGCATGCAGCGGACCGTCGGCGAATTTTTGCGCCAGCGCCATCGCCGATGCCTGAAGCTCCGCATCCGGCACCACACTGGTGACGACGCCCCAGTCGCAGGCTTCGCGCGCGCTGAGCACGCGGTTGGTCAGCATCAGCTCTTGCGTGCGCCGCATGCCGATCAGGCGCGGCATGTAATAGGTCGAGCTGCCGTCGGGGCTCAGCCCGCCTGCGGTGTAAGCCATGGTAAACTTCGCCGACTCCGCGGCAATCACGATATCGCCGATCATCGCGAGGCTGAATCCTGCGCCCGCAGCCGTTCCATTGACGGCGATGATGACGACCGGCGTCATGCGCGCGAAGGTCGAGATTGCTTTGTGCAGTTCGTCGGCGACCTGCTTGATCTTGAGGCGGGTCTCGTCGCCGAAGGTCGCAAACGATTTCAGATCGCCACCGGCACTGAACATCTTGCCGTTGCCGGTGATCAGCACGGCCTTCACAGTCTTGTCGCTGTCGCAGATCAGCGCGGCGCGCGCGAGGTCGGTCGCCAGCGCCAGATTCATCGCGTTGGCGGCGTCGGGACGATTCAGCGTGATGCGCGCGATGCGATCGGTGATATCGAGCGTGAGCGTTTCGAAGGCTGGCATGCGTTTCCCCATCACGGACGCGTCTGCGCGCATCTGCGCGGCGATGCTAGCGCGGCGGACGGCTGTGTAAACAGCGCAATGGTGCACATGACGTCCCGGAATCGAGCCAAAGAAAAAAGGCGCGATCTCCGCGCCTTTTCGTAAATGCAATTGCGGCTGATGGCTCAGGGCTTCTTCGAAAACACGTAGTCGGTCGAATACGCCACGCTCTGAAGCTCGCCGGCCTTGGCGCATGTCCCGCTTGGCTTGCCGCCGACGGTGTTGATCCGCTGGATCGTGGTGGCGCCCGTCAGCTTGCCAGTGCCGCGGCTGGATGCGACTTGCAGCTTGACCCATGGCACGTCCTTGTCACCCGTCGGTGCGGGGACGACAGCGAGAATTTTTCCGGTCACGATGCTGCCGTCGGTCAAATCCCAGCTTGGCCCGACGCCGTGCCAGCCCACTGTCTTGCCGTCGAGGATCAGGGTCGCGATCGGCTCGCGGCCGGCCCAGCCCCATTTGCCGTCTTTTTCCTTGCAGTCATAAACCTGCGCGCCTTCGGCATGAAGCGTCAGGAATGCGGTTTCGCCCGCGGCTTCGATCTCCGGCGGCAGTTTGGTCTGCGCGGCGGCGTTGGCAGCCAGACCGAGCGACGCGGCAACCGCGAACGCGGCAAAGATGGTGCGATTCATTGGCATTTTCTCCCGTTGTTTCGAGAGTCTTCGCTCCGGCACACCGCGACGTTACGCCGTTACTTGGGCCATTGAAGCATGATCTCGTCGGAAAACCGGTTCCCATCCCGGATCGAGTCCGGGACAGGCTTTTTCCGGATCATGCTTTGGCCATCGCGGCCGTCAGGTTGATCGCGACCTTGTCGAGGAAGCCCGAGGTGGACAACCATCTTTGATCCGCACCGACCAGCAGCGCCAGATCCTTGGTCATGAACCCGGCCTCGACGGTATCGACGCAGACCCGCTCCAGTGTCTTGGCGAACATCATCAGTTCGTCGTTGCCGTCGAGTTTGGCGCGGTGGGCGAGGCCCTGCGTCCAGGCGAAGATCGAGGCGATGGAGTTGGTCGAGGTCTCCTTGCCCTTCTGATGCTCGCGGTAATGTCGCGTCACGGTGCCGTGGGCGGCTTCGGCTTCGACGACGCTGCCGTCCGGCGTCAGCAGCACTGACGTCATCAGACCCAGCGAGCCGTAACCTTGCGCCACCGTGTCGGACTGCACGTCGCCGTCGTAGTTCTTGCAGGCCCAGACATAGCCGCCGGACCACTTCAGCGCCGAGGCGACCATGTCGTCGATCAGGCGGTGCTCGTAGGTCAGGCCCTTGGCTTCGAAGTCCTTCTTGAACTCGGCGTCGTAGATGTCCTGGAAGATATCCTTGAAGCGGCCGTCATAGACCTTCAGGATGGTGTTCTTGGTCGACAGATAAACCGGATAGCCGCGCGACAGGCCGTAGTTCAGCGAGGCGCGGGCGAAATCCTTGATCGAGCCGTCGAGGTTGTACATGCCCATGGCGACGCCGGACTCGGGCGTCTTGAACACTTCCTTCTCGATCACGGCGCCGTCCTCGCCGACGAACTTCATCGTCAGCGTACCCTTGCCGGGGAATCTGAAATCGGTGGCGCGATACTGGTCGCCGTAGGCGTGGCGGCCGATGATGATCGGCTTGGTCCAGCCCGGCACCAGGCGCGGCACGTTCTTGCAGATGATCGGTTCGCGGAAGATCACGCCGCCCAGAATATTTCGGATGGTGCCGTTCGGCGACTTCCACATTTCCTTGAGGCCGAATTCCTTTACGCGGGCTTCGTCCGGCGTGATGGTGGCGCACTTGACGCCGACGCCGACCTGCTTGATCGCGTTGGCCGCTTCCACGGTGACCTTGTCGTTGGTCTTGTCGCGGTGCTCCATGCCAAGGTCGAAATACATCAGTTCGACATCGAGGAACGGCAGAATCAGCTTGTCCTTGATGTACTGCCAGATGATCCGGGTCATCTCGTCGCCATCGAGTTCGACGACCGGGTTTTTCACCTTGATTTTTGCCATGGGGCGGAGGGCCTTACCTTGGAGGGCGTAATGACGGGCGGGAGGGCCGGAACCGGCCCGATGCGGTCGCTATAGC
>JAKFUP010000247.1 GCA_021732625.1 Hyphomicrobiales bacterium
CATCGTAACCGCCGAGCTTGCCGGCCTGCAGCGCACGCTGTGCGATCTGCTGCGGCATCTGGCCTGCGATGATCGGCAATGTCTCGACGCCGTTCTCGCGGCCGAGCACGGCGAGCTGTTCCTGCGCGGCCGGGCGATAGACGTCGAGCGACGCCATCAGGACTTTTTTCTTGTCGCGCTGGGTCAGGCGGCGCGCGAGCTTCGCGGTGGTGGTGGTTTTGCCGGAGCCCTGCAGGCCGACCATCATGATCGCGACCGGCGGCACCGCGATGAGATCGATGCCTTGAGCGGCCGAGCCGAGCATCTCCACGAGCTGATCGTGGACGATCTTCACCACCATCTGGCCGGGCGTGACCGATTTGACGACGGTGGCGCCGACAGCCTGTTCGCGGACCTTCTCGGTGAACGAGCGCACGACATCGAGTGCGACGTCGGCTTCCAGCAGCGCGCGCCGGATTTCGCGCATGGCAGCATCGACGTCGGCTTCGCTGAGCGCGCCGCGCCCGGTCAGCCGATCGAGAATTCCACCAAGCCGTTCCGACAGATTGTCGAACAAGTCGCTGCCTCTTTGCTCTGCCCGCTATGGGCGATATTCAAAACACGTTTGCGCCCGAGGGCGCACAGCGCTGTCGGGCGTTGACCTCCGGTCTCAAGGGCCGGGCGGCGGGTCGAAAAGGACGTCTTTTCGAGATGGGATACCCATACGGCCGCTGGCTCGTAAGTCAATATTGACTTGCTTATCCGTTCAAATCTGACTAGTTTGACTAGTCAGATTATCAGCGACTGAGTTAGAAAATCCCATGAAGCACATCAACCTGTCCGATGCCAAAGCTCGCCTGTCCGAACTTCTTGATGAAGTCGAAAAAGGCCAGACGCTGGTGATCACCCGCCACGGTAAACCGGTGGCGCAACTCTCTCCGGCAACCGATGATCGTGACGAACGGCGACGCGCCGCGATGCGCGCAATTCTGGAAATGCGAAAAAATAATCCACCCCGCGCGACCCTTGAAGAAATCCGCGAGTGGATCAACGAAGGTCGAATGTAACCGTGCGTATGGTTCTCGATGCGTCAATCACGGTTGGTCTGTTCTTTGAAGAAATCCAGCCCGATCTCGTCGAGCACGTCGCCAGCATTATGGCCGGTGAAGCGGCCGCTATTGTTCCCGGTATCTGGTGGTTTGAGATTCGGAACGTGTTGCTAACGGGCATCAGGCGTAATCGGACGTCGGAAGACCGCGCCCGTCAGTTTCTGGCAGCTCTTGCCAATGCCAGTATCGAGATTCACGATCGCTCAAACGACCTTGATGTCTTCGACCTCGCGCTCAAACACAGGCTGTCGTTCTATGATGCTTGCTATCTTGAGTTGGCGATCAGAGAGAAGAGCTCTCTCGCGACACTCGACAACGCGCTCGCTAAAGCCGCCGTCTCTGAAGGCGTTCGTCTGATCGCCGCGCCATGAAACTCTCCCGCCGCGGTTTCTTCAGATTACTGGCCGGCGCTGCGGCGGCGGTAGGCCTGCCGGTGGCTTGGTATTCGCGGACCTATGACGGCCCGGTGTCGGATCATTTCGACGGGATCCGATTCTTCGATCCCGAGGGGGCTCAGCTCAAGAGCCCGCTGCATCTGCTGAAATGGCAGCTCACGCCGAACAAGCCGAAGTGGCCGGACTGGGCGCCATCGCCGCTGCCGCAAGACCTTCCGCCGCAGCGCGTGCTCGGCGAGAAAATCCGTTTCGCCTTTGCCGGTCACGCAAGCTGGCTGATCCAGACCGCGGGTCTCAACATCCTGATCGATCCGATCTGGTCGGAGCGCGCATCGCCGGTGACGTTCGCCGGGCCGAAACGCCACAACGATCCGGGTATTGCCTTCGACAAGTTGCCGCCGATCGACGTCGTACTGGTGTCGCACGGTCACTACGACCATCTCGATATTCCGACGCTTTCGAAACTTGCCGCGAAATTCTCGCCACGCGTGTTCACGCCGCTCGGCAACGATCTCGTGATGAAGAGCGGCGACAGCGCGATCAATGCATCGGGACACGACTGGGATCAGCGCATCGATCTGGGCAACGGCTTCGCGGTGACGATGGTGCGGACACGGCACTGGTCGGCGCGTGGGCTGTTCGATCGCAACAAGACTCTATGGGCGAGCTTCGTGCTGGAAACGCCTTCGGGAAAAATCTACATCGTCTGCGATTCGGGATATGGCGAGGGCAAACTGTTTCGCGACGTGAGGGCCGCACATGGACCGCTGCGCGCAGCGATCCTTCCCATTGGTGCCTATGAGCCGCGCTGGTTCCTGGAAGATCAGCATATGTCGCCCTCGGATGCGGTCATGGCGCTCAATGATTGCGGCGCGCAACAGGCATTCGCGCATCATTTCGGGACGTTCAAGCTGACGGACGAACTGATCGATCAGCCGGTAAGCGATCTTCATGCCGCACTGGATGAAAAAGGGATCGCCCGCGAGCGCTTTCTCGCACCGAAGCCCGGCCAGGTGTTTGAGATTTGAGCATCGCCGTCATTCCGGAAGCCGCGTAGCGGCTGTCCGGAATCCATAATCCCTGCGTTAATTAATGAAACACAGAGGTTATGGATTCCGGGCTCGCTCGCAGAGCCTGTCATCGGGCTCGCCGAAGGCGAGACCCGGTGGCTCGCGCCCCGGAATGACGAGCTTAAGGCTTGATCTCGTAGGACACGCTCACTGCGATTCGCAGTGTCTCTTCGCCCTGTGCCACAGGCGCTGACGCCGGTGCACCGACCGAAAACTTGCTGCGGAAAATTGGCGCGGGCGCACCGCCGTCCTCGGAAATGCTGATCGCGTTGCCGAGCGTCACGTTCGCGGCCTTCGCATAAATCTCAGCTTTGCGTTTGGCATCGGCAACGGCCTCGGCGCGCGCGTTATCCAGGAGTTTCGACGCATTGGACACGCTGAACGAAATGCCGCTCATGTCGTTGACGCCTGTAGCAATCAGCGTGTCGATCAAGCTCGCGACCTTGGTGACATCGCGCAATCGGACGCTGACGCGGTTACGCGCCGTGTAGCCCACGATCTGCGGAGTTTGGCTTGCCGGTGTTCGGGTCGATGTCTGCGGTGTCAGCGACAGGCGAGAGGTTTGATAATCCTTCTCGGCTACGCCGGCGCTCTTTAACGCCTGCAGCACCTTGCCCATCTGCGTGTTGTTGGCTTCGACTGCGTCACGCGCGGTTTTTGCTTCCGTCGTCACGCCGGCGTCGATCTCCGCGATATCCGGCGGCACCGAGATGCTGGCTTCGCCCGTGACCGAGATCGATGGCGGCGTTTGTGTTTGCGCAATCGCGATCGACGGCAGCAGCAGTGCGGTGAGGACGATGGCGGCGCGCATCATTTTGTATTCATGGCTTGATCTTGGGCGGCACGAAAATAGTGATGACCAGCTTGTCTTCCGGCGTCTTCAAGGGATCGGTGGTGTATTCTTCGATATAGGTGTCGTTCGCTTCGAGCTTCTTGTCATCGAGATGATTGGTGATCGCCTCGTAGGTGTTCTCCATCGTGTCGTAGGATCCACGATGGATGAACTTCAGCACCTTGCCTTCGGGCGATTTGGCGATGGTTACGTCCTTGGGCAGATTTTTCGGGTCTTGCTCAATCGGCAGTTGCGCTTGATAGGCCAGGCCATTGTCGTCCGCCGAGGTGTAGACGACGATCGCCGGGCCTGACGCCTTGATGCCCTGCTTGTCGAGAACGGCAGTCAGGGTCTTGAGCGAGTCAGTTAGCGCCTCAAAGGCGTTGTCCCAGGTTGCATTGCCCTTGATCGCGATCACCTTCTTGGCGGTGAGCGTGGTTTCCTCGCCGAACGGATCGGCGACCTGAACCTTGGGGTCTGCCGGAGGTGTTGCCGGAGTCTGTGCTGCAACCGGGGGAGGCGCTGGCGTGGCGGCCGGCGTTTCGGGGGTAGCAGGCGCAGGTGTTGCAGGTGCGGGTGTTGCTGCTGGTGGAGTTGGAGCCGGGGTAGATGTAGCGGCGGGAGGCGTCGCGGGAGGGGTTTGCGCCCAAGCGGCGTCGAGGCCAAAGCCCGCCGGAAGACTGAGCGACCCCGCAAGACTGAGGAGAACGGCGACAGGCGTCAGCATCGCCAGACTCAAGCAGCGGGGGGTCTTCATCGCAGTCTCCATTTGGGCCTCGCGCAACGAATGTCGGCGAAGCGATCCGGCCTCAAAGTCCTAACACGGGGAAACGGATTTCGTCCCGCGACAGATATGAACTCAGTGCAAGGCCGCCAGTGTGGAGCCAGTCACAGAATTGCCTCACTGACGGCCACTCCACTGGCCAACCGGCCCTGCCGCGCCATATAAAGCGCCACGGGACATCATATGAACGCGCTCGACAACCATAGCTTTGCCAAGATGAACGGTGTCGGCAACGAGATCGTCGTTGTCGATTTGCGCGATTCGTCCGCCGCTGTGGGCGCCGGCGAGGCGCGGGCGATTGCGGTTTCCGTGCCGTACGACCAGCTCATGGTGCTGCACAAGCCGCGGCTGCAGGGCACTGCTGCGTTCATCCGGATTTTCAACAATGACGGCTCGGAAGCCGGCGCTTGCGGTAACGGCATGCGCTGCGTGGCGCGCCGCATGTTCGAGGCGAGCGGCGAGCGCGGCCTGACCGTGGAGACACGCGCCGGTATTCTGAATGCATGGCAGGGACCATCGCCCGAGCTTTTTACCGTGGACATGGGTGCGCCGAAATTCAGCTGGCAGGACATTCCGCTGGCGGAAGAATTTCGCGACACACGTTACATCGAGCTGCAAGTCGGCCCGATTGATGCGCCGATCCTGCATTCGCCGTCGGTCGTCAGCATGGGCAATCCGCACGCGATTTTCTGGGTCGATGACATTCATGCCTACGATCTTGAGCGCTTCGGTCCGCTTCTGGAAAATCACCCGATCTTTCCGGATCGCGCCAACATCACGCTGGCGCATATCGCCGATCGTGATCGCATCGAGATGCGAACCTGGGAGCGCGGTGCAGGGCTCACCAAGGCTTGCGGTTCGGCGGCGTGTGCCACCGCGGTTGCGGCTGCCCGGCTGAAGCGCGCGAATCGCGCGGTTACAACGGTGCTGCCCGGCGGCGAGCTCGCGATCGAGTGGCGCGAAAAGGACGATCACGTGCTGATGACGGGAACGGCCGACTTCGAATACGAAGGCCGTTTCGATCCGTCGCTGTTCGCCAGCGTCGCGTGAGGCGCGGATCGTGAGCGTTGATGTCGTCACGTTCGGCTGCCGCCTGAACATCTATGAATCCGGCATCGTTCAGGATCGCGCGCGCGATGCCGGTCTCGGCGACGCAGTGATCTTCAACACCTGCGCCGTCACCAGCGAGGCGGTCGCGCAGGCGCGGCAGGCGATCCGGCGCACGCGGCGCGAGCGGCCCGATGCGCGTATCGTCGTGACCGGCTGTGCGGCGCAGACGCAATCGCAAATGTTCGCCGATATGCCCGAGGTCGATCGCGTCATCGGCAACGACGACAAGATGCGCGCCGCGCCGTGGCTACAAGCGCGCGAGGCGTTCGCAGGTGCGGCTGATGCGTCGAAGATCGCCGTCAGCGATATCATGATCGCGAAGGCCATGCCGCCGCATGCGGTGGTTCGTTCGCAAAGCGGGTTGCCGCGCGCCTTCGTGCAGATTCAAAACGGCTGCGATCATCGCTGCACGTTTTGTATTATTCCCTTTGGCCGCGGCAATTCGCGCTCGGTCGGCATGAGCGATGTTGTCGATCAGGTGCGTGCGCTGACCGAAGCCGGTCACGCCGAGATCGTGCTCACCGGTGTGGACCTGACCAGCTACGGCAGCGATCTGGCGGGCGCACCGAAGCTGGGTGCGCTGGTGAAGCATGTTCTCAAAGCCGTTCCAGAACTGAAACGGCTGCGCATCTCGTCGATCGATTCGATCGAGGTCGATCATGATCTGCTTGATGTGATCGGCAACGACGCGCGGCTGATGCCGCATCTGCATCTGTCATTGCAATCGGGGGACGACATGATCCTCAAGCGGATGAAGCGGCGGCATCTGCGCGCGGATGCGATTGCGTTCTGCGATCAGGTGCGGCGGTTGCGGCCCGATGTCGTGTTCGGCGCAGATATCATCGCGGGCTTCCCGACCGAAACGGAGGCGATGTTCGCACGCTCGCAGGATTTGGTGGACGACTGCGGTCTCACGCTGCTGCATGTGTTTCCGTATTCGCCGCGTCCCGGCACGCCGGCCGCGCGGATGCCGCAAGTTCGAAGCGATATCATCAAGGATCGCGCGCAACGTCTGCGCAGGACCGGCGAGGCCGCGCTGCGCCAGCGCCTCGAATCGGAGGTCGGTCAGACGCGCAGCGTACTGATCGAAAGCGCCACGCAAGGCCGCACCGAACATTTTCTGCCGGTCGCCATAGAAGGTGCCAAGCCCGGCGCGGTTCGGAGCTTACGTATTTCCGGCAGCGATGGCCGCAGGCTCGCCGTCTGAAGCGCCAGCCTGCGCATCGCTCGCCGGCTCCTCGCCATTCCATCCGCACAGCATCAGCCGTTCGCGCATATGCTCCGGCACCGGCGCGGTGGCGCGCACCGGCGGCTTGTTCTTCGATATCGGCACCACGATTTCCCGCGAATGCAGATGCAGGATCGGTCCGCCCTCGCGCGGCGCCGTTCCATAGATGTTGTCGCCGAGCACCGGCCAACCCATTGCCGCGCAGTGTACGCGCAACTGATGTGTGCGGCCCGTGATTGGCTCCAGCGCCAGCCAGGTCAGTGTTTTGATTCCCAGCGGCTTGTCTCCGGGCAAGCGGCCCATCACCTTCCACGTCGATCGCGATGGCAAGCCATTCGGATCGGGCTTCTGCCACCAGCCGCGCTCCTCGTTCAATTTGCCGAGAGCAATATCGATGGTGCCTTCTTCCAGATCGGGCCCGCCCTCGACAATGGCCCAATAGGTCTTGCCGATCTTGCCGTGCTTGAACAGAAGCCCGAGCGATGCGGTCGCCTTGCGATGCCGGCCGAGCACGAGACAACCCGAGGTGTCGCGGTCGAGCCGATGCGCGAGCACGGGCGGGCGCGGCAATCCATAGCGCAGCGCGTCGAAATCGTCCTCGAAGGCCCTGCCGCTTTTGTCATAACTGTTGCGCGGCCCGCGATGCACAGGAACGCCGGCCGGCTTGTTGACGATCAGCATCAAGCCGTCGCGATGCAGGACGCGCGACAGAATGTCGTCGGCGGGCGGCGCTGAATTGGTGGCTTTCGTCATGAGGATAGAACGGCTATCACGAGCGCATAATGAGTGACAGTCCACAAACCAAACAAAGCTGGTGGCGCAGGCTTTCCAGCGGTCTGAAACGAACCTCGAGTTCGATCGGAACCGCGGTGGCCGATCTCGTCACCAAGCGCAAGCTCGACCGCGCCATGCTCGACGATATCGAGGATGTGTTGCTGCGCGCCGATCTCGGCAGCGATGTCGCGGCGCGGATCGCGGCGGCCGTCGGGCAGGGGCGCTATGACAAGGCGGTGTCGGCGGACGAAGTGAAAGCCGTGGTCGCGGCGGAAGTCGAGAAGGTGCTCGCGCCGGTGGCGATGCCGCTGGTGATCGATGCGAGCAAAAAGCCGTTCGTCATTCTGGTCGTCGGCGTCAACGGCTCGGGCAAGACCACCACCATCGGCAAGCTGGCGTCGCGTTTTGCCAGCGAAGGCCGCGCTGTGATGCTGGCTGCGGGCGATACGTTTCGTGCGGCTGCGATCGAGCAGCTGAAAATCTGGGGCGAGCGAACCGGCGCGCCAGTGGTTGCACGCGCGCACGGATCGGACTCCGCTAGCTTGGCGTTCGACGCGCTTACGGAAGCTGCCACGCAGAAAAAGGATGTGCTGCTGATCGATACCGCCGGGCGGTTGCAGAACAAGGCCGAGCTGATGAACGAACTTGAGAAGGTCGTGCGGGTTATCAAGAAGGTCGATGCCAATGCGCCGCATGCGGTGCTGCTGGTGCTCGATGCCACGGTGGGTCAGAATGCGTTGTCGCAGGTCGAGGCGTTTCTCAAGACCGCCGGCGTGACGGGTCTCGTGATGACCAAGCTCGATGGCACGGCGCGCGGCGGTATTCTCGTGGCGCTGGCGGAGAAATTCCGGTTGCCGGTGCATTTCATCGGCGTCGGCGAAGGCATCGACGATCTTGCGCCATTTACGGCGACCGATTTCGCCAAGGCAGTGGCCGGGTTAGAGTAGTTTTACGAAGCATCGGGTTTGAAGATCATGCAGAAGTCCGCGCCTCATCCGCTGTTCAAGCTCGCGACCGAACTCGGCCCGCTTGTGGTGTTTTTCGTCGCCAACGGCCGCTTCGATATTTTCACGGCGACGGCCGCCTTCATGGTGGCGATCGCCGTGTCGATGATCGTGTCCTACGTGGTGACGCGGCACATCCCGATCATGGCAGTCGTATCCGGCGCGGTCGTCGCGGTGTTCGGCACGCTGACGCTGGTGCTGCACGACGAGACTTTCATCAAGATCAAGCCGACCATCATCTATTCGCTGTTCGCCCTGATTTTGGGCGGCGGCCTGCTGTTCGGGCGTTCGCTGATCGCCGTGATGTTTGATCAGATGTTCAATCTGACACCGGAAGGCTGGCGCGCGCTGACGATCCGCTGGGCTGGCTTCTTTGCGTGCATGGCGGTGCTGAACGAAATCGTCTGGCGGACGCAGACCACCGATTTCTGGGTCGGCTTCAAGGCGTTCGGCGTCATTCCGCTGACGATGATTTTCGCGATGCTGCAGATGCGGTTGATTGGAAAGCATTCCATCGAGCCGGCAACCGCCGAGGCCAGCGACGCCGATCGCGGCAAGACTGAATAATTCTTCCGTCACCCTGAGGTGCGCGCGCTTTGCGCGCCTCGAAGGGCGACGGACCTCCATCCTTCGAGGCTCGCCGCAATCGCGGCCCGCACCTCAGGATGACGCTTCTCAAGAAACAAAACGCACCGGCATTGTTGCCGGTGCGTCTGGTATTCGCGATGAATTGTGTCAGCTGAATAATCAGCTCTTCTGCTTGGCGATCACCTTGTCCTTGATGCCGTCGTAGGTTTTCTCCGGCACGATCTTCTTCGACACCAGCTCGTCCTTGCCCTTGTAGGGGCGGCCCTTGATGATCGCAGCCGAGTAGGCTTTGCCGATACCGGGGAGCGCGTCGAGCTGGTCGGCGGTCGCGCTGTTGAGGTCGAGCAACTCCTGCTTGGCGGCGGGGGCGGTCGCGGTGGTTGTTGCTGGTGCTTTAGGCGCGGCTGCAGCCGGGGCCATCTTGCCGCCCTTGTCCGCAGCGGCGGGCTGGGTCGACTGGGCAAACGACGGAGACGCGGCGAGCAACGCAAGGGAAAGCGCAGTCAGGGTAGCGAGCGTGAAATGACGCATAGTGTGTCCCTCCAGGACGGTTTGATAACACCCGACAACTAGTGGTTCATTCATGGCGGCGCCATGGCCGCCAAATGAACGGCAGATAAATCTGGAAAATTATTTGCAAGTCCGTGGCCGCAAAGAAGCGAAGCTGCTTAAGGCTGCGCCCGCAGGGCTTTCTCGATCTCGGGCTTGAGCACCTTCTCGAGATTCTCAGGCGTGACCGGGCCGACCAGCTTGTAGGCGATGGCGCCGTCGCGATTGACGACGAATGTTTCGGGTACGCCGTAGACGCCCCATTCGATCGAGGCGCGGCCGTTGACGTCGGCGCCGACGCGGCCGAATGGATTGCCGTGGCGGCCAAGGAAGCGCCGTGCGTTTTCAGTGCTGTCCTTGTAGTTGATGCCGATCATCTTGATGCGCTTGTCGTCGCTGAGCTTCAGAAGCAGCGGCGCCTCGTCGTGACAGGGCACGCACCACGATGCGAACACGTTGACGATGCTCACCTGACCTTTGAACGCAGCCGGATCGAGACCGGCCACGGGGCCTTTAGCATTGGCCAGTCCCTCCAGCGGGGGCAATACCGTCTGCGGAGCAACGCGGCCGATCAATGCCGAAGGAATCCGCGAGGGGTCGCCTGCGCCAAGGCGAAAAGCGAACAGGGTCGCGAGTGCAGCAAAAACCAGAAGCGGCGCGATGACCAGCCAGGAGCGGCGGCGAGGTCCGATGGTTTGTTCGCTCATGCGATCGTCTCGGAATGCTTCTCGGTGCGGCTCGAACGCCGCGTTGCGCCGCGCGCTTCGAGATCGCGCAGCATGGTTTGCTGCTTTCGATAGTCGGTCACAACCCAAACGATCAATGCCGTAACCGCCAGTGCAGTCAGCGCGTAGGCCGAGACAATAAAGGGCGCGTAGGTGCCGGTCAGCATGTGGCTATGCCCGCCCGGACGCCTGCATCATCTGCAGCGTCCGCACGCGCCGCCGCAGGATTTCGTTGCGCATCGCTGCAAGGTGCAGCGTGAGGAACAGCAGCGAGAACGCCAGCGCCATGATCAGCAGCGGGATCAGGATGGTCGAATGGATGGCAGCGCCGCCCGATCTAATCAGCGATGCCGGCTGATGCAGCGTGTTCCACCAGTCAACCGAGAACTTGATGATCGGAATGTTGATCGCGCCCACCAGCGTCAGGATCGCCGCCGCTCGCGCGGCGCGCGAAGGGTCTTCGACCGCGCGCCAAAGCGCAATCAGGCCGAGATACATCAGAAACAGGATCAGCACCGACGTCATCCGCGCGTCCCATTCCCAATAGGTGCCCCAGGTCGGGCGTCCCCACAGCGAGCCGGTAACCAGCGCGACGAAGGTGAACGCGGCTCCGAGCGGAGCGGCGGCTTTCGCGGCAACATCGGCGAGCGGATGCCGCCAGACCAGCGTGCCGAGAGCTGCGGCGGTCATCACGATCCAGACGAACATTGACAGCCACGCATTCGGAACGTGCACGAACATGATCTTGACCGTTGCCCCCTGCTGATAATCGTCGGGCGCCATGTAGGATTGCTGCAATCCGAACAGCATCAACAGCGCTGTAATGCCGATCAGCCATGGCAGAACGCGCGCCGTCAGCGCGAGAAACCGGGTCGGATTGGCAAGATCGATCAGGGCCATGATGAATTCATCCTGGGCGGGCTTATAGCAGAACCTTTGCTGTTGTCAGTTGGACTTGTCGGTCTGCCCGGAGGCGGCTCTCGTTCAGGCCCGCAGCTTATAACCGCAGCCTTATACCCGTAGCCTTATACTCGCAGTCTCGGCATCATGCCCAATGCGTTGTCGCGTTCGATTTTCATCAGTTCCGCATCAGTAAAGCCGCAGTTGCTGAGGCCGGTCACATGTTCGAGACCTGTCCGGAATGGAAAATCGGTGCCGAACAGGATCTGGCTGGTCTCGACAAGTTGCCGCAACGCGCCCATCGCCGCGGGATTGGACGTCTGCGCCGTATCGTAGAAGAACCGGCGCAGCGCGGCCTTCACGCCGTTGGGAACCATCCTTGCGGCTTGCGGCGCGCGGGCAAGAACCTCGAAGCGCTCGATCAGGAACGGCATCGTTCCGCCGGCGTGGGAGAAGATAAACTTGATATCCGGCCAACGGTCGGCGGCGCCTGAAAACACAAGGCTTGCGATGGTGCGCGCGGTGTCGGTGCCGAACTCGACAACGCTGTCGGGAATATAAGGGATGAGATTGCCGCAGCAGGCGGCGGTCGCCGGGTGCGTGGCGACAATGGCCTTGCGGCGGTTGAGTTCGTCGAACACCGGAACGAAGGCTGCGTCGCCGAGCCACTTGCTGTCGTAGCTCGTGAACATCGAGACGCCATCGGCGCGCAAGGTATCGAAGGCGTAGGCGATCTCGCCAAGCGTGGCATCGACGTTCGGCATTGGCAGCGCGGCGAACGAGCCAAAGCGGCCTTTGTTCTCGACGATCAGCTTTGCGGCGTATTCGTTGCAGGCGCGTGCAAGCTTTGTAGAAGCGGCAGCATCGCCAAACCACAGACCGGGTGTGGTGATCGACAGCATCGCTGTCTGCACACTCGCTTTGTCCATGTCGTCGAGTGTCTTGGTTAAGCTCCATTCGGCGGATGGCACGGGAATTCTGGCGCGGCCGCTGATCGCCGCGATGTACTCCGGCGGCGTCAGGTGATGGTGCACATCGACGCGAAATGGCGTGGTGGTTTGCGCAGGCGTTTGAACGGGTGCAGCCGATTGTGCATTGGCGCCAACCGGCATGGCCGATGTTGCGGCGAAGGCCGCGCCGCCTTGCAGGAAATGCCGGCGGCTGACGTCGCAACCACAGCCGCACGTGGCGAACCTGGCCGGCGTCAGTTCGAAGCGCGACATTCCGAAATCCCTAAGCCCTCATTTTGGCCGAGCTTGTTGCAGTCAATTGATGCTTGCATGGGTGGATCATCAGATTTTTCAGGCGTTCTTGCAATTGCGCGCGTGATCAAAAGCCTTGCCAATTCCGGTCGTGATTAATTCAGGCCGTGATTAATCCGGCCGCTGTTAATCAAGACCCTTTAATCGATCCCTTGGCGCAGACTGGCAGCCGCAGCCACTGGGCCGATCACCAAGGTGCTCAGTGTGATTGCACACAATATCGAGAACGGTGTGCCAAACGATGATGGCTCCAGCGCGGCGGCGTTCGAGGCGGCGACGCCGAAAATCAGCACCGGGATCGACAACGGCAGCACCAGCACGGCCAGCAAGAGCCCTCCTCGCCGCAGTGTCACTGCAAGGGCGGCGCCGATCATGCCGGTTAATGTCAGCGCTGGAGTGCCGGCCAGAAGCGTCAGCGCCACGGTGAGGCTTTCCGTTGGCTCAAGATTGAGCAGCAGCCCGAACAGCGGCGTTGCCACAACGAGCGGCAGCCCCGACGCGATCCAGTGCGCCAGCGCCTTGGCGAGGCAGGTGAGTTCCAGCGGCGTTTTGCTCATGGTGAGAAGATCGAGCGAACCATCGTCCTGATCGGCGGTGAACAGCCGCTCAAGGGTCAGGAGGCTGGCCAGCAAGGCCCCCAGCCAGAGGATGGATGGGCCGATCCGCTTCAGCAGCGGCAGATCGGGGCCGATCGCGAACGGGATCAGCACCACGACGGTCAGAAAGAACAATACGCCGATCAACGCGCCGCCGCCCGCGCGGATGGCGATGAGCAGATCGCGCCGGATCAATGCCCCCAAGGCGGTCATGCCAGCATCCCGGCGGCGGGCATGGTTGGCATGCCAGACATCGCGAACTGGCGAGATGGGACGCCCAGCGGTCCATGCGTCGCTGCCACAAGAATGCCCTCACTTTTGAGATGGGCTGTGGCGACTTCGGCGAACATCGCCTGACCGTCCTGATCGAGGGCGGATGTTGGCTCGTCAAGCAGCCAGATCGGCCGTTTCACCGTCAGCAGCCGTGCGATCGACAGCCGCCGCCGTTGACCGGCCGAAAGAAATCCGGCTGGCAGATCAGCCGCATGGCCGAGGCCACTGGCGATCAAGGCTTGCTCGGGATCGCCGCCGCCACCGAGAAAGGCCTGCCAGAAGCGGAGATTCTCGATCACGGTCAGTGACGGCTTGAGCGGGTCTCTGTGCCCGAGATAGTGGGTCTGTTCGGCCAGGGTCAGCTCGGCGTCGCCGCCTTCGAGCCTGACGGTGCCTTCAGCCAATGGAAGCAGCCCGGTGATGATTCGCAGCAGCGACGATTTTCCAGCGCCATTGGGGCCGGTGACAGCCAGCGCCTCCCCGGAAACCGCCTCAAAATCGAGACTTCCGAAGATTTCGCGGCCACCCCGAATGCATTCGAGACTCCGTCCGGTAAGCCGCATCGTTCCTCGTCCGATCGCCGTCGCCAGAATTGTTTGTTTGGCATCTCACATGCATCGCTGCGAGACCATTGTCAGTGTGGCGGCGCGCTTGGAAAGATTCTATAACGCCGGAACTTCATGCAGCACACAACGCGCGGCTGTCGTCTTGCTGAGTTATCCTCTCGCCAAGTCATTCTCGCCTCTCGTGCCTCGATATCCTCTTCTTCGGGGATATAGCCAACAAATGAATTAGGATTCCCAGCATGGCATCGCTCGACAGCTTCAAGTGCCGCAAGACCTTCAAGGTCGGCGCCAAGACCTACGTTTATTACAGCCTCCCCACCGCGGAGAAAAATGGTCTGAAAGGCATTTCGAAGCTGCCGTTTTCGATGAAGGTGCTGCTGGAAAACCTGCTGCGCTTTGAAGACAACCGCACTGTCAAGAAGGCCGACATCCTCGCCGTCGCCAAATGGATGAAGACCCGCAAACTTGAGCATGAAGTCGCGTTTCGTCCGGCTCGCGTGCTGATGCAGGATTTCACCGGCGTGCCGGCGGTGGTCGATCTCGCCGCGATGCGCAACGCGATGCAGGCGCTTGGCGGCGACGCCGAGAAAATCAACCCGCTTGTGCCGGTCGATCTCGTCATCGACCACTCCGTGATCGTAAATTTCTTCGGCGACAACCAGGCGTTCAAGAAGAACGTCACCGAAGAGTACAAGCAGAATCAGGAACGCTACGAATTCCTCAAGTGGGGCCAGAGTGCGTTCTCGAACTTCTCCGTTGTGCCGCCCGGCACCGGCATCTGCCATCAGGTCAATCTCGAATACCTCGCGCAGACGGTGTGGACCCGCAAGGAGAAGCATACGATCGGCAAGAAGACCGGCACGTTTGAGGTTGCCTATCCGGACACGCTGGTCGGCACCGACTCGCACACCACCATGGTCAACGGTCTCGCCGTGCTCGGCTGGGGCGTCGGCGGCATCGAGGCGGAAGCCGCGATGCTTGGTCAGCCGCTGTCGATGCTGCTGCCGGAAGTGATCGGCTTCAAACTTAAAGGCCAGTTGAAGGAAGGCGTCACTGCGACCGACCTGGTGCTGACGGTGACCCAGATGCTGCGCAAGAAGGGCGTGGTCGGCAAGTTCGTCGAATTCTTCGGACCCGGACTCGACTATCTCTCGGTTGCCGACAAGGCGACCATTGCCAACATGGCGCCGGAGTATGGCGCGACGTGCGGCTTCTTCCCGGTCGATAAAGAAACGCTCGATTTTCTCAAGACGTCAGGCCGTGCTTCGCCGCGCGTCGCGCTTGTCGAGAAGTACGCCAAGGCGCAAGGGATGTTCCGTACCTCAGCGACGCCAGACCCGGTGTTCACCGAAATCCTCAATCTCGATCTTGCCGATGTCGTGCCATCGCTCGCCGGTCCGAAGCGCCCCGAAGGCCGCGTTGCGCTGCCAGCAGTTGCGGAAGGATTCACTGCCGCAATGGAAACTGAATACAAGAAAATCGCCGACGCCTCGAGCCGCTACGCGGTCGAGAACCGTAATTTCGATCTCGGCCATGGTGATGTGGTGATTGCTGCGATCACGTCCTGCACCAACACCTCGAACCCGAGTGTGCTGATCGCCGCGGGCTTGCTAGCGCGCAACGCGGCTGCAAAGGGCTTGAAGGCGAAGCCGTGGGTGAAAACCTCTCTGGCTCCGGGCAGTCAGGTTGTCGCCGAATATCTCGACAATTCGGGCCTGCAGAAGGACCTCGACAAGGTCGGGTTCAATCTCGTCGGCTTCGGATGTACGACCTGCATCGGCAATTCAGGACCGTTGCCGGAAGATATTTCGAAGTCGATCAATGGCAATGGGATCATTGCTGCTGCTGTGCTCTCGGGTAACCGCAACTTCGAAGGCCGCGTCAGTCCCGACGTTCAAGCGAATTATCTGGCTTCGCCGCCGCTGGTTGTCGCCTATGCACTCGCTGGCTCAGTGACGAAGGATTTGACCAAGGAGCCGCTCGGCACCGGCAAGGACGGCAAAGCGGTCTACCTGAAGGATATCTGGCCGGCGACGAAGGAGATCAATGCCTTCATCAAGAAATTCGTGACGGCAAAGATTTTCAAGAAGCGTTACGCGGACGTGTTCAAGGGCGACGCCAACTGGCGCAAGATCAAGACCGTCGAGAGCGAGACCTATCGCTGGAACATGGGCTCGACCTATGTGCAGAACCCGCCTTACTTCGAGGGTATGAAAGCGAAGCCCGATCCGGTTGTCGACGTGATCGACGCGCGTATTTTGGCGATGTTCGGCGACAAGATCACCACCGACCACATCTCGCCTGCCGGTTCGATCAAGCTGACTTCCCCCGCAGGCAAATATCTTTCCGAACATCAGGTGCGTCCGGCCGACTTCAACCAGTACGGCACCCGACGCGGCAATCACGAAGTGATGATGCGCGGTACGTTTGCCAACATCCGCATCAAGAACTTCATGATGAAGGGTGCGGACGGCAATATTCCCGAAGGCGGTCTGACGAAGCATTGGCCCGACGGCGAGTCGATGTCGATCTACGACGCGGCCATGAAGTATCAGCAGGAAAATGTACCGCTGGTGGTGTTTGCCGGCGCCGAGTACGGCAACGGCTCGTCGCGTGACTGGGCGGCGAAAGGTACCCGCCTGCTCGGTGTCCGCGCCGTGATCTGCGAGAGCTTCGAGCGTATCCACCGCTCCAATCTGGTGGGGATGGGCATTCTTCCGCTCACCTTCGAAGATGGCACGAGCTGGAAGTCGCTTGGCCTCAAGGGCGATGAGCAGGTCACGATCCGCGGCCTTCAGAGCGATCTCAAACCCCGCCAGAAATTGTCGATCGATGTGGTTAGTGCCGGGGGACGGTTGCAGCGCGTCCCGTTGCTGTGCCGCATCGATACGCTGGACGAACTGGAATATTTCCGAAATGGCGGCATCCTGCAATACGTGATCCGGCAGCTTGCGGCTTGAGCTCTGCAGCAACAGTCTCACCGCGAAGTGAGTGGCAGGTGATGGACGGGAGGCCTATGAAAGGCGTCTTCTCATCATTGAGGGCCGGCTCAGTCTCGGTTCCTTGCGGAGACCAATGCGATGATCGGTGAATCTGGCTTGATGCCATTCCCCTTTCGCGGCCTTACGGTTTGCCGGCTTCCGCGCTGGCCGGCGGCCTTTGGGTTAATAGCGATGGTGGTATCTGCGGTCCCTGCTGCTGCCGGCGATCCGAAGGCGGTTGTGGAGCTGTTCACCTCACAGGGCTGTTCGTCTTGCCCCGCAGCCGACAAGGTTATTGGCGAACTGGCCAAGGACCCCTCGGTGATCGCGATCAGCCTTCCGATCGATTACTGGGATTATCTCGGCTGGAAAGATACGCTGGCAGATCCGCGTTTCAGTGCGCGCCAGAAGGCATACGCGCTGATGCGCGGCGATCGCGAAGTTTACACGCCGCAAGTTGTCGTCAACGGCGCGGTGCATGTCCTTGGCAGCGACCGCAGCAGCATCGAGAGCGCCATGACATCGACGCGCAAAGCAACTGGCGCAATGTCGGTGCCGATCACCATGACTGTCTCGGGTGGTAAGCTGAACGTTTCCGTGCCGGCTGCGAAGACCGATGGTGAGCACGGTGAAATCTGGATTTGCGCGGTATCCAAGTCGGTCCCAATCGCGATTGGCCGCGGCGAAAATCGCGGACGCGAAGTGACGTACACCAACGTCGTTCGCAACATCTTGAAAGTCGGCGACTGGACCGGCAAGGCCGGAAGCTGGAACGTGCCGCTGGAGAATATCGCGCGCAACGGCGTCGATGCAGCGGTGGTGTTTGTTCAGGACGGCAGTCGTGAAAAGCCCGGCGCTATGAGAGGCGCGGCTTATACAGCGCTGCAATAAATTAGGACGCATTCCTTTCGGCGAGGCCCTTGCAAAGACGCGGGGGCCTTTTCGTTTCCGGTTGATAAAGAGCTGAAGCCTCTTTGGGCTTACTTGCTGTCTTCGCGCTGACTAACGATGGCCGGAAAGAAAAAAGACCGGCTCGTGCCGGTCTTGAGAGCCATTTTTGTGGGCCACTGCGACGAGGCCCGGCCCTGACACCCCCGGGGGGCTGGGGGCTGAGGAATCCGGTGATGAAAGAACCGGGCCGTCGCAGTAATTCAAGTTCTCAATCAAGCGCGGCGGTCGATGGGCTGAATT
>JAKFUP010000248.1 GCA_021732625.1 Hyphomicrobiales bacterium
TGTGCGTGCTGTCAGCACCTATGTAACTTCCATAACTCGCATATCTGGATTTAGTTTGCGAATCTGCGTTATGGAATTGTGGTGGCTTCCACTAGATTTCTAGAGTTAGCGGGCTAGCCGCTCAGCCTAGGAGGGATTTTAGCGCTGGCAGGCCGCCCTTGATTCACGATAAAATGGTCTTATTGGATTTCCGGGAGGGGCGAGACAAGTGATTTGGATGGATGTCTCGGATCTGGCCCGGTTCTCTGCAAATGTAAATTCGGTAACCGGCATTCAAAGAACCGTATTCGATCTATTGGTGTCGATGCGGCAGTCGGGGCATGAATTCAAGCTTTGTTCCTACGATATTTTTTACAGAATTTATGTAGAAGTCGAATTTTCGTCGCTTGAGTTGGCAAGTGCCCGAAAAGACAGATCGCCGTTCATGTCCGATCCGGGAAGGCGAATAGTGAAAACGTTGATCTCGCTGGTGCCCAAAAAGATAGGCCGAAAAAAAATAGCTGGTGCCATCGATGACTGGTTGCGCCCCGTAGAACCTTGCAAGCCGGCGAAATTCTCTAGTGGGGACACGATTGTTTGTCTCGGCGCATTCTGGGACGTGCCGAACTATGTCGATATTGTTCGAACGGAAATCTTCGCCAGCCGCATGAAGTTCGCAATAATTGTATATGATCTCATTCAAATTCAGTATCCGAACTGGTTTCCGCGGGGTCACGTAGAGGATTGGAGGGAAAAACTGCACGCGCTGATCAGTATCTCTGATGCGGTGTTTGTGATTTCCGAATTTACCGGCCAAGCCTTGACGGCGTACGCTTCCGAACGCCGGATCAAGATCCCCAAAGTGACGGAGATACGGTTAGGTGATCCGATGTTTTCCCGGGCCCTTGTCGAAAAGTATCCCGCGTCTGACGGTTCGGTCGACTCGCGACTAGGTTCAATCGATCAGCGTCTTGATTCCAAAAACTATATTATGGTTGTCGGTTCGATAGATGTTCGGAAGAATCAAAGGTTTCTGCTGCCGATCTGGGCGCGGCTGTTAAAGGAATTGGGCGAGCAGACGCCTTACCTTGTTATTGCAGGCAAGCCTGGAATCGGAAGCGATGGCTTCTTTGCAGCATTGGGCAGCAGCGCCGTGCTGCGAAACAATGTTATTGTGTTGCGTGACCTGAATGATGCGCAGCTCTCCCAGTTGTACCGGCGTACGATGTTCACCGTCTTTCCGACGCTTGCTGAAGGATGGGGATACCCCGTTGCCGAAAGTCTTGCCTTCAACAAAGTATGCATTGCATCAAAGATTGACTCCATTCCTGAAGTCGGAGGGGACCTGTGCTTTTATATTGATCCCAACGATATGGAAGCGGCCTATCAATTGATCAAGAGTTTCATCGTTGATCGCGACCAACGAGAGCGCGCTGAAGCGCGGATTGCCTCCGAATATAAGCCAACCGATTGGTCGGTCACGGCCCAGACGATATTCGATACGGTTCGATAATTTTAAACGCCGCCTAACTGCCTAGCCAGCTTTCGTTATCAGCATTCCAAAGCAGGTACTCGCAAATCCGTCGATAGTGAGTTTGAGGTGCGGTGCGGCCGGCCATTGCTTGGCGAGAAACTCGTTGTTTTCATGTGAGTACGGCGGAAGATCGATGAAGCGATCCAACGGATTTGACCCCACTGAAAAATCCAGAGCGGCGACACGATGTCCCTTTAACGTCAGTCTGTCGTGTATTTCCTGAAAGTGCTTTCGTTGGAACAGAACAGTTACCCAGTTGTCGATGGTTCGGTCATCGTTCGCAAAATTATACTCGGTTGTATGAACTGCGACCCCGCCGGGAACGAGCGTGTTCAGAGAGTTTTCGATGAAGTCGAGTCCCTTTTTGATCGAGCCGACATGCTCCAGCGCGCAGATGGACCAGCAGAAATCGTATCCGGTGATGTCCTGCGGAATATCGTTCATGTCGACGTAACGAAGCGCCGCGAGTCGCTCGAACGTGTCTGAATCAACAAGGCCACTGTGATGCGATTTTTTAATGTTGGTCGTGTGTTGTTCGGTGTCGTGCCATTTTTTGTACTCTTCGGAGTTCGGCGGCAAGTCGGTAATCGTCACCTCGACACCCTTTGATGTCAGATAGCTTGGAATCGGCTCGGTTCCGCATCCAAAACCGATCCCGCGGCGTCCGGCTTTGATCTTGTCGTTTTCCCACAGCGCCTGCAGCACATATGCAAACTCCCAGAGTTTGCGGTGATAGATAACCTTCGTACGGAGCTGATCGAGCCAGTATGCTGCCCAGTCGCTTTCGAGGTCTTGCTGTGTCGAGGCTTTTGATGACAGTCCGACTACTCTTGGCCCATTGATCTCGCATGCCTCAAGACCTTTGGACGCTTCCAGCGCCAGCTCGTAGCCGAAATTTTTCAGATTGAGTTTGATGGCCTCGATATCCTTGGCTATCTGCCAGATTTCGTTGATGTTCGGCTGCCCCTTAGAATTCACAAGCGATGTGATGCCTCGCAACTGCTTTTTGATGAAACGCTTGTCGGCGCGTTCGCGGTGTTGGACCGTGTTGTCAGCTTTATTTCGACGCCACCACCGCATTGCGGACTCCACTTTCCTGTATTTTTAAACCGTCAGTTGCACAAGTTGTGTGATCGGCTGGCAATTGCTGTTTGGCTTACGGTATCGATCGTCTTGGCTGATACTGTCTTAGCCGAAATTGATGCGGTATCTAAACAATTAGCTGCTGCTGCTTCTCCCGGAGGGCGTTGCAAAGCCAAACAAAATGCGTGTAAGAACCGATCCTTAGCCGGAGAAGTCGCGCTTTATCGTGTTGACTTTTGCTGCGGTGGACCATCTACCTACAAACTTCTACGGGCTTTGATAACGTGATGATCTCGTTGTGCTAAAGCGAGATTGTGGGGGATTACCAACCCGTCAGCGTTAATGCACGCGTGTCGCTCGCGCGGACAGACTGAGTTTCCGCCAGGAAAGCTAATCTATATTCTCCCGGGAAATTCGAGCAAATGACGAGCGTTGTGGCGGCCACTTGAGAGAAGTGAAAAGTCTGGAGACCGAGAGATGAAAAAAGCGTTGGTCACAGGCATTACCGGTCAAGATGGCGCATATCTTGCGAAGCTGCTCCTTGAGAAGGGCTACGAGGTTCACGGCCTCGTTCGCCGCAGCAGCTCCGCCGAGGTCGTGGATGCAAAGCTGCGATGGTTAAGGATCCAGAACGACATCCACTTTATTGATGGCAATCTATTGGACACGTCAGCCCTTAGCCGGGCGATGCGCAATGCCAAGCCGGATGAGGTTTACAATCTGGCCGCGCAATCGTTCGTGAAGTCGTCATGGAGCCAGCCTTTACTGACGGGTCAGGTTACAGGTATCGGCGCGCTCAATGTGCTCGAAGCCGTGCGGATGGATGCGCCGCAGGCGCGCTTCTATCAAGCCTCGTCATCTGAGATGTACGGTCTGGTCCAGGAGCCAATCCAGAGCGAGAAAACGCCATTCTATCCGCGCTCGCCTTATGGCGTCGCGAAGATGTTCGCGCACGGCATGACAGTCAATTATCGCGAAAGCTTTGGACTGCACGCCAGTAGCGGGATTCTATTCAATCACGAATCGCCGGTACGCGGCATCGAATTTGTGACCCGCAAGGTCACTGACGGCGTCGCCCGGATCAAGCTGGGTATCGAAAAGGAACTGCGTCTTGGCAATATCGATGCCAAGCGCGATTGGGGGCATTCTAAGGACTATGTTCGCGCGATGTGGATGATGCTGCAACAGGATGTGCCTGACGATTATGTTATTGCGACCGGACGCACAACCACCGTCCGAGACATGTGCCGCATTGCGTTCGAGCATGTCGGGCTCAACATGGACAATCATCTCAGGATCGATCCCGCGCTTTTTCGGCCTGCCGAGGTCGATCTTTTGCTCGGTAATCCTGCAAAGGCCAAAGAAAAATTCGGCTGGGAAGCAACGATTACTCTTGAAGAGATGATTCGAGAGATGGTTGATGCCGATCTGCACCGCGTGTCGCAACAGTTGAGAGACGGTCGCCCGTGACCTTTATTGGCTCACCGCGCATTCTGATCACCGGTGCGCAAGGCTTTGTCGGCCGATATCTGGTGGCAAGACTTCTCGAACTGCTTCCGCCGAATGGAGAACTGATACTCCTCGATTCACATCGGGCAGAATCTCAATTGAGGTGCCGCAACCTCCTGGCCGACATCACCGATGCCGTGCGTGTCGATGAGATAGTCAAGACAGAGCAGCCTACTCACCTCATCCATCTTGCTGGCATTGCCGCGGTGACGGCAGCAACCGCCGATGTCAGGCTGGCTTGGGCCGTGAATTTCGCCGGGACACAAAATTTGGCGCTGGCGGTTGCAGCGTTTGCCCCCGCTTGCCGTTTTGTGTTTTGCAGCAGCGCGGAAGTTTATGGTGCGAGCTTTGTCGATGGAAAACGGCTTGACGAAACAGCTTTGCTGCAGCCGATTAATGCCTATGGCGCAGCCAAAGCTGCTGCTGACATCATGATAGGGCAGATGGCGCGGAACGGCTTGAAGGCGATCCGTCTGCGTCCAGTGAATCACACGGGACCTGGCCAGAGCGTTCAGTTTGTCGTTCCTGCGTTTGCGCAGCAGATCGTGCGAATCGAGCGAGGTGAGTATGCGCCAAAGATCAGCGTGGGCGATCTCTCTACTGCTCGCGATTTTCTCGACGTGCGCGACGTGGTTGAGGCGTATGCACGCACCCTTACGATGTTTGACGATATTGATAATGGCTGCGCAATAAACATCGCATCCGGTAATGTTCACCTCGTTCGAAATATCCTTGATGAATTGCTGGCGCTGTCGCCGATAAAAATTGAGATTGCGGTTGATCCTGCGCGCCTTCGGAACTCCGATACGCCTGTTGTCAGGTGTGACGCGGCGCTGGCGCGGCGAATCTTGCAATGGCAACCGATGCATGCCTGGCAGGACACGCTCCGTACCGTGCTCGATTTCTGGCGGGCACAGAAATAGATCAGGTTGCAAGCAGCATTTTGAAATAGGCCACGGTCTCACGCAGACCTTCCGCCAGCTGAATTTTCGGTTCCCATCCAAGCGTGTTCTGCGCCAGCGTGATGTCGGGCTTGCGTTGCTGCGGATCGTCGGCTGGCAGCGGGCCGTATATGATCTTGGACTTCGATCCGGTTAGCTCAAGAACTTTCTCCGCAAGTTCGCGAATCGAGAACTCGTTGGTGTTGCCGAGGTTTATCGGCCCGACCACATCATCCGGTGTCGCCATCAGCCGCACTATGCCATCGACGAGATCCGAGACGTAGCAGAACGAACGGGTCTGTCCGCCTTTGCCATAGAGTGTCAGCGGTTCTCCCCGCAACGCGGCGACGATGAAGTTCGATACAACGCGCCCGTCTTGCGGGTGCATGTTTGGGCCGTATGTATTGAAGATGCGGGCGATCTTCACCCGAACCTTGTGCTGGCGATGGTAGTCGAAAAACAGCGTTTCGGCGGCGCGCTTGCCTTCATCGTAGCAGGCTCGCGGACCAAGCGGATTGACGTTGCCCCAGTAGCTTTCCGGCTGAGGATGAACTGTCGGATCGCCATAGACCTCGCTGGTCGATGCCTGAAAAATCTTTGCCTTGGTGCGCTTGGCCAGGCCGAGCATATTGATGGCACCATGAACGCTGGTCTTCAGCGTCTGCACCGGATCGAATTGATAGTGTATCGGCGAGGCCGGGCAGGCGAGATTGTAAACTTCATCCGCCTCCACATAGAGCGGAAAGGAAACGTCGTGACGCATTGCTTCGAAGCGGTCGTGCTTGATGAGGTGGGCAATGTTCTTTCGGCCGCCGGTATAGTAATTGTCGACGCACAGCACTTCATGCCCGGAGGCAATCAGCCGGCTGCAGAGATGCGATCCGATAAAGCCGGCGCCGCCGGTCACAACAATTCGTTCAGAGTCCATAATGCGTTTCCAAGCGGAGCGGATTGTGATGTGGCGGAGTGTCTAACATAGCCCAGTTGCAAGAGCCAATATCAGCGATCGCGAATGTGCCTGTGGGTCCGTACGCCGTCCTGTTGGCTTGACTTCAATCCGGGGGCAAGGGAGAGATTTGCCGCCTTGCCGAATGGAGTGCGTGACTGTGGCCAAACGGATTCTGCTCGACATTTCGACCCTCGCGCGAGCTTCCGGTCATGCAGATGGGATTGTTCGCACACTGCGTGAGTTGGCTCAGTTTGCCTTGTTGAACCGGCCAGAGGTGGTGTTCGTATTTTATGATACTGAGGCCGGTACCCCCCGTCGTTTCAATCTGAAATGGGCAGAGCAGGTCGCTGTTGGTTCGGCAAAGATCGACACCTCATACTTTCCCGATCCCCAGAGTCCAAAGCAGCGCTTTCGCGAACGCTTGCCCGCGCCGCTGAAGCGGGCTTTGCTATGGGCTCAACGACCGCGGCGGCAGCTTTACCTCGAAATTGAAAGGTTGAGGCTCAAGGAAGGCAGCATTGGGCGATTGGCAGAATACATTTTGCCGTGGCTGGTCGATGAAAAGTATGCCCGCGAGCTTACGATGCCCGATGGAGGGAGGCGCAGGTTGCTCCCTCATGACATCATGCTTGAAGAGCCGCTGGTGCTTGCGAAATCCGATGTTCTCATCCTTGCAGGATCCGAGTGGCTTGCAACGTATGAGCAGCTCGTCCGGCCTGCGGATCAAGATCGCGCCAGAACCGTCGTTCTCTGCTACGACATCATCCCGCTGCTTTTTCCGCAATTCTTTTTGAAGCAAAACAGAGAGGCTTTTCGTGATTGCTTCCACGAGGTTTTCCCGCGCGCCGACCTGATCATATTCACAGCCAAGCAGATTATGGCCGATGCGCGCACGTACTGCGCTGCGAAGGGGATAGCCCTGGGCAAGTCCAACATTGTTTATTTGGGCGCGGATTTCGAACCGGCTTCGGAGCACTCCAACGCTGTGCTGCCGGCGGGTTTGGCCGCTGGGCAGTATGCGTTGTTCGTTAGCACCCTCGAGCCACGAAAGGGTCATCGGCTCCTTTTTGAAGTCTGGAAAAGATTGTTGGCAGCCGGCGTTCCGCAGGGGCGCGATTTCAAGCTGGTCTTTGTCGGCAGGCAAGGCTGGCTTGTCGATGAGTTGATCGATGAAATGAAGAAGCATCCCAGCGCGGGCGTTTCTCTGATCATGTTATCGAACGTCAATGACGTCACGCTGCAGCGGCTTTACGGTAAAGCGGCTTTTTGCCTTTATCCGTCGCTTTACGAGGGGTTCGGCCTGCCGGTCATTGAAGCTTTCCGCCACGGGAAGGCTGTCATAGCGTCCAACGGAGGAGCGTTGCTTGAAACCGTCGGAGGGTTTTCACCGTGCCTTGATCCGACGGACCAGCAGATCTGGTACGACACGTTGAAAGAGTGGATCGAGAACCCGAAGGCGCCTGCGGTATTTGAACAGCTGATCCGATCGGGCTATACTCCGCGTTCATGGCAACTGGCAGCTGCGGATTTTTTTGACCTGATCGACCAAGAGTTGCCTTAAACTGTATGCCGCCCCTGTGAACACTGTATCGTTTATTCTTTTTCAACGGTCCATCCACTTCGCCAGATGTTCGCTACCTGATGCGGCAAAAGCTTCAGCTCCGAGATGACATCCGCCCTGCAGATAATAGAAATCGGCGACAAACCGTTCGTGAAGAGCGCGTTTCCCAAAGAAACGACGTATTTCTCCACGGCGGTTGTGCCTCCTGCTGCCGTTGCGGATCAAGGTATCTACCGGGTCTCGCTCAGTACGTTTGCGCTCATGCGTCGGATGTTGCGAGATCCTGCAACGTCACTCATCGTTTGCCATCCGACGTTCTTTTCGCCCTGGCACTGGCGCTGGATAGCGCGTGCGCTGTTCAACCGTCGCGTTCTTCAAGGTCACGTCCCGCTGGTGCGCGCATTCGGTCCTCAGCTTTTGCGCGGGGCGGTCGGCGCGCCGGTCGCAGTGGTGGATCAGGACGATTTCCCCCTGATCAATAGCAGCAATCTATTTTTACTCGATCTCAGCGTGGCTTACTTCAAACGCGAGCTGCCTGCTGACCGCTGGCGGGTGTTCCTCAAGACGGCGCATGCCAATTTGCCGTCACATCGCTTTCGCTTGCAGCACCGGTATGCAGAACGGATTGCAAAGATCAGGCCGTTGTCGCTCGGACTGCCGTTCGGGTGGGATGCTTCGCGCATGCCGCATGATTTACCGAAAACGTCTGATATCTTTTTTGCAGGGCGCGTTGATGGCTCGTCCTGGGTTCGGGAGACCGGCATCAAGGAGCTGCGGGCGCTCGCCGAGCGCGGCATCAAGGTCGATATTCCCGATGCGCCGTTACCGCCCGATGAGTTCTATCGGCGCTGCGCGTCAGCATGGCTGACGTGGTCGCCAGAGGGATATGGCTGGGAATGTTTCAGGCATTATGAAGCATCAATGTGCGGATCGATTCCCGTGTGCAATTTGCCGCCGCTGGAACGGCATCGGCCGATGCGCGATGGGGAACATGCCGTATTTTATCCAGTCGAGCCCGGTGGTCTGACACAGGCCGTCGTCGCGGCACTGGCAAACAAGGAGCGGCTCGGCGTGATGGCGCAAGCGGCTCGAGCTTTCGTACTTGCCAATCATACGCCGAGTGCCATTGCCACATATATCGTGGAAGAAGCTCTTGCGGCCGCGGGTGCCAAGCGGTGAACGCGCCGCGCGTTACTGTGCTGATGCCGGTGCGGGATGGCGCGCAGTGGCTGGCACTGGCGATCGATAGCGTGCTGGCGCAAGCCTTTTCCGATTTTGAGTTTCTCGTGATTGACGACGGCTCAACCGATCGTTCTCGCGAGATCGCCGCGGACTATGCGGCGCGCGATATGCGGGTTCGGCTCATCGGGCAGGATGCGCTGGGTCTTATTGCTACGCTCAATCGTGGGATTGCTGAGGCTCGGGGCGAACTGATCGCCCGTCTTGACGCCGACGACCTGGCAAGGCCAGAGCGGCTGGCGCGGCAGGTAGCGGCAATGGATATGAATCCGCGCCTCAACCTGATTGGAAGCTGGGCCGTCAAAATCGACCCGGAGGGCAGATCGAATGGTATTATTTCACCACCGTTCGATCGGCAGCAGTTGCGCGATACGCTCGCGCGGACCAATCCTTTTATCCATTCGTCGGTTATGATGCGCACCGAGGCTGCACGCCAAGCCGGAGGCTATCGTGCCGCATTCGAGGCCGCGGAAGATTACGATTTGTGGCTCCGGCTCGCCGAGCATGGCGAGATTGCGATCATACCGGAGCCGCTGGTTCTCTACCGCGAGCATGGCGGTAACGTCACAGTACGCAAGGCGGCGCGTCAGCTATTCTCGACCCGTCTTGCGGCCCGAGCCGCCGCGTCCCGGGTCAGCATCGGCGTCGATCCATCGGATAGTCTGGCTGCGCCACCGGATTGGCGTACCGATGTCGGCAATAGTTTTTATGCGACGGACGCTCGAATCTTTCGCTTCCTCGAACTGGCAGATACAGACATAGCAAAAGTGGCAAAGCTATCGGCGGTTGATCTCGATACAGTAACCGGCTCCAACCTCAATCATCGCGAGCGCAAGCTTGCGCAGATCGCCATCATTAATTTGCTGCGCCGGGATGACAGGCCGGCGGCATGGTCAACCCTCAAGTTGATGTGGACGCTCTTCATGTTGCATCCGATGCGCGCGGTGCCACTTGTCCTGGGCAAGCGATAGTTGCGCAAAGCCGTTCCGTTTGACAGCAAAACACGCTAAGTCGTGCGGCTCAATCGGACCTTGCTGAATGCCTCCTCGTTTCCAGGACTACAAGCCCGCTGACTGGCTGCGGCTGCGTCCATTACTCCATCGTTTGAAGATGCAGCGCTATCGCGCGCACGATCGCGCGTTTCGTGCGTTACCTGCGCGTGCGGGGGACGTCGCTTCGCTGATATCTGCGCTCAGGAGACGCAGGGTTCTGGTCTCGGTCGCGTTTAACGATCCGCAGACCATCGCGTGGCAGGCGCCGTTGGTGAAACTCTACGTACCTGATGCGATCTACGTTGTTGCCGACAATACTCCGGACGACCGGCGAGCCGCTGCTATCGCCGATGTCGCGCGAGAATTCTCCGTTCCCTATCTGCGGCTGCCGGCCAATCCGACCAACGTGCCGAGCCGCTCGCACGGTCTCGCGCTGAACTGGATCTGGCACAACGTCATTCATCCCGGCGAACCGGAGGTATTCGGCTTTCTCGACGACGATATGTTTCCAACCGCACCACACGATCCATTCGCCGCGCTCAGTGGTCAGGATTTCTTCGGCGTGATTCGCCCTGGCGTTTCGACTGCGAGTATCGATGCTGCTGGCCGGTGGTTTCTGTGGGCGGGCTTCAGCATGTTTTGCTTCGCCGGTGTGCGCGACAAACCGCTCGATTTCTCGCAGGACTGGTTTCTTGGTCTCGATACCGGCGGCGGCAACTGGGACGTTCTCTATCGTCACGTAAAGCGGGAAAATATTCGCGAGCAGGAGACGGTGTTCGTACCGTTCCGCGAGGGCTTGCAGATGACCGATGCGCCTTTTCAATGGTGCGGGCCATGGCTGCATGAAGTCGGTCTGATGGGCCGTCTTGAATTTGCCGACGACAAACGCCGTGCGGTGGCGGAACTGTTGGCGCCGCATCTCGTCAAGGCGGAGAGTCAAGCCGGGATCAAGACTGTCTAGCGTCGGACTGATTTTCCGGCGGCGTTTTCGATAGCGTCAGCAGCGCGGTCAAGCCCGGAATAGAGATCGGTCGATGCCGCATACTGCGCGGCATGCCCGCTCCATTGCGCGCGCTGTGCGGGATCGTTCGCGCGTCCAAGCGCTGCGACGAAAGCTGCTTGATCAAAAGGCTCGCCGACCACGGCTCCGGCATCGGCGGCTTCGACATGCGGGCCATATCCACAGACTGATGTGGTTATGACCGGCAACCCGTTGACAATGGCTTCGAGGATCACAGTGCCGGTGATATCGAGCCGCGAGGGATGCACCAGAAGGTCGGCGGCTGCCATCAGGGAAGGGATGTCGTCGCGGCGGCCGAGCGACACGATCTGTTTTTCAACGCCGAGTTTCCTCGCACGAGCCGCGAGGCGGCTGCATTTCGCATCGTTGAGACCGAACCCAACGCATAGCACCTTGACGTGCGGGAAGACTGGTAGCGCTGCCACGATCCGGTCGAAACCCTTGGTTTGCGGAAATCCGGCCACGAACAGCCATGCCAGTGTCGATGACGCCAGTCCGAGTTTGGCGCGCATCTCGGTTCGTGTGTCGCTGCCGCGCAACTGCGGTTGGGCTCGCATGCGCTCGATGGTCGGCGGCAGGACTTCGATCCGTGACCGGTCCAAACTCCAGATGCTCTCATAATCTTGCCGTTGTGGTTCGGCGAGCAGCAACAGGTGCGTGCGTGACTGCGGACCGAAGCAGGCGGCTTCCAATGTCCGCATCGCGCCCGTGCGCGGATTGATCCGATCGATCAGCGATCGCGGCTGCCGCGCAGGAGGGTCGGCGCAATAGAGGAGATCCAGTCCCGGCATCTTGTTGAAACCGGCCACGACGTCGAAACGCCCGCGCGTGACGGCCGCGAGATCGTTGGCGAAACGCGCCGTGCGGCCGTGGTTGGTCAATGCCCGGTTTGGCAATTCGGTTATGGCAAGATCGGGGAAAGCACCGTCCCGCGTCCGGCAGAAAATTTCAACGCCATGGCCGCGTGTCATCAGCCGCCGGGCGATGCCGATGCAATCGCGTTGCAGGCCGCCGCTCGAAAACAGATTGACGATGGCAAGGGCGATGCGAATGGCGGTCAACTCCGTGGGCTGGAAGGTCTCATACTGTCACTGAACCATCGCCCGAAGGTGGTTCGCCAGATCGGCTCCAGCCTCCTGCCAGCTGCGAGGTCTGTAGTTTTCGCGGATGCGCGCTTCAGTCTCCGGTAGCCTCCCGGGATTGTCGGCCAGCTCGGCAATGGCCTCATACCATGCCGCATCGTCAGTGGGCCCGAAGTGCAGCGCCAGTCCGGCACCGGCTTCCGGCAGCGACGACGTATCAGACGCGAGGCATAGCTTGCCGCAGGCGAGGCTCTCGGACACCGGCAGTCCCCAGCCTTCGGCGAAGGAGGGATAAAGCGTGTATGCACAATTTCGATAGAGCCACGTCAATTCGGCATCAGTGGTCCGGTGCAGGACGGTGAGGCTGTCGCGCACCGTTTCATCCAGCGCGATCTGTGCGAGCAATTCATCGCTGCCGAAGCCGCGCTGACCGACGATCACCAGCCGTGGAATGTCCGTGCGTTTTTCCTGCGCGAAACGATGCCAGAGACGATAGAGCAGGTCGAAGTTCTTGCGCGACTGGATCGTGCTGACGCTGATAGCGAACTTCCCGGGTTGCAGAGGGATCCTGATGTCAGGCGGCTTTGGCATGGCGGCGGACGCGACATCGGAGCCCAGTTCGATGACGGCGATCTTGCCGTTCATGCCGCCAAAAGCTTTGGCAGCTTTTTCAAGTTCGGTCCCCGTCGCACGGGAAATAGCGATAGCAAGATCGACATGCCGTGACAGGAATTCGACATAGCGGCGATACTGCCCGACGAATTCTCCGCTTTCGAAGAATTGCGGATGGGTCACCGGGATCAGATCCTGACACACCGCCACGATTTTGATTCCACGCTCGGCCCGCAGCCGCGCGATCACCTCAAAATCATAACGTGCAGCCCAGGTTTCGCCGGCGAGCAGCAACACATCGCCGGGTGTTGCTTTGGGAAAATACGCGGCTCCGTCGCCGCCACGCAGCGCGGTGTGAATCCGTTTGACCGTCACGCGAATAGCGAGCCTTACGTTTCGTTCGATACGGCGGCCGAGACGATCGGCGCGCGCATCGCTCGCGCCCGGTCCACGATGCGCGGAAATCTTGGACGACGGAACAGCATCCGCAAAGGCAGCAGTTGCATCGGCCTCGTCGAAAAATTGGCGGGAAGAATCGTACCGGCAAAACTTGAGTTGCTCGCCCAGCAGGCTCTGTAACTGTCGCGCGAAGCTGCGCTCGACGCGCAATGTGCCGTTGGTCTGGCCGCCGCGTGCGCGCAGGCTCGTGGTCAAATCCATCCAGATGCGCGGGGTCGTGTCCGGCATTCGCAAACCTCTGAAATCCCGCTCGATTCGCCCAAAAAATACTGTTAAGCAGCCGCGCATGCCGAGGCACCATTGCCCGGCCTTGCACCATATTGCAACCTCAACAACCGCATCGCGGCGGCTCGATGGGGCGGAGTGTTTCATGACCGTTCTAGTCACCGGCGGAGCCGGGTACATCGGAAGCCACATGATGCACCGGCTGGCCGATATGGGCGAGCCGGCCGTGGTCATCGACAATCTCCAGACCGGTTTCCGCGAGTCTGTTCCGGGGAGCGCGCCCTTCTATCAGGGTAACATTGCCGACAAGGCGATCCTCGCGCGCGTGCTGCGCGAGCACAGCATCAAGACGGTCGTGCATTTCGCGGCGTCAGCGGTGGTGCCGGACTCGGTTCGCGATCCGCTCGGCTATTATGCCAATAACACGGTGGCCTCGCGTGCTCTGTTCGAAACCGCGATCGAGCATGGCGTCAGGCAGTTCATTTTTTCCTCGACCTGCGCTGTCTACGGTCAGACAGACAGCGAGCCTGTGACCGAGATCATGCCGACCGCCCCGGTGTCGCCCTACGGCTGGTCGAAGCTGATGACCGAAATCATGCTGCGTGACGCGGCTGCGGCGCATGACCTCAATTACGTTGTCCTGCGTTATTTCAATGTTGCTGGCGCTGATCCTGCAATGCGGACCGGGCAATCCACTTCGGTGGCGACGCAGCTGATCAAGGCTGCGGTTCAGGCGGCGATCGGCATTCGCTCAAAACTCGAAATTTTCGGTACCGACTATGCGACGCCGGACGGCAGTTGCGTGCGCGATTACATTCATGTGGCGGATATTGCCGCGGCCCACGCCGACGCGCTGCGGTATTTGCGGGGCGGTGGAGATTCGGTGGTTCTGAATTGCGGTTACGGGCGCGGCTTCTCGGTGCGCGAAGTGATCGAAATGGTGAAGGCGGTGTCCGGCAATGATTTTCCTGTTGTCGAATCGCCGCGCCGTGCTGGCGATCCAGCGCGCGTTGTCGCGGATTCCCGGCTCGTTCGCGAACGGCTTGGCTGGCAGCCGAAGTATGACGATCTGCGTACCATCGTCACGCATGCGCTGGCTTGGGAACGCAAGCTGCTCGCAGCTAAGGCGAGCTCGGCGGTCTGAGCATGCAGCGCGCGACCTTATCTGACAGGATTGTGCTCGCTGGCGTTTTCGCAGTTGCGCTGGCATTCGCCATCGGAATGCTGGGAGATTACTACAGTGCGCCGGACGGGCTGTGGCGCGACCTCTATCACGACCGCAATGGCCACTTCGATTTCGGTTTGACGCTGGCGCTGGCTCTGCGCGAGTTCAATCCGGTCGACTTTCTTGGACAGATCGAGCGGTCACGGGTGTGGGGTCCGTTTCACGGGATTGTGCTCAGTCTCGTGCTGTTGTTTGGCGGCATCGACCACCGGATCGCCATCGTTCCCAGCCTGATCGGCTGGACCGTCACAGTGACGTTCGCGGCGCTCATCGCACGGCGCTTCTTTGCCGATCCGGCGCAGCGCGGTCTCGCTGCCGCGTGCGCTGCGGCTCTTGTGATCGCGAGTCCGGCATTTCGGTTGCTTGGTTCGGACGTCATGCTCGAAGGGCTGGGTGCGGGGCTGACGGCCATTGCCATCTGGGCATGGATGGTCGCGCACGAACAGCCGCAATCGGTGCCCAGATGGCGTTTTCTCGCTGTCGTCCTGACCCTGCTGTTTTTTCACAAAGGCAACTACTGGGGATTGTTGATCGCCTCGCTTGTCATCGCTTGGGCAGGTGAGAATTCCCTCAGGTTGAACCGCACGGTTCGCGATCTATTGGCCAGGTTCGGGACCGAGGACGGGTTGCGGGCAATGATGCGCGATCCGCTGCTGATCGCTTTTGCTCTGGTCGCGCTCGCAGTGGCAGCGATCGCACTGCGCGGACCGACGTCGATCAGCGTGTCCGGAAAGGCGCTCCAACTCTATCCGCCGGGCAATCTGGCAACGGTCGCTTACGCCCTCCTGTTTCTGCGGCTAGCGCTGTTTTGGCGGCGTCAACGCGCCGCGATCGAACCTGAGCTTGGTGCGGCCGGGCGTCAGATATTTCTTTGGCACGTCTTGCCGATCGCCGTCTCGTTCCTGCTGCCGAAACGGCTTTCGACGTTCCTTTGGTTTGTCGGCCCCTCCAACTCCTCGTCAACGGCCGGCTATAGCTTGACCGGCGGCTTCAATCCGTACTGGGACAGCTTCTCTACCGGCTTTAGCGCTGCGCCTTGGGTCGCGGTATTGGCGCTTGTGCTTTTTGCCATAGCGCTGCTGCGCATCCGCAGTTTTCCGCGCAGCACCTGGATCGTCTTCATCTTCGCGGTGGTATCGCTCGCAGCCGTGCTGGTCCATCCGCAGCGGCAGGGGCGATTTCTCGGCTCGTGGATCTTCGCCGTCTGGATCGGTGCCGGTGCCGGCGCGGGCGTACTGCTAGGCTTGATCGCGCCGTTGCGCGCGCAGGCGTTGCGTTGGGCTGGCGCAGTGACGGCTGTTGCAGTGCTGACGGCCGCTCTGGTTCGGCAGTCCCCGCCCGCCAATGCAGCCGCGCACGCGATCCGTACCATATCCGGTCCGTCGAACCTCGATCTGGTTCGCCCGATTCTTGCCGACCTCCTCAAAACGCGAAAGATTGGAACGGCGGCGACGTTCGGCATGACGCCGCTGCTGCACTGGACGGCGCAGGAACATTGCAAGTGCCGCGTGCAATTCGCTCAATTCAATCCCGGTATCCCGACGTCACGGGACGGTGTTCAGGCAGCAATGCTCGATTACATCGGTCGCAGCCCGGCGGATCGCCTCATCGTGTTCGACGTGCCGGGCGCCAAGCCCGCGGCGGAAGCCCTGGGTTGGCAATACGACAAACTCGCCGGCATTCTCGACGCTCTTAAGGTTCAGCAGCGCTATGGCAAAACCGCAGAATATTCAGTGCCATCCTACGGTGCCCGGGTCTCGGTCTGGGATACGAAACCCTGATCGCAATCAGCGGCTATGTGTCGGCATGTCTTTCGCGCCAAGGCAAACCCTCCACTGCGTCGGAGCAGCAGGCTTCGCCGGGGGTCTGGGCCTGCGGTAAAGCCGGTCCATTCGCTGACGCAGGCAGGCTATCCAAACCAAAGCGCAGCCGAGAACAGCGGGGAGGACAAAACGAAAGATCGGGAGCGTTTATCAGAGATTTGGCGCGCAAACGTGATCGTCAGGCGAGCCAATATCGGCAGCCAACGGCTTCCGATATTTCTAATTGGAACTATTATAGAAAATCACTTGTGGTGGCCGTAAAATGTGGCTGCTACCGCCCGTTCCCGTTCCTTGCGTTGTTCTTCATGCCGTTTGCAATGATCGTCATTTCCGCCATGGCCCTGGCAGCCTGGATTTATTTGATCGCTCTGCACGGCGATTTCTGGCGCACCTGGAAATTCGCGGACTTGCCGCCGCCGTCCGGCAGCATATGGCCGCGCATCGTTGCGGTGGTCCCGGCGCGCGACGAGGCGGCCAATATCGAGCAAAGCGTCACATCGATCTTGCAGCAGCCCTATCCGGGATTGTTGTCGATGATCGTGGTTGACGATCAGAGCGCAGATGGAACGGCTGAGCTTGCCGTGCGCGCTGCGGTTGCGATCGGCGCGTCCGATAGATTGACCGTATTGCGCGGACAAACATTACCAGCCGGATGGACGGGCAAGCTGTGGGCGGTGAAGCAGGGTCTCAATCACGCCGGGCAGTTCAGTCCCGACGTCGTGCTTTTGACCGATGCGGACATTGTCTACTCGGGCGACGTCATCGCCCGGCTCGCAACGCGGCTGCGGTCTGAAAATCTCGTGATGACCTCGATCATGGCGCGGCTGAATTGCGAGAATCTTGCCGAACGCTTTCTGATTCCGGCCTTCGTGTTTTTCTTCGGCATGCTCTATCCGTTCGGGTGGGTGAACAAGCCACGCAGCCGGATGGCAGCGGCGGCCGGAGGTTGCGTTCTGGTGCGGTGGGACGCGCTGCAGGCGATCGGCGGCATCGACTCGATCCGCGGGGCCTTGATCGACGATTGTGCGCTCGGCGCACGGCTGAAGTTGATCGGCTCGATCTGGTTGGGATTCTCGCAGGATGTGAGAAGTATCCGCTCATCGGACGGCATTTCCGACATCGGCCGGATGATTTCGCGCACCGCCTACGCGCAGCTTCGCTACTCGCTGCTGGTCGTAGCTGGAATGACTGTCGCCATGGCCGTGATATTTGTCGCTCCGGTGGTGCTTTTGTTTGCCGCCGATCCGTTGACGCGGCTTCTGGCGGCAGGTAGCTGGGTGCTCATGGCGCTCGCCTTTCAGCCCACGCTGCGGTACTACGGCCAGTCGCCGCTCTGGGGCGCCGCACTTCCAATCATTGCATCGGCTTACATGATCTTCACGCTGAATTCGGCTTACCAACATCTTCGCGGACGCGGCGGCATGTGGAAGGGCCGCGCGCAGGCAAACGTGTCGGC
>JAKFUP010000234.1 GCA_021732625.1 Hyphomicrobiales bacterium
GGCTCTGTCAACTATAGTACACATATTGGACAGACTGTGCTCTGAGGGGTTTCGCGTGTCATCACCCCTTCGGCCGCTTCTTCAGCCGCGCCTTCTTCGGCAACAGCCCCGGCCACTGCACGATGTGATCCTCGAGATCGGCTTCCGGAACGTCGTCCTCGCTGCCGAACACGCGCCCGCGCACCGACACGCCCGCCTCATGCACCGTGTTGGGATCGCCGGAGATCAGCGGATGCCACCAGTAGAGATCACGACCCTCGGCAACCAGCTTGTAGCCGCAGCTCGGCGGCAGCCAGTTCAACGTCCGGACGTTCTCCGGGGTCAGCCGCACGCAGTCGGACACCTTGGCCGAACGGTTGGGATAGTCCTTGCACGCGCACACGCCCACATCCAGCAGGGTGCAGAACACATGGGTAAAGTAGATTTGGCCGGTGTCCTCATCCTCTAGCTTTTCCAGGCAGCAGCGGGCACAGCCGTCGCACAGGCTCTCCCACTCGGCGTCGGACATTTGTTCCAACGTCTTGTTTTTCCAGAACGAATCTCTCTGTTCTGACATTTTGCCGGGCGGCGCCGTCATCTCGCTAGGACCTCGTTGAAGGCGCTTTGTAACGCCGATTCCAGCCCCCGTCCCGGGCAATTCCATCTGTATACAAGATGAGGATTCGATCCATGGAACGCGCCTGCGGCCGTTAGCCGTTTGGATCGAAAATGCGTTGCGAACCATTGGTTTGCGGCCGTGTCTCGGTTACAAGATGACGAGTCTCCGGTCGCCGCCAAAGCGCGCCCTGAGATTGCCGTAACACTCACGCAAGACGCTGAAGCGGCGCGCTTTGTGCCGCGATCACGTCGTAATCGAACGGAACTTCGGTGCGGAACATTCTGCCATCCGAATGGACAAAACGAATCCGGCATTTCCTGCTGGATATCGATGCCCGTATCGATTCGACGCTGTTCTCATCCGGCGCCGGCGCGCGCGAACTGTTCGAACGCTACTCGGCGTTCATGGATCGCTTCCACGTCGGCCGCTGGAAGCGCTGGGTTTTCATCGAACCGCTGTCGGAAGGCGCGACGATCGGCACTGGCGTGCTGGTGCTGATGCTGGCGCTTGCGGTGCCTGCGTTTCGCGAAACCTCCGACGACGACTGGCTGAAAAAGTCAGACCTCGCGGTGACGTTCCTCGATCGCTACGGCAACGCAATCGGCAATCGCGGCATCAAGCACAACGATGCAATCCCGCTGGAAGATTTTCCCGATCACCTGATCAAGGCGACGCTCGCGACCGAGGATCGCCGTTTCTACGATCACTTCGGCATCGACATTCCAGGTACCGCGCGCGCGCTGTTGACCAACGCGCAGGCCGGCGGCGTGCGCCAGGGCGGCTCGTCGATCTCGCAGCAGCTGGCCAAGAACCTGTTTCTCAGCAACGAACGGACCATCGAGCGCAAGGTCAAGGAAGCGTTTCTTGCGATCTGGCTCGAGACCCGGCTGACCAAGAACGAGATTCTCAAACTCTACCTCGACCGCGCCTACATGGGCGGCGGCACCTTCGGCGTTGACGGGGCCGCGCATTTCTACTTCAACAAATCAGCGCGCGATGTGAACCTCGCCGAGTCTGCCATGCTCGCCGGCCTGTTCAAGGCGCCGACGCGCTACGCTCCTCACATCAACCTGCCCGCGGCCCGCGCCCGCGCCAACGTTGTGCTCGACAACCTTGTCGATGCGAGCTTCATGACCGAAGGCCAGGTGTTCGGTGCACGGCGCAATCCGGCCAATGCGGTCGATCGCCGCGACGAGAATTCGCCGAACTATTATCTCGACTACGCCTTCGAGGAGATGCGCAAGCTCATCCTGACCTTTCCGAAATCGTACACAGAGCGCGTCTTCGTGGTGCGCACCGCAATCGACATGAACGTGCAGAGAGTCGCCGAGGCGACCGTCGAGGATCAGTTGCGCCAGTTCGGCCGCGATTATCACGCGACGCAAGCAGCGGCAGTGCTAGCCGATCTCGACGGTGGCGTGCGCGCCATGGTCGGCGGCCGCGATTACGGCGCCAGCCAGTTTAACCGCGCCGTCGATGCGATGCGTCAGCCCGGCTCGTCGTTTAAACCTTACGTCTATGCAACCGCGCTGATGAACGGCTTCAAGCCGGATTCGAAAGTCGTCGATGGGCCGGTGTGTCTCGGCAATTGGTGCCCGCAGAACTACGGGCGCTCGTATTCCGGAACGATGACATTGACGACTGCGATTACGCGCTCGGTCAACGTCATCCCTGTAAAGCTGTCGATTGCGATCGGCACCATTCCGCGCAGCAGCAATCAGTGGGAAGCGGCGAAACGGGGCCGCGCCAAGATTGTCGAAACCGCGCGTAAATTCGGCATCACCGCACCGCTGCTCGACACGCCATCGCTGCCAATCGGTTCGACCGAGGTCAATGTGCTTGAACACGCAGTGGCTTACGGCGCATTCCCGAACAAGGGCCGCGCCAACAAACCACATGCCGTACTCGAAGTGCGTACCGGTGCTGGTGAGCTGGTCTGGCGGTGGGACCGCGACGGCAAGAAACCGGTACAGGCCATTCCAGTGACGGTCGCGGCCGACATGTCGGAAATGATGAGTCACGTCGTAACGGAAGGCACAGCAAAGCGCGCGCGCATGGATGGCATTCCAGCGGCGGGTAAGACCGGCACCACCAACGCCTTCCGCGATGCATGGTTTGCAGGCTTCACCGGAAACTTCTCGGCAGCGGTCTGGTACGGCAACGATGACTACTCATCCACCAACCGCATGACAGGCGGTTCGCTTCCCGCACAGACCTGGCGCGAGATCATGGTGGCCGCGCATCAAGGCGTCGAAATCAAGGACATTCCGGGCGTCGGGCCTGCAGCCAGGACGCCACCGGGCCAAGCCTTGGCGAATGCGGCAACGAAACCCGCCGGAGAGATCAAGCCGGGTCCTCCGCCGATTCTCACCAAGCGCGGCGCGGATATTCTGGTGCGTGTCGAGAGACTGCTGGAAGACGCTGGCAAGTCAGGCAAGGTTCTCTCCGGTGAGGTTGATAAACCTGCGAAGCCATTATCTTCGACCAGCATTCCCGCTTCGGAAAGTTTTGCCGCTGCCGCACCGGTTACACCTGCGGCTGCGCGCAAGAATTGATGCCCACATGATGGCAGCGGAATCGTGCGGCTGATCATCGTCACCCTTGTTGTCCTGCTCCTCGCCACCTCGGTCGGCCTTGGACTGACTTGGACCACGGCGACGCGCGGCACCAATATCGGCAGTATCACCATCGGTGCGTGGACCGCGCGACCACGGACCGGCACCAGCGACATCGACCCCTACTCGCGCGCGGCCATCGCCCGCAGCGGCGAGTTGCCGGTCGGCAGCGGCGATGGCGTCACCTTCATCGCTTCAACCGACGATAAGAAACGCGCGCTCGACGGACGGTGTGACGTGGTCATCAATGGCGTCACACCGGCCGCGCGGTTCTGGACCGTGACGCTGTACGACACCAAGGGGCGGCTGGTCGCAAATTCGCTGCAGCGTTTCGGCTTCACCAGCCAGGAGATCGTCCGCGGCTCCGATGGCGGTTTCGAGGTCAGGGTAGCGGCGCGATCGCGCGCTGGAAACTGGCTGCCAACCGGCGGGCTCGACCGCTACGTCCTGGCGCTGCGGCTTTACGATACGCCGGTCGGCGTCGCCACGCGCACCCAGAAAGATGCGCCGATGCCCTCGGTCAGCACGGTGGGGTGCCCATGATCCGGATCGTCTTCACCCTGATCGCCGGAGTCGTGCTGGGCGTGATCGTGCATCTGGTCAGCGTGCTGGCGCTGCCGCGCATCGCATCGCAAGACGCTTACGCGCGGCTTGAGCCGATCACCAAACTCAACACCGTCACGCAACTGCCCGCGACAGAGCCCGGCAACGCACCCATGCCGTTCATGGACCCCGCTTTCGCCATTGCTATTTGCCGCTACGATCTGTCCGGCGGCGCAATCAAGCTCACGGTACCGGTCAGTCAGGCCTATACGTCGGTGTCGTTCTACACCCGCAATGAAGTCGCCTATTATGCGATCAACGATCGCTCGGCGGGACGGCGCGTCATCGAGCTCGATCTGATGACACCCGAACAAAAGGCCGAACTGCCTGAAGATGAAGACATTACCGCAGCAGACCGGCTCATCATTGAATCGCCGACATCGACAGGTCTGATTTTGATGCGGGCGCTTGCGGCCGAACCAAGCCTGATGACCCAGGCACAGGCGACGCTAGCCGCTGCGAACTGCCGGGTTCAGACAGAACCACCGACGACGCCGCAGGCGAAGCGGTAAATACCAGCTATCCCTTGCTGACGACTGCGGCTACTGGCGTCGTCAAGCTAGGCCGGCGCTTCAGACGTGCCGCCAGTTCAGCGATCAGACGATCCGCGTCGGCAGCCGTATTGTCGGGCGTATGGATCACCAGCCGCTGCAATGCCCACTGATAGGACGCAATGCGCTGCTCAAGGCAGGTTTCGGCCCACTGCACGATCGCCGCATTTTCCTTCATGCGCGCCAGTGCATCTTCGCGCTCTTGGGGCGTCATACCCGATACCAGATTGAAGGCGGCGAAGCGCTTCTTGTCGAGGTCGTTGACGCGCGCTGCGGTGAGAAAGAAAGGATCGAACCGGGTAAGATCGTTGCGCACATCGTCCATCAAGACGCCGTAGCGCGACATATGCGAACGATGCGGCTCGTCGATCAGCAATCTGCCATAGGCGGTGCGATCGAAGCGCGTATCCTGACGCCATGGCGATTGAATTGGCTGATAATCGCCGAACACGCTTTTCCATGCTGGACGCGAGCGCGGCGGTTCGATGAAGAAGAAAGCCTGATCGCGCAGCAGACGTTCGGATTCGGTCAGTTGAAACTGCGAGGGCGCAAGTTTGCGACTGGCATTCGCTTCGGCGCCAACCCAGCGGTGCGTATCGTCGCTACGGCCAAAGTCGCGGGTGCGTCCGAAGTCGCCGCTGGCGCAACCGCCGAGCGCCGCGGCACAAGCCAGCAGCGCGACATATGAACGAAATGGATTCGAATACCGCAGCCTAGCCGGGCGCGACGCACACAGACCGGACATGCCGGAAATCTCCGTAGATCAGGACCGCGCGCGCCGGCGTCGACCGCCGCCCGGCTTGCTGCCCTGCTCAGGTCCGTTGCCCCCGGTCGTATCGTCGATCAGACGTTCAACCCGGACGACCGGAAGAATGAGCAGCGTTCCTAGCGGCTCTCGCGCTCCGCCGTCCACACCTGCCCCGAACCGCCGGGAAGCAAAGTCAGCCGGAAACTCAATGACAGTACCCATAATCGGTCTCTCCTCGCCGGCCTCTAAACGAACGGCGCTGATACATTTGAGACGGTCATGGTTAACGGCCTCTTAAGGCAAGCGGTCTAAGATCGGATCATCAGTTCATCCGGTTGCGTTAAGTGGCATGACGACAGGACCAATGTTTGCGGGCTTCGACGGTTTGATGACGCTTTCGCGCCGCGAAGGGGTCGATATCCGGCCGACCCTGCTTCGCGTGCTGACGGACCTCTATGTTCAGGCCGGAACGCACACCGCAGACGAAGAGCGGCAATTCGTCGAACTGACCTCGCGTCTTATCGACGAGGTGGATGATGCCACCCGCGCCGCGGTTAGCGCACGGCTTTCGATCTACCCACATACGCCGGCAATCTTGCGAGAAAAACTAGGCTTGCGGGCTCAATCCGAACAGCAAACCGCTGTGCGCGCGGCACCGGCTCCCATCGCCGCAAGCGAAACCCCTCACACCGCAGCAAAGCCGATGCCAGACTCAAACGACTCAGCCTTGATCCATGAAGCATTCTTCAAGGCAACCGCAAGCGAGCGCGCCGCGATCATCAACAGCCTCGCCGACACCTCGCTCAAGCAAGCAGGACGCACCGACATTCGCCGGCGGCAGCGTTCAATCGAGGCGTTGGAGATGGCGGCGGTAGCTGCGGATACAGAGAATTTCACGCGCGAGGTTGGCGACGCACTGCTGCTCCCGCAGCAACTCGCGGCACAGGTTGTTGGCGACCTTGGCGGCGAACCCTTGGCGTGCGCGATGAAAGCGCTCGGCATGCCGTCCGACGTCTATCAGCGGGTACTGATGTTCCTTGATCCGCAGACCGGCTCTTCGGTCATGACTGTTTTCCGTCTGGCACGACTCTACGATCACATGAGCGAACAGGCGGCGCTGATCATGCTTGGGATCTGGCGCAATACATCAGCAGCCAACACACGGGCGAAGTTTCGGCCGTCACTGCACGACGACGAGCGACAACGCGCGCGTCCCACATTCGGTCAGGTCCGCCCGGCGCAGCCACGCAGTCTGCAGTCGGAAAAATCCACCGTTCGCCGTTAGAACTATTTGCGCGCGATATCGAGGAAGTGCCGTCCGGCGCGGTCTTCGATTTCGACAATCCACACGTCCGGATCGAACCGGATTTCCTTGGCCATGCGTTCATCAATCGCGGGTTCAGGTACCGGCTCCGGCGTAGCCGGTACGAAAACGCGCTCGACTGGCCGGCTGTCCTCGTATTCCGTTTGCGGTGCTGGCGCGTAAAGCGTCGCCGTGCCGTTGAGCCGGGCGACCCTGACGAATACAGCGCCCGCTTCCTCGGCACCACGTCGGAGCACTGCGCCGTAGACGCCCTCAGTCTGACAACGGCGCAGATAGGCAGCTACCCAGATGCTGGACTTGAGGCGCATGCGTGACAAAGGCTCCGGTAAAGGCCGGACCTGCTGTCGCGTACTGCGCAAAAGTGGGCACCGGTTGCGACGAGAGAACGCGCCAAAAAAGCTGTATGGCATGGCGCACAAAAGGGAAAGGCCGTTTCGGCTTTACTCGATCGGCCGTCCGGTTACAGCCGCAAGCTCGCGCACCAAACGGTCCGACATCTGCCCCGTTACCGGCAGCTTGCGCTCTTTCTCAAACTTCGCGATCGCAGCCTTGGTTTCGGAGCCAGCAACTCCTGTCGGCTTCAACTGCGCATAACCAAATTCGGTGAGAGTCCGTTGAACTGCTGCGATACGACGCTGCGAGGCAATCAGCGCTGCGACCGGGTCATTGCTCTTCAACGCGACCGGGATTGGCGCCGGTGGACGCAACACAGCTACGGCCGACGCGGGGGCAGACGACACCGATTTCGCAACCAGTTGTCCCATCGGATCGCCGAGCCGTGGCTCGGACTGCTTGATCTCAGCAGTTCGCGATTCAGTCTGTTTCGGTTCAGCACGTAGTTCCGCCGATTTGACTTCCGGTATGATAGGACGCGAACGCGGCGCCACGTTGACTGGCGCGGCCTGCGGGAATGAGACAACGGAAGGTGAACCGAACATCGGCGAAGGATGACGGCCGGCCTGCATGAACAGCGCATTCCCGGCAATCGCTGCGACCATCGCAGCGGCAGCCAGGACCGCGATGGCATCTTTCGGATTGTTAATGATCGGCCGGATCAGGAAAGCAACGAGCCCTCCGCTCTCCTCCGCATCGAACCGTTCGCGCGCCGACATGGCTTTGGCTTTTGCTTTAGGCACGTTTCCTCACTTGATAGGTTTGCTGCCCCGAACGCAGCGCCGCGCCAAGCGGGCGGATGTTGTTGGTCTCGGCAGGTTCTGCCGGCGCAACGAAGGATAACGGTAAGGCAACAGACACCGTGGTGCCCTCGCCGATCTTGCTCTCGACCGTCATCTCGCCGCTGTGAAGCCCAACGAGGCTTTTGACGATGGAGAGGCCGAGGCCCGTCCCTTCGTGCCGCCGCTGATAGGTCTTGCCTGCCTGGAAGAACGGATCACCGATCCGTCTCAGATCGTCTGCCGAGATGCCGACGCCGGTATCTGCCACGCGAACCATCAGGCGCGCGCCTTCCACATGCGCGGACACCGTCACGGTGCCGCCCTGTTCGGTGAACTTGACAGCATTCGACACCAGATTCAGAAGGATTTGCTTGAAGGCCCGCGGGTCGCCGGTCATTTCAGGCAGATCGGCCGGAGTTCGCGTCACCAGCTCCACGCCGCCGTCGCACGCCTTCAGCGCGAGCAAGTTGCAGCAGCTCAGCAGCGCTTCGCGCGGCGCAAAAGGCTCCGGAACGATTTCGAACTTGCCGCTCTCCATTTTCGACATGTCGAGAATGCCGTTGACCACCGAAAGCAGATGCTGGCCGGATTCGTTGATCAGCTTGGCGTATTCACGGCGGCGCTCGGCATTGATCATGAGGTCGGCCTCATGCACGATCATCTCCGAGAAGCCAATGATTGCGTTGAGCGGCGTACGCAGTTCATGGCTCATGGTCGCAAGAAACTGGGTCTTTGCCGCATTGGCACGCTCGGTTTCGATCCGCGCGGCGTCCAGATCCTGCTCCTGCGCCTTGCGCTTGGTCACATCGCGCATCACCGCCACCACTTCGGGCTTGCGAATGGCATGCTGTCCTGGTGATTGCTCCATCAGACGGCAACGCATTTCCACCCAGATAAAATCGGCAACTGCCTCGCGCGATACATCGGCACCGCGCGGCAGGTCTCGGCGTAGACGGAAATCGACACGCGATTCATCGCCGCGGGCGGCATCCGAGAGTGCCGTCAGAAACGCCGGCCGATCGGCAACGTGAACGCGGTCGAACAACCCATGACCCATCAGCCGAGATGCTGGCACGCCAAGCATCTGCTCGACCGCCGGCGAAATGAACTCGACGCCACCGTTGCGGTGATGTCGCGAGATGACGTCGCTCATGTTGCGCGCCAGCAGCCGATAGCGATCTTCTTCCACATAAAGCAGCGAAACGCTGATGCGTGTCAGCGATTCGGCCCCGAACGCAATCCCGGCGGCGTAGAGCACGCCAGACGCGATTCCGAGCATCATGAAGATATGCTCCGCTGCCGGCGACACTTCGGACGGCGGCAACCAATGAAGGTGCGACGCTGCAATCAGCAACCCGACCGCACCGAGAGCAAGCGCCGATGCAAAACCGACGACGCGGCGCGACGCTGATAGCGCGGCTTCCAGCGGAATCGCGATCAGCCAGATGATGATGAAAGATTCGATTCCACCTGTCTTGAACGCGACCGTCAGAACCAGCGCGGTCAGCGCCAGCGACGACAGAACGTGAGCGCTCTCGAATCGGCCGGTGCGCGACAGAAAATATGACAGTAGAATAGGTGCGATCAGCCAGCCGAACACAACGACTTCAATCGCCGTCGGCGCGCCGCGCATGGCAAGATACACCGGAAATCCAGCAAAGGCCGCAAGGCTGCCAAGCAGCCGGGGTGCCATGAAGGCACGATGGCGCGCGCTTGCCAGCGCGTCATAGCGTGCGGAAGGATGCAGCAACGCATCAAGACAATCGCGAATGAGTTTCGGTACGATCACTGCTTATTACGTCTCGACCGGTTTATCGAACAACCGGACCGGAACGCCCCCTTATGTCGTTGCTGGATCGTGTCAGAGCGGCATTAAACGAACGCTAAGACGCCCAGCGGGAGCGGGCGCAACTCCACGGCAAATGCCGTATTTGCGCAATTGCTGCGCCCAATTGCCCGGAATGGTGAACGCGGTCTTTCCGTTGACCACAGCTTATGGTTTCGAATTGGTGGACAGCACCGTGCCACCCCCTCGCGCGCGTCAATGGAAAATTTACGCCGAACCAAATCTGTCTCTTTTTCAGCAAATTTTCGAAAAGCCGAAACCGTCAATTTAATCGCGTCTGGTACGCCTGTTGGTTCAATCGCAACGGCAACGCGACAAGAAGGCTCGGGACGGTAGCGACATGTTTTTCCTGATGCGAATGGCGTTCTGGCTCGGGCTGGTGCTCGTGCTTTTGCCAACCGACAAGACACCGGAGTCGGAGAAGCTTCCGCAGATTGGCGCAACCGAGGCTGTCACGGCAGCGACGGCGGCCGTATCGGACATGAGCCAGTTCTGCACGCGGCAGCCGGCGGCGTGCAACATCGGCGGTCAGGCCGCGACTGTGATTGGTCAACGCGCGCAATCCGGCGCGCGCAAAGTCTACGAATTCATCACCGAGAAGAGCGATAAAGCCAACAAGCCCGAGAATACCAAATCCGAGACCAACAAGTCCGATAAGAAAAATCCGGACCACACAGGCTCGATCGGAGATGCTGTGAACTTGCCCGAGTATGGAGCTCCGGCGCCCGACACCACACTCACACCTGAAGATTTGAAAGCCGGCTGGACCATCTCAGGCGTTGAAACGACGATGCCTGCTGCCGAATAAGATACGAAACGGCTACGGTCTGCTTGGTCGCAGGCCGGTTCAGGTAAAAATCGCCCCCCACTCGCTTTCGACCCCCGGCGTTCTCATGTATGTCCTGTGACAGAACATGCAGGGCAATATGACGATCGACGAGATCCGCGAGAATTTCGGACTGCTGGACGAGTGGGACGATCGCTACCGCTATGTGATTGAGCTCGGCCGTACGCTCGCACCAATGCCCGATGCGGAGCATTCGGCCGCCAACAAGGTGCAGGGTTGCGCCAGCCAGGTCTGGCTCTCGCGCACGGTCGATGCCAGCAAACCGGGCGAACCGATACTGCATTTCATCGGTGACAGCGACGCGCACATCGTCCGCGGATTGATTGCAATCCTGCTTGCACTCTACGACGGCAAGACCGCGCGCGAGATTCTCGCTGCTGACGCCGTTGCCGTATTTGACGAACTCGGCTTTGCCGAACACCTGACGCCGCAGCGCTCCAACGGCCTGCGGGCCATGGTCGAACGCGTTCGCACAGATGCCCGCGGCGCGCTGACCGCCGCGTCCTGACAATACCGGCCACCTATTCGCCACTGCGCCTATCGTCATCGACCCAGACCCGAATGCGCCCGGACGCTTCGCCATGAAGCTCACCCTTCAATCCATAGTGCCGCGCCAGCCGATCGAGACCGAGCTGCAGCACGATTTTGGCCGAACGCGCCGGCCAGCCACGCTGGCGCTCGACATCGTCGAGACCGCGCAGAAAACAGCACACATCCATCAGCAGACCCGAGAACTCCGGCCCGCACGCTTCAAGCGCATGCTTGAGCCGTTGCCGTGAGGCCACGATCAGATCGGTCATGTCACCCGCACCACCGCCGCCGCTTGTCGGCATCGACCAGCTCGACGTGACCCGTGGCGTCAGATTTCCCCGCGTAAAATCGGCACGCAAGCGCTCACCGGCCAGAAACTGGCGGGTATCGATCAGACAGCGACCGTCGCGTCCCTTGCGGCGCGCGAGCCACGCCAAGGGACTCTCGCTGTCATTGACGAGCGCGCTGACGACGCCGTTTTGAGTGACGACGTCGCGCAAAGCGAGATCGAGATGCTGGGCACGGAATGCGCCGACACCGTCGATCGTGGGTCCAGTCGAAACCCGCAAGCTTTTTGGCGCCGCCACGCGCTTCGCCGCTTTTGTCATCGCACCACCTTCAATGTGACACGCGCGGCGTTAGCATTGACAGCCGATGAATCTCTGCATTGCATTTCGAGTTGCCGGAGCCGCTCGTCGAAACCAGACTGCTCGCGCTCCTCTTCGATACGGCGGCAGGCATGTGCGACTGTTGTGCGGTCGCGGCCACAGAGACGGCCGATTTGGCCGAAACTCATCGCGAACACGGTGTGAGCCAGATACATCGCCGTCTGTCGCGCCAGTGCGGCGCGCGGCGAACGTGACCGGACGAACAAAGTCGCAGCAGGAATCGCAAAATCCCTGGCGACAACCGACATCACAGAATCGCAAATCGTCCGGTCTGAATGATTCTTGAAAACACGCCTGGAATACAGTGAGTGAAAAGACGGTACGACGATAGGGGGCATTGCAACCTCGGATATAGGATTTTATACCTACACCCTAACCCAGGTTCGGTCACCCGGGGATAGCGTTTGTGCAAAGATTTTTTGCTGACGCTTGCCAGCATCATACGCGAATTCAGGCGATTCGGAGGGTTCGGTTTAGCGGACGCGGCGGCGTTGCTGGCCGAGACCCATTTTCTTGGCAAGCTGCGAGCGCGCGATCGCGTAGTTTGGCGCCACCATCGGATAGTCCGCAGGCAGACCCCACTTTTCGCGGTATTGCTCGGGCGTCATATTGTATTGCGTGCGCAGATGCCGCTTCAACGACTTGAAGCGTTTGCCATCTTCAAGACAGATCAGGTACTCGCCCGTCATCGACTTCTTCACCGGAACAGCCGGCTTGGCCGGCTCGGCCGCGGTTTCTGGCCGCCCGCTGGAGACACGCAACAGCGCTGCATGAACCTGACTGACCAGCGAGGGAATGTCGGAAGCCGGGGTGGGATTGTTGCTGACGTAGGCAGACACAATAGTCGCGGTCAGATCGACGAGACTTTTGCCTGCTGACTGCTCGCTCATACTTTGGAAGCCTCGCCGTTGCCGCGATTGCAGCTCATCTATCAATACTTGCAGGCTAACGTGATTTTCCGGTTTTGAGGCAACAATTTCCGCTCACCCCAAGCATAAATTCTGCTCCGGAAAGATCACGCAAGAATTCGCGATAAACGCGGTCAGAGTCGCTGATCGAGATGCGCCCGCAATTCGTCGATTGAAGTGAACCGTACCATACCTTCAGGCATCTGAGCTTCGATCGACCCGTCCGAATAGAGCGAGTAGGCCATACCATCGACCACGCCGGATTTTAGAATAGTAATCTCCGAGGTCAGCGGTCTCGGATCCGGCCGCGCGCGCGGCGGCGCAGGCTGAGCCACAGGCGTTGGAACGGGCGCATCGGAGACTGACTCTTCGTGGCGGAGTGGCAAGCCGGGACGCGCCCGATCGGCCTGTGGCCACGCGGCTTCGAATGACACGCGAGGATCGATATCGGGAGGCGGCGGGCTGGCATCGAACGCAGACTCCGCCGGAATATCCTCGGGCGACAGCGACATCTTGGATTCCTCCGCGATCTTCTCTGCCGACTTGGCGGCGGCGCGCTCGCGCTCTTTGCGCGACGATGACGAGAACAGGAGATTGCGCCGCGGCTTTGGAGCCGGTTCAGGTGCCGGCGGCTCGGGCTCGGTCCATGCGGCGGGTTCTTCCGGTTCAGGTGGCGTTACGACCACCGGTTCGGGCTCGTTCATGCGCGCCGGTGCCGCGGACTGCGCCACCGCAGGCAAATGATGCTGCTGCATCGGGTTGGCATCGAAACGGCGTGCGATTGCGCGCAATTCCCGGCCGACGACCCACATCCCGATCAGCAGCAGGCCAGCCGATGCCACGATCGCACCGGTGATGATCATGGTGTTGCCGAAGCTGAACTCCTTGATCGGCAGGCCGAAACCGAGCGCCAAAATGCCTGCTGTAAAGGCGGCAATTCCGGCAATCAACAGCACGATCATTTCAGTCTCCCAACCCGTCGGCACGCGCGGCACGCCGGTCATCCCAAGGCAACGTTACCGTCATATTATGTGCATCACCAAACGAGAATTCCTGAATGGCTCGCCCCGGCCCGGCATCCACATCATTCTCGCGGCAGCCTTTCTCCCGACCCCGGCTATCCTCGCTCAGGACCGGCAATATGAACCGAGGCTGAAGCAACCGCGCAGCAGGTCACTTTTTATTCTTTACCTTGCTGATATTGCTGCGTTGCACCGGGAGAATTGCGCCACAATTTACAATTACTTGATCCATCAACTGCGCTATATGGAACTTGGGGAGAAGACCTTAGCAGCGCAAAGCGGGATCTTCTGAGGATAGCGGGTTAAACCGGGACATCATGTCATCTCTAACGACCTCGTTGATCGACACGCCGTCGCGGCGTTCGATTGAGCAGACGTGCGACGACCTCGCCATCACGGCGCTCGCCGTCGTCGCCATCATTGCTGGTGTGACCTTCCAGGATTACGGGCTGGGCTGGGACGACTACACTCACGCCGAATATGCCGATCTGTTGCTGAAAATGTACGGGTCCGGATTTCGGGACACCGGCGCCTTGTCGTTTGCCAATCTGTTTATGTATGGCGGCGGCTTCGACATGCTGGCCGCACTGATTCACAAGGTCATCCCGCTCCAGTTGTTTGAGACCCGCCGCTTGCTCGGCGCCATTGTCGGCGTGATCGGTCTCGGCGTGACTTGGCGGCTCGCCCGCCGCATCGGCGGCGCGCCTGCTGGCCTTGCAGCGCTGCTTCTGCTCGCATTGTGCCCGACGTTCTATGGCCACATGTTCATGAATCCGAAGGATGCACCGTTCGCCGTGGCGATGGTTGTCCTGATGCTCGGTCTGGTCAGGCTGGTGCAGGAATATCCGAAGCCATCGCCCGGCACCGTGCTGATCCTCGGCCTGGGCACAGGCCTGTCGATCGGCTGCCGCATCCTTGGCGGTTTGACCTTGATCTATGCGATCGTCGGCTTCATTCCCCTCCTCGCGAGCGAGGTTCGCGAGCATGGCGGTCGAGAAGCAGCGCATCGCTTTTTTCACGCGGTTTATGTGACATTGCCTGGTCTTGTGCTGGCCTATCTGGTGATGGGTCTGATCTGGCCGTGGGCGATTCTTGAGTTCAAAAACCCGCTTCAAGCGGTGACATACTTCTCGCACTTCTTCGAAAAGCCTTGGAAGGAGATGTTCGACGGCACGCTGGTGTCGGTGCCGGACATGCCATGGTCCTACCTGCCGACGCTGTTCGCGTTGCAGCTTCCCGAAGTCCTGATCGCTCTCGCGGGCGGAGCTGCGATCGCAACTGTCGCTGTCTTGCCGCAGTCGCGCGTCTCGCCGCGGCTGAAGGCAATTCTGCTGATGCTGACGCTGGCCGCAACGCTGCCGCTGGCAATCGCGATGGTAAAGCGCCCGGCGCTCTACAACGGCATCCGTCACTTCATCTTCGTCATCCCGCCAATGGCGGTTTTGGGCGGCGTTGCGTTCGGCTGGCTGTCGGAGCGGGTGAAGGCATACGGTCCTGCGCCGCAGATGGCAGTGGTGGGGCTGTTCGGCCTGTCGTTGCTGCTGCCGCTGACCGAGATGGTGCGGCTGCATCCCTACCAGTACACGCACTTCAATCACATCGCAGGCACCGTGCGCGAGGCGGACGATCGCTTCATGCTCGACTATTGGGGCCTCGCGTTCAAGCAAGCCTCCGACGGGCTCCGACAACAGCTCGAGGATCGTCAGGAGGTACCGCCGCGCGGCCGAGCGAAGTGGAAGGTCGCAGTTTGCGGACCGCAACGTCCGGCGCAGGTCGCGCTTGGACCGGACTTCACCATCGGATGGGACAGCAAGCAGGCCGATTTCGCCATGACGCTTGGCGAATTCTACTGCAAGGGTCTGACAGCGCCGGTGATGCTTGAGGTCAAGCGCGACGATGTCGTATTTGCCCGGGTCTACGACATCCGCGGCGGAAACATCGCTGATCTGCTGGCGATTCCCGCTCCGTAAGCGGAGGTTTGCTGAAACGGAACCTGCCGCAAACGCGGGTTTGCCATGCCCCTGCCGAGGGATGCCGCACGTTGCTGAGCCCCGTTGGCGGGTTTAGCATTCCCACCCAACGAATAATCGTCAGAGTTTTGGGAGAAGCAGTCCATGTCGCCAGCCGAAGCACGCCTGAAAGACGTTTCATCGACAATGAGCGAGGCGGAATGGGAGCAGCGGGTCAATCTCGCCGCAGCCTACCGCCTGGTCGCCTATTATGGCTGGGACGATCTCGTCGATACCCACATCTCGGCGCGGGTCCCCGGCCCCGAGCACCACTTCCTCATCAACCCCTACGGATTGATGTTCGACGAGATCACCGCGTCCAGCCTCGTCAAGGTCGATCTCGACGGCAACCAGCTCACGCAGAGCGAATACAAGATCAACCCGGCGGGTTTCACCATCCATTCGGCGATCCATGAAGTGCGCGAGGACGCCGGCTGCGTAATCCATCTGCACACGCCGGACGGCACAGCTGTTGCGACCTGCACGGACGGACTTCTGCCATTGAACCAGACCGCGCATTTCGTCACAGGCGACCTCGCCTATCATGACTACGAAGGCGTGGCGCTGGATCATGACGAGCGCCCGCGTCTACAGCGCGATCTCGGCAACAAGAACCACATGCTGCTGCGCAATCACGGCACGCTCACCGTCGGCCGTACTGTCGCTTCTGCCTTCGAGCGCATGTATCATCTGGAGCGCTCCTGCACGATGCAGGTCACGCGCATGCTGGGACCAACCGCCTACCCGATCGAGAAACTGGTGCTGGAGAGCAATGCCGCGGTTTTCGACGACCGCGAGTCGCTCGAAGCCCGCTCGGTCAAGCTGGTCTGGCCGCCGCTGCTGCGCAAGCTCGACCGGATCGATCCTGGTTACAAAAACTGAATTTTGGTGTAGGATCCGTCGCGCAAGCCCTCTGCACGTTTCGAATCAAAACGCCGCCCAATTCCGGGCGGCGTTTTTATTTTTCAGGCGACAGCTTTCAGCGTCGGAATGGCTGCTAGTTCTTTCGCGATGGTCCGTTCAGCAACATGCAAATCGTATTTGCGCTGCATGTTGATCCAGAGATCGGGACCGTTGCCCAAAAGCTTGCCGAAGCGCAGCGCCATCGTCGGCGTGATCGGCTGCTTTTCATTCAAGACGTCGTAGAGCGTCTGGCGCGATACACCGAGCAAACTCGCAATTTCGCTCTTCGGTCTCTTAAGCGCAGGCAGAATATCCTCGCGCAACAGCGCGCCTGGATGGGTTGGTGGCAGGCCTTTCAAAAGTGCATTCTTTGCCATTAGTGATAATCCTCGATATCGATATCGATTGCGTCTTGGTCGGACCAGGCAAAGATTATGCGGTAGTTGCCGCTAACCCACACCGAGAAGCGGCCTTTATCCTTGCCCCTCATCATATGAAATTTGAGGCCGGGTAAATTGAGATCGTCTGGCTTCTTGGCTGCATCCAAAGCCGCCAGAATACGCGCAACACGGCTCGCGTTCTGAACAGGCAATTTCGATGCATCGCCGCTTGCCGCAAAATGACGAAGCGATTTGGAAGCGAACGATCTGCTCACACGCCATTATGTAAGCCAATACCTGACATTTGTCAAGTAATGCCTGACACACCGTCCGCCTAGGTCTTCGCCTCGGCGAACGCGGCCAGAATCCGCGCCCACGAGCGGATGCCCTTGTGGAAGCTTTTGAGATCGTACTTCTCGTTCGGTGAGTGGATATTGTCATCCTCAAGACCGAACCCGATCAAGACCGTCTCGAGCCCGAGCGTCTTCTTGAAATCCGCAACGATGGGTATCGATGCGCCTGAGGCGATCAGCAGCGCGTCTTTACCCCATTCGTCGGTCAGCGCCTGCCTGGCAGCGGCCAGCGGCTTCATGTCCCAGGGAAGTGCAATAGCCGGCGCGCCGGTATGGTCGAAAAACTCCGCCCTGCAAT
>JAKFUP010000200.1 GCA_021732625.1 Hyphomicrobiales bacterium
CAAAAATTCATCGATCGGAACCCCGACGGCGGTATTCATCATGTGTGCTACGAGGTGCCGGACATCATCGCGGCGCGCGACACGCTGATCAAGGAGGGTGCCCGGATTCTCGGCGACGGCAATCCGAAAATCGGCGCGCACGGCAAGCCGGTGCTGTTTTTGCATCCGAAGGATTTTTCCGGAGCACTCGTCGAAATCGAACAGGCTTAGAGCATGATCCGGAAAAGCATGCCCTGGGGCAAGTTTACGAGACCCGCGGGTGGGAACCGGTTTTCCGATCAGGTCATGCTCAAACGAAAATAAGGTTCAGATGTCGATCGGATCAGGTCTTGCGATCTACTTTGTGCTCTGGTGGATCGTACTGTTCGCGGTGCTGCCGTTCGGCGTGCGCAGCCAGCATGAAACCGGTGAGGGCGAACCAGGCACCGATCCTGGCGCGCCGATTGCCGCGCGGATGCTGCCAAAGCTGATCTGGACCACGGTCGTTTCGGGAATTCTGTTCGCAGCCGGCGTGTATTCGTATCAGGCGGGCTATCTGAATATCGACCGGCTGTCGAAGCTGATGGGCGTTCCGCTTTAATCGCGGATAACAATCGGGCGACACGCACTCAAAAAGCAAAATCCAAAAAAAAGAGCAGGGCCCAAGCCCTGCTCAACGATTGTGTCGTCCCTATTTCCTCGAAGCTGTAAGATTTATTATTGCTTGATCGAGGCGACGCTGCTTGTGCGCGTCAGGGGCTCCTCCCGAGACTTGGACCACCAGACAACAGCCTCTCGGCCAGCCTGAGGGTGACTTCGTAACCGATGTTATTCGCCTTGTCACCAATTTTGGCAGTGACTGTCTAAAATTAAGGCGTGGCCTGGAAATGATACTCCAATTCCGCTTGGCCGCTGAGTTTGAAACATTGTTTTACGTTGATATAATACAAGTAAAACCAGATAGATAAGCCAACATGGCAGCTGCTTCCTGTATGACCTGCTGGATGGTTCATCAGAGGCGAATACGTGCGCCGGCGAACACCGCACGGCCGCTACCCGGCTCAAACAACGTCGAAGTGAGGTTCGCATTCCGCGCGACGCTTGAACTTGCGATATAGGCCTTGTCGGCCAGATTGCGCGCCTCGATGTAGAACGAGTAGTTGCCACCATTGTCGAAGCCCGCTTTGAATCCGAACAATGCGTACGCCTGCGTTTTCAACGAATTCACGTTGTCCACGAAGTACGCCTCCGGCACCCATTCGATATTTGGACCGATATAGAGTCCGGTCGGATGCTTGTAGAGCAGCTCTGCGCGGAGGAAGTGACGCGGCGCGCCGGGCAACTGGTTGTTGCCGAACGTCGCATCGTTGTCGAAACGGAAATCGTTGAACGTGTAGGCGACATTGACCCAAAGCTTGTCAGGCAGCGGACCATTGACGAACAGGTCGCGCAAGACGGCGACGCCTGCACCGGCCTCGATGCCCTGATGGATGGTGCGGGGGGCGTTGATGACGGTGCACGCACCTAGCGTTAGCGCGGTGGTGAGACACTGCAACTCGTCCTTGATCTCGGCACGATACGCCGTGAGCTCCCAGGTCGCGTCGGGCCGCCGGCCGCGGGTGCCGATCTCATAGGTCGTTGCGCGCTGCGGTCTGATTGTGGTGAAGGGTATCGTATTTGCACTGCCCTCGCCGAAGCTCGGTACCTCTGCGCTACGCGAGATATTGGCAAAGGCTTGCCAGGTCGGATCGATATTCCAGAGCAAGCCGCCCTTCGGGTTGAACAGGTTGAACTCCGTGCGGCCGGATACGATTCGGCTCATAGCGCTATTGAAGCTGACGTTGCGATCGCGGGTTGCGTAAAGGAATTGGGTTCCGCCAATCAATGCAACGTTCGGCAGGACGTAGAAAGAATCCTGGATATAGGCAGAGGTATTTTGCGACTTGTCGATTGTTGCTGACGTTAATGCGCCCTTGAATCCGCCGATATTGACGAACTGCCTTGCGTCATTGGTCCCGTTTAGAACATTGACGCCCGCGACGATGCGATTGCGGAATCCGCCGATCAGCCGGTCGTCGGTGATGCTGGTAAATCCGCCGTAGTCGCTGAACTGGTGGTCGAGAAACTGGAAGATCGGGTGCTTTAGATGCCGTTCGGTTTGAAACAGGCCGAAGTTGACGGTCGTCGTGTCGCTCAAACGGACCGTGGATTTATTGGCGACGCGATACGTATCGAGATTACGCTGATGGTCATTGTTGACGTTGTTGACCGCCGCGGTCTGTGGTGAGTTGAGCGCCGAAAACTTCGTCACTGTGCCGGGGATGCGCTGCCGGATTTCGTTGAAGTTGCCATAGAAGCGAGTCTCGAAATCCGGTGTGATCTGAACGCCAAGATTGCCGCTAACCCGGTTCGAGTGACCGAAACTGTGGTCGCGGAAGCCGGTGGATTCCTGATTGGACGCTGTGACGAACCCGTCGAAGACGCCTGACGCGCCACCGGCGTTGGCCTGTATGCGCTTGAACCCGAACGCGCCGGCGTCGGCGCTGACGCTGTTCGGGTAGGGGTCGCGGCCGGTCGGCGTGACGAAGTTGATCGCGCCGCCCAGCGCATTGGCTCCGAGTTCGAGCGCGTTTGCGCCCTTGTAGACCTGCACGTACTTGTAGGCGGTGGGATCGATCTCCTGGAAGTCGCCGTTGCCGTCGGAGGTGTTGATGGGGATGCCGTCCTGATAAAGCTGGATGCCGCGCAGATGGAAATTGCGCGACAGGCCGGAGCCGCGGATAGACAGCCGCGTGTCGTCTCCCCATTTCGGTTGCGCGAACACGCCGGGCACGTAATCCAGCACGTCCTTGATCGTATTGGCCACGGTCGAATTGCGATAAGTCTCGGCCGGAATCAGCGCGACCCCGCCGGGCGTCTGCTGAATGGTCCGCAGCGCCTGCTCAGTGGCGGGCGAGGTGAGCGCGCCTGCGGACGCTTGCGCATTGACGACGACCTGCGTCGTCGGTGCGGCGGTAGCTGCCCGGCGGACAGCGCGGGTCGAACGTTGTCCAGACCGGGTTGCAGGCTTGGCCTGCTGCCGTGCCGTAGGTGAATCGACTGTGACTGGTGGCAGCGGTTTATCTGCGGTCTGCGCAGCCAGATCGGCGACAGAAAGGACGATAGTGGCAGATGCGAGCAACAGCGCGCGCGTTGAACAGCGGCGAGCCCGCGATAATGCGGATGACATGAGAAATTCCCACAAAACTGATTGACGATGGAAGTTGATGGCGCGTGCGCGCCAGTCGTCAGATCAGTTGCGGGGGTCCGCGGGCGTGATGGAAAATGATCCGCGCAAGCGTGAGCAATGGCTCGTGCGCCGGGAATGACAGCGGGTTTGCCACGGCGACACGTTCTGCCAATGCGGGAGACGCGGGCACCTCGATCGCGGTGAAATGCGAGGCGCACATCGGACAATGGATCGGCGCGCCTTTCTGGCTGCCTTTGATCGCGTTGTCCGCTGTTTCCTTGACAGTGGAGGCAGCAATCTTGCCTGTCAGCAGTCTGCTGCTCAGGCACAATTCGAATGCGGTCGTATATTGATCGGGTGGAATTGCTGCAGCAAGCGCGCTGGTCAGGATAGTATTGAGAATCAGCGCATAGGCCGCAGCCCACGCTCCCCAACTCCCCAATCGACGTGTACGCGCAAACCCCAACACTGAAATCCTCTGACCGCCAGCTAACACGAGGTTTAGCTGCCCGGAAAGCCTTAATTCCGCTTACGTTCTGACGCCTGTGTGACCGTCCTCTTGTGTTTTGGCAGACGATCCGGTTTCACTGCCCACAATCTATAACCCACTGATTCTTGAGCAACCGCATGCGATTGTCGCGTTTCTTTCTGCCCATCCTCAAGGAGACGCCGAAGGAGGCCGAAATCGTCTCGCATCGTCTGATGCTGCGTGCGGGAATGATGCGGCAGGAAGCCGCGGGCATCTATAGCTGGCTGCCGCTCGGCATTCGTGTGCTGAAAAATATCGAACGCATCGTTCGCGAAGAGCAAAATCGCGCCGGTGCCATCGAAGTCTTGATGCCGACGTTGCAGTTGGCAGATCTGTGGCGTGAGAGTGGACGCTACGACGCCTACGGGCCCGAGATGTTGCGCATTCAGGATCGCCACAAGCGCGAACTGCTGTACGGGCCGACCAACGAGGAAATGATCACGGCGATCTTCCGCACCTTCGTTAAGTCGTATCGCAGCCTTCCACTAAATCTTTATCACATCCAGTGGAAATTCCGCGACGAGCAGCGTCCCCGGTTCGGTGTGATGCGCGGCCGCGAATTTCTAATGAAAGACGCTTACTCGTTCGACATCGACGAGGAGGCCGCACGGCGCTCTTACAACCGGATGTTCGTCGCTTACCTGCGCACGTTTGCACGGATGGGTCTGAAGGCGATCCCGATGCGCGCAGAGACCGGTCCGATCGGCGGCGACTTGTCGCACGAGTTCATCGTGCTCGCGGAGACCGGTGAGTCCGGCGTCTATTGCAACAGCGATGTGCTCGATCTTCCGATCCCCGGCGAAGATGTCGATTACGACGGCGACCTCACACCGATTGTCAAGCAGTGGACGCAGCCGTATGCGGCGACCGAGGACGTGCATGACAATGCGCTCTTCGAGAGCGAAGTGCCGAATGACAAGCGCATTCATACCCGAGGCATCGAAGTCGGACAGATTTTCTACTTCGGCACCAAATATTCGGACGCCATGAAGGCAATGGTCAACGGCCCTGACGGAGCTGAGCGGCCGATCCATGGCGGCTCCTACGGCGTCGGCGTCTCGCGCCTTGTCGGCGCGATCATCGAGGCTTGCCACGACGAGAACGGCATCAAGTGGCCGGAGGCCGTCGCGCCGTTTCGTGTGTCGATTCTCAACCTCAAACAGGACGGGGCCGAAACAGGTGCGGCCTGCGAGGAGCTTTACAAGATGCTCACTGCGCAAGGTATCGACGTGCTGTATGACGACACCGACCAGCGGCCGGGCGGCAAGTTCGCCACTGCGGACCTGATTGGTGTGCCGTGGCAGATTCTGGTTGGCCCCAAAGGCCTCGCGGAAGGTAAGGTCGAACTGAAGCGTCGCGCGGACGGGTCGCGCGAAATGCTGAGTCCCGCCGACGCGCTGGCTAGGTTTACCGCATGACGCCGCCAGATTGTGGACAGCATGTCGGGCGGCTGGAATTCGCCTCAATCGTAGGGATGGTCGCTAATGGATAACGCCATGAACGAACCCCTCCGCACCTCGCCGTTCGGCACCTTCGAATGGATGCTGTCGTCGCGCTATCTGCGCGCCCGCCGCAAGGAGGGCTTTATTTCCGTGATCGCCGGGTTTTCCTTTCTCGGAATCATGCTGGGTGTGGCGACGCTGATCATCGTCATGGCCGTGATGAACGGCTTCCGGAAAGAATTGCTCGACAAGATTCTCGGCCTCAACGGGCATCTGCTGGTGCAGCCGCTTGAAAGCCCTCTGACCGACTGGAAAGAGGTTGCCGAGCGGATCAACACCGTCACCGGGATTCGTCTAGCGGCTCCCATTATTGAGGGGCAGGCGCTGGCTTCGTCACCATTCAATGCGGCGGGTGTGCTGGTGCGCGGCATCCGGTCCAAGGATCTCAACAATATCACGTCGATTGCCAAGAACATCAAACAAGGCACGCTCGACGGCTTCGACGACGGGCAGGGCGTCGCGATCGGACGGCGGTTAGCTGACCAATTGTCGATCCGTGCCGGCGACAGCGTCACCTTGGTCGCACCGAAAGGCGCGGTGACGCCGATGGGTACGACGCCGCGTATCAAGCCCTACAAGGTCGCAGCCGTCTTCGAGATCGGCATGTCGGAGTACGACGCGGCGTTCGTGTTCATGCCAATGACCGAAGCGCAGGCCTATTTCAATCGCGCCGGCGATGTGACGGCGATCGAGGTCTACACCACGAATCCCGATCGCATCGATGAGTTTCGCAAGACCGTCACGGAGGCAGCAGGGCGGCCTGTCTTCCTTGTCGACTGGCGGCAGCGCAATTCGACCTTCTTCAATGCGCTGCAAGTCGAGCGCAACGTGATGTTCCTGATCCTGACCCTGATCGTGCTGGTTGCAGCGCTCAATATCGTGTCCGGGCTGATCATGCTGGTGAAGGACAAGGGCAGCGATATTGCGATCCTGCGCACCATGGGCGCGTCGCAGGGTTCGATCATGCGCATCTTCCTGATCACGGGAGCTGCGATCGGTGTGGTGGGCACCTTTGTCGGATTTTTCGTGGGTCTGCTGATCTGCCTCAACATCGAATCGATCCGGCAGTTCATCTCGTGGATGACCAGCACAGAGTTGTTTTCGCCGGAGCTCTATTTTCTCTCGAAGCTACCCGCCGATGTCGATGCCGGCGAGACCAGTGCAGTTGTCATCATGGCGCTGACGTTGTCGTTCCTGGCGACGCTGTATCCTTCGTGGCGTGCCGCGCGTCTCGATCCCGTCGAAGCGCTCCGGTACGAGTGAGGGTAAGATGGGTCAGACCGGCGACGAAACACCGGCAGTCTATTTGCACGACATCAAGCGCGAGTATCGGCAAGGCGAAGCGACACTGACCATTCTCGATGGCGCGAAGCTCGCGCTGTGGGCCGGGCAGTCGGTGGCGATGGTTGCACCGTCAGGTTCGGGTAAGTCGACGCTGCTCCACATCGCTGGTCTGCTCGAGAGTCCTGACTCCGGCGAGGTCTATGTCGGCGGCACCGCGACGTCCGGCTTGACCGATATGGAGCGCACGCAGATTCGCCGTACCGACATCGGTTTCGTCTACCAGTCACACCGTCTGCTGCCGGAATTCACAGCGCTTGAGAACGTGATGATGCCGCAGCTGATCCGCGGTTTGAAGAAACCGGAAGCCGAAAAGCGTGCGAAGGAAATTCTCGCCTATCTTGGCCTCGGCGAGCGCATTGTGCACCGGCCAGCCGAGATGTCAGGCGGCGAACAGCAGCGGGTTGCGATTGCGCGCGCCGTCGCCAATGCGCCGCGGGTGCTGCTGGCCGACGAGCCGACCGGCAATCTCGATCCGCACACCGCGGATCACGTGTTTCAGGCGCTGATGCAACTCGTGCGGGCGACGCGAGTGGCGATGCTGATCGCAACCCATAACATGGCGCTTGCCGCGCGGATGGATCGGCGCGTGTCCCTCAAGGAGGGGCAGGTTGTGGAGCTTGATTAGAGCGCACCGCATTTGTTCAGCAGAACGATAATCCGCCTGCATTGCGCCGTTGTCTCATACTCGCGCCGCGCAACCCGCCATCCTGTTGATAACTTCTCATTAATCATCTGCTCGCGCCGGAGCTTGAAAGGCTATTGACTCTCGAGAACAAAAATAGAACAGTTCATGCTATGTTCTCATTTAGAGTCGGGAGGCCAAAATGCTCAAGACCTTCGTGGAAGAAGCTGCAGCGCTGACTTCGATCGTGCTGTTTGTCGGGATGGTTGCCATCTGGGCGCAATTGATTCCGCAGTTGTAATTGCCGTTTTGCGTTCCTGCTTGGGGACATCGGGGGAGAACCTGGATGAATGGCCAGTCTGCACCCCAAGAGCGTGGACTTGGGTCATGGGTCATGGCCACGTTGACGGCATAACAGCCTGAGTCGCGACAGTTGCGGCTCAATCGGCCTCAAATTTTGCCATGGTCTGCGTCACGTCATGCCCAATGCCGGTTTCGTCCATCTTCACGTTCATTCGGCCTATTCGTTACTGCAAGGCTCGGTGACGATTGCGAAGCTAGCGGAACTGGCGAAGGCGGATAAGCAGCCGGCGCTGGCGCTAACAGATACCGACAATATGTTCGGTGCGCTGGAGTTTTCCGACAAGCTGGCGGCCTCGGGGATTCAGCCGATTGTTGGCTGCGCGCTCGCCATCGATTTCGGCGATCAAGAGCCGAGCGTGCGTAACGTACTGGCCGCGCCGTCCCGCGTCGTCTTGCTGGCCGCGCGTGAGGAAGGCTATCGCAGCCTGATGCGGCTCAACTCGCGGGCGTTCCTCGAGACGCCCGTGCATCAGGCGCCACATATCAAGCTGGACTGGCTGCAGGGTGAAACAGCGCATTTGATAGCGCTGACAGGAGGCCCGGACGGGCCGATCTCGATGGCATTTGCCGCGGATCAGGCGGCATTGGCGGCGGCGCGCTGCGAACGCCTTGCCGGTTTGTTCGGCGACCGGCTCTATATCGAACTGCAACGCCACGGGCTTGAGCGCGAGGCCCAAGCGGAATCCGGTTTGATCGATCTGGCTTACGCGCAGGGTTTTCCGCTGGTCGCAACCAACGAGCCGTTCTTCGCAACCGCTGACGACTACGAAGCGCACGATGCGCTGCTCTGTATCGCCGGCGGGCGGGTGATTGCCGATACCGATCGCGTCCAGCTCACGCCCGAGCATCGTTTCAAGTCGCGTAAGGAAATGGCGGCCCTGTTTGCCGATCTGCCAGAGGCGCTGGCTTCGACGGTGGAGATCGCGGAGCGCTGCGCGTTCCGTCCAATGACGCGCAAGCCGATCCTGCCGCGGTTTACGGTTGGCTCTGTCACCGCCAATGCCGAGATCGACGAAGCTGCGGAGCTGCGCCGTCAGGCCGAGGAGGGGCTGACGCAACGCATCGCTGCGCATGGCGTATCGCAGGGGCAATCCGAGGAAGATTATCGCGCGCGGCTCGATTTCGAGATCGGCGTCATCTCGCGTATGGACTATGCGGGTTACTTCCTGATCGTTGCCGATTTTATCCAATGGGCAAAAGCGCAAGGCATTCCGGTCGGGCCAGGCCGCGGCTCAGGTGCGGGCTCACTGGTTGCGTATGCGCTCACAATTACCGATCTCGATCCGATCAGGTTCGGTCTGCTGTTCGAGCGTTTCCTCAATCCGGATCGCGTATCGATGCCGGACTTCGACATCGACTTCTGTCAGGATCGGCGCGACGAGGTGATCCGCTACGTTCAGGAGCGCTACGGCCGCGATCAGGTGGCGCAGATCATCACGTTCGGAACGCTGCAGGCGCGGGGTGTGCTCCGCGACGTTGGGCGTGTGTTGCAAATGCCTTATGGGCAGGTCGACAAGTTGACCAAGCTGGTGCCGCAGAATCCGGCGGTGCCGGTGACATTGTCTGCAGCCATTGCAGGTGAACCGAAGTTGCAGGCGATGCGCGATACCGAGCCCGTTGTGGCGCGAGCGTTCGACATCGCGATGCGTCTCGAAGGCCTGACGCGCCATGCCTCGACCCACGCGGCGGGTATCGTGATTGCCGATCGTCCGTTGAGCGAACTGGTGCCGCTCTATCGCGATCCAAAATCCGACATGCCGGTGACCCAGTTCAACATGAAGTGGGTCGAGCCTGCGGGCCTTGTGAAGTTCGACTTCCTCGGCCTGAAGACGCTGACGGTGCTCGATGTCGCAGTGAAGCTCGTCAAGCAGCGCGGTATCGATCTCGATCTGGCGTCGCTGCCGCTCGACGACGCGCCAAGTTTTGCGATGTTGTCGCGCGGCGAAGTGGTTGGCGTGTTCCAGGTTGAAAGTCAGGGCATGCGCCGCGCGCTGGTCGATATGCGCCCCGACCGTTTCGAGGACATCATCGCGCTGGTTGCGTTGTATCGCCCCGGTCCGATGGCGAACATCCCGACCTATTGCGCCCGCAAGCATGGCGACGAGGAGCCTGAATATCCGCATCCCATGCTGGAGCCGATCCTGAAGGAGACGTTCGGCGTTATCATCTATCAGGAACAGGTGATGCAGATCGCGCAGGTGATGGCAGGCTATTCGCTCGGCGAGGCAGACCTGTTGCGCCGAGCTATGGGCAAGAAAATTCGAAAGGAAATGGAGCAGCAGCGCTCGCGCTTTGTCTCCGGCTCGGTTGCGAACGGCATCTCGCAAGGGCAGGCTGATTCGATCTTCGAACTGCTGGCGAAATTCGCAGACTACGGCTTCAACAAGAGTCACGCCGCGGCTTACGCGCTGGTCTCGTACCAGACCGCCTACATGAAGGCGCACTATCCGGTGGAGTTCATCGCAGCCTCGATGACGCTCGATATGAATAACACCGACAAGCTGTCGGAGTTTCGCGCCGAGGCGCAGAAGCTCGGCATCAAGGTCGAGCCGCCGTCGATCAATCGATCGGGCGCCACCTTCGAGGTTGCTGACAAGACGATCTTCTATGCTCTCGCTGGCCTGAAGGGCGTCGGCGGACAAGCGGTCGAACTGATCGTCGAGGCGCGCAAAAGCGGCCCGTTTAATTCGGTCGCCGACTTCTCAGCAAGGGTCAATCCGCGTGCCATCAACAAACGGGTGGTGGAAAGCCTGGCCGCGGCCGGTGCGTTCGATGCGGTCGAGCCCAATCGTGCGCGCGCGTTTGCTGGCGCGGATACGATCCTGGCCGCATGCCATCGCAGCCACGAAGCCTCGACTATGGGACAGAACGACATGTTCGGCGGCATGGCCGATGCGCCGACGATCAGCCTGCCGAATGTCGAGCCGTGGCTTCCCGCCGAGCGCCTGCGTCGTGAGTATGATGCCATCGGATTTTTTCTCTCGGGCCATCCGCTCGACGATTACGCGACCGTACTGAAACGGCTTCGCGTGCAATCATGGGCGGAGTTCTCCCGCGCGGTTCGCACCGGTGCGACTGCGGGGCGTGTGGCTGCGACCGTCGTCTCGCGTATGGAACGACGAACCAAGACCGGCAACAAGATGGGCATCCTCGGCCTTTCAGATCCGACCGGGCATTTCGAGGCGGTGATGTTCTCCGAAGGTCTTGCGCAATTTCGCGACGTGCTGGAGCCGGGTGCTGCGGTGCTGCTGCAAATTGGCGCCGAGTTGCAGGGCGAGGACGTTCGCGCCCGCATTCTCAATGCCGAGCCGCTCGATGCCGCCGCCATCAAGGCACAGAAAGGTCTGCGGATCTTCCTGCGCGACGAGAAGCCGATCGAGTCGATCGCTCGCCGTCTCGACATGCCAGAGCCCAATGGCGCCAGCACCGGCAAGGCCGGGCAGTTCACAGCACCTCCAAGCGGTGAGGGCGAGGTCACGCTGGTGATGATGCTCGACCTCGATACCGAGGTGGAAATGAAGCTTCCCGGCCGATTCCGCGTGTCGCCGCAGATTGCAGGTGCGATCAAGGCGGTGGCGGGGGTGGTCGACGTCCAGACCCTTTAAAGCCGCATAAACGGCTGAAAAACCGGTCATATCGGTCGTTTTGGAACGCCGGAAATCGCCCCGGTTTTCCTTGCGTATGGGCGGGGTCGCCGCTATAAGCGCGCCATCTCACACGGAAACATGGCTCAAAAGGCCGTCCGGTGGCATTCCGGGCCGCAAGGCTTCGCGTTTGCTCACACGTTTCCGGAGGAACCAACCGGAGAATTTGAACTATGGCTGCACCTGATTTCTCTATGCGTCAGCTTCTGGAAGCGGGCGTTCACTTTGGTCACCAATCTCATCGATGGAATCCGAAAATGGCGGATTACATCTTCGGTGCCCGCAACAACATTCACATCATCGATCTCGCGCAGACGGTGCCGATGCTTCATCGCGCATTGCAGGCGGTGAGCGATACGGTCGCCAAGGGCGGACGAATCCTGTTCGTCGGAACCAAGCGTTCCGCGCAAGATGGCATCGCGGAAGCTGCGAAGCGTTCGGCGCAGTATTTCGTCAATTCGCGCTGGCTCGGCGGAACGCTGACCAACTGGAAAACCATTTCCGGTTCGATCAAGCGTCTGCGTCATCTCGAAGAAATCCTGAGCTCGGCGGAAGCCGGCCAGTACACCAAGAAAGAACGCCTGACGCTTCAGCGCGAGCGCGACAAGCTCGATCGTTCGCTCGGCGGCATCAAGGACATGGGCGGTCTGCCCGACCTGATTTTCGTGATCGACACCAACAAGGAAGACATCGCGATTCAGGAAGCGCAGCGGCTCAACATTCCGGTTGCGGCCATCGTCGATACCAATTGCGATCCGAAGGGCATCACCTACATGGTGCCGGGCAACGATGACGCGGGCCGCGCCATCGCTCTGTATTGCGATCTGATCGCGCGCGCTGCCATTGACGGCATTTCACGGGCGCAGGGCGACTCCGGCGTCGATATCGGCGCGTCCGCTGCTCCTCCGCGTGAAGTCATTGAAGCGCCGCCGTCGGGCTTCCAGGGTCTCGCTGGCCCGCGCGGCGTTGCCGACGATCTCAAGAAGCTCACCGGTGTGTCCGGCGCGATCGAGAAGAAGCTGAACGATTTCGGCGTCTTCCACTACTGGCAGCTTGCCGAACTCGATCACGATACCGCGCACAAGATCGGCGAAGAAGTCGGCCTTCCGGCCCGTGCCGATGCCTGGGTGGCGCAGGCCAAAGCCCTGACGGCGGAAGCCGAATAAACGCAAACGGCGTCGCGGCCGGACAACCCGGCCGCAGACATTTTTCTGCAATCAATTTCCTGAATACGGAACCGGCGAAGCGCATGTGCGCTTCGTATCGGTGACCGGCAGGCAAAGGACGACAGCATGACAACGATTTCAGCAGCGATGGTCAAGGATCTGCGCGAGAGCACGGGCGCGGGCATGATGGATTGCAAAGCCGCACTGACGGAGACTGCCGGCGATATGCAGGCGGCTCAGGATTGGCTGCGCAAGAAGGGTTTGTCGAAAGCTGCCAAGAAGGCCGGTCGCGTTGCGGCCGAAGGTCTTGTGGGAGTTATCACGTCAGGCACCAACGGTGCGATGGTTGAGGTCAATTCCGAGACCGATTTCGTTGCGCGTAATGAACAGTTCCAAGGCCTCGTGAAGATGGTCGCGCAGGTTGCTCTCAAGGCGGGCGCCAGCGTTGAAGCGGTCAAAGCCGTGATGGTCGGCCCGGTCACTGTCGAACGGGCGATTGCGGATGCGATCGCAACCATCGGCGAGAACATGACCCTGCGCCGCACGACCCATCTTGCAGTCGATAAGGGTGTGGTGTCGAGCTACGTCCACAATGCAGTGATCGATGGTCTCGGCAAGATCGGTGTGATCGTGGCACTTGAGTCCGGTGGCAAGGCTGACGAACTGGCGGTGCTGGGCCGGCAGATCGCCATGCACATCGCAGCAAGCAACCCGCTCGCACTCGATGCGTCGGGGCTAGATCCGGCGGTGGTGCGCCGCGAGAAAGACGTGCTGGCCGACAAGTATCGCCAGCAGGGCAAGCCAGACAACGTCATCGAGAAGATCGTCGAGTCGGGCCTGAAGACCTATTACAAGGAAGTCTGTCTCCTTGAGCAGGCCTTCATCCACGACAGCGGCAAATCGGTCGCGCAGGCGGTCAAGGAAGCTGAGGGCAAGGTAGGCGCACCGATTAAGGTCGCCGGATTTGTGCGCTATGCTCTCGGCGAGGGAATCGAGAAGCAGGAATCAGATTTCGCTGCCGAGGTTGCCGCTGCTGCCGGACAAGGCTGACCGGAGACGTTGCGACCGAAACGAAGCCTATTCTCATTGGAGCGACCGCAACATGAGTGAGCCGGCTTATCGTCGTGTTGTGGTGAAAGTCTCTGGCGAGTCGCTCAGCGGTGAGCAAGGGTTCGGCATCGATCAGCCGACCATGGACCGCATCGCTGGCGATCTGGTCGCAGCCAAGAATCTTGGTGTCGAGATTGCCGTCGTGGTTGGCGGTGGAAACATCTTCCGTGGCGTTGAGGTTTCCTCGCGGGGCGTGTCGCGGCCGACCGGCGATACCATGGGCATGCTCGCGACGGTGATGAACTGTCTGGCGTTGCAGGCAGCAATCGAGCGGCGCGGTCAGCCGGCAACAACGCTCTCGGCATTCGTGATGCCGGAAATCTGCGAACTCTTCACCCGTCGTGCCGCGCATGGCGCGCTTGCCGCAGGGCGTATCGTTCTGCTCGCGGGCGGAACCGGCAATCCGTTTTTTACGACCGACACCACCGCCGTCCTTCGCGCTGCGGAAATCGGTGCGCAGGCTGTTTTGAAGGCCACCAATGTGGATGGCGTCTACAGCGCCGATCCGAAAAAAGACAAGTCTGCCAAGCGGTTTGACCGGTTGACCCACTCGCAGGCATTGGACGGCGGTTACAAGGTGATGGATGCGACTGCGTTCGCACTTGCTCGTGAAACGTCGCTGCCTATCATTGTCTTTTCAATTGCCGAGCCGGGCTCGATCGGAGCGATTCTCGGTGGTTCCGGCCACGGCACCGTTGTTGGCGGGTAGAGCCAAGTTGGTAAAAAAAATACGCGTTCCAAGGAGGTCTGATCATGTCCGCTAACTTCGATCTTGGCGACATCAAGCGCCGCATGCAGGGCTCGGTTGCCTCGCTCAAACATGAGCTTGGCGGACTGCGGACCGGGCGCGCATCGGCCTCGATGCTGGAACCGGTACAGGTCGATGCATACGGTAGCCATATGCCGTTGAACCAGCTTGCGACTGTGAGCGTACCTGAACCGCGCATGATTTCGGTGCAGGTCTGGGACAAGTCGATGGTCAAGGCGGTCGAGAAGGCGATCGTCGATTCTAACCTTGGCCTGAGCCCGGCGACCGAAGGGCAGGTTTTGCGGCTTCGGATTCCCGAACTTAACGAGGAGCGCCGCAAGGAGCTGGTGAAAGTCGCGCATAAGTACGCGGAAGCGGCCAAGGTTGCCGTGCGCCATGTGCGCCGCGACGGCCTCGATGTTCTGAAGAAGCTTGAGAAGAATCACGAGATTTCCGAGGATGACGAGAAGCGGCTCGCGGGCGACGTGCAGAAAACGACTGACGGCATGGTGTCCGAGATCGATCAGCTGCTTGCGTCCAAGGAAAGGGAAATCCTGACTGTGTGACATGCTGCCTGCGGGCGCAGACAGATGGGCGAGGTTAAGGTGCGATGATGAGATGACCTCGCGCGCGCCAGAGGATCGTTAAATGTCGAACGTTGCGCTGCCTGTAACTGAGCGGTCGGATCTTCCCGAGCCGCCCGCCCATGTCGCCATCATTATGGATGGCAACGGGCGCTGGGCTGCGGCGCGGGGTTTGCCGCGGGTCGAGGGCCATCGCCGCGGTGTCGAAGCGCTTCGCCGTGTTGTGCGAGCGGCCGGCGAACTCGGCATCGCCTATTTGACGATCTTCTCCTTCAGCTCGGAAAACTGGTCGCGTCCGGCCAGCGAGATCGGCGATCTGTTCGGTTTGCTGCGACGGTTCATCCGCAACGATCTCGCGCAGCTTCATGCCGAGGGCGTGCGTGTCCGTGTGATTGGCGAGCGCGAGGGGCTGGAGCCCGACATCGTCGCGTTGCTGAAGGAAGCGGAAGAACTGACGCGCTCCAACACCAAGATGAGCCTGATTGTCGCTTTCAATTATGGCTCGCGGCAAGAGATCGCCAATGCGGCGCAGCGGCTTGCCCGGGAAGTCTCTGAAGGCCGCCGCGATCCCGCGACGATCACTCCGGAAATGCTTGGGCGCACGCTCGATACCGACGGCATACCGGATCCCGATCTGATTATCCGCACCAGCGGCGAGCAGCGGCTTTCCAACTTTCTGATGTGGCAGGCCGCCTACAGCGAACTGGTCTTCGTGCCATTGCATTGGCCGGATTTCGACGGCGTCGCGCTCAAGAATGCGGTTGACGAATATAACCGCCGCGAGCGCCGCTTCGGCGGCCTCGCCGCAAAAGCCGGATCGTAAGTCGCGTGGCTGATGACAATGCCTCGCCTAACGCAGCCGATCGGGGATCGCATAATCTGTTGTTGCGCGTGGTGGCTGCGCTGGTTCTGGCGCCTCTGACGATTGCGATTGCTTACGTCGGTGGCTGGGCGTGGCTGTGGCTGGTAACCGCCGCCGCAGTCGTTCTTTATTACGAGTGGCAAGCCATCGTCGGCGTCTGGCGAAACAGATTTATCATGGCGTCTGGAATTGCTGCGCTTGGCATTGCAGGTCCATGGCTTGTGTTGGGGGACATGCCTGCGGTTGCGGGCATTCTTGGATGCGGATGCGTTCTGGTTGCTTTATTTGCAATGCGGCAGCCGAACGGAATCTGGATCGTTACCGGATTTCTTTACGCCGCAGCTGCCTTCGTCGGCGCAGTGCTGGTGCGTGCGGATCCGGCTTACGGATTTGTTGCGCTTATCTTCGTTCTGCTGGTGGTGTGGGCTGCCGACGTCGGTGGTTACTTCGCAGGCCGAGGCATCGGCGGCCCGAAGCTGTGGCCGCGCGTGAGCCCCAAGAAGACCTGGGCGGGCGCTATCGGCGGCCTGGTCGTGAGCCTGCTTGTCGCTGTGGGCTTTGCGATCGCGGGGCAGGGCAACATGGTCACGCTGCTAGTGCTGGCGGCTGGGCTTTCGGTGGTTTCCCAGCTTGGCGATCTGTTCGAATCCGCTATCAAGCGGCGGTTCGGTGTAAAGGATTCGAGCCAGATCATTCCCGGCCATGGTGGCCTTCTGGACCGGCTCGATGGTTTCGTTGCAGCGATTGCTGTGGCAGCGTTGATTGGCACGTTTCGCGGCGGCTTCGATGGCGCAGGCCGCGGTCTTATGGTTTGGTAAAACGATGAGTGCAGTACCTTTGCGGACAATGACCGACGCGGCGTCGGGGCAGCGCGTCGTTACTGTGCTGGGCGCGACCGGCTCGATCGGCGACAGCACGATGGATCTGGTGCGGCTCGGCGGTGAGCGTTACCGCGTCGAAGCCATTACCGCGCACCAGAACGTCGATGCGCTGGCGAAACTCGCGCGCGAGTTCAACGTTCGCTTTGCGGCGATCGGCGATGCGTCGAAACTCGATGCGTTGCGCGAGGCGCTCGCCGGCACAAACATCGCGTGCGGCGCGGGCGAGAGCGCGGTGATCGAAGCTGCAGCCCGTCCGTCCGACTGGCTAATGGCTGCGGTGAGCGGAGCAGCGGGTCTCAAACCGGCGCTTGCGGCCGTCGATCGCGGAGCCACGATCGCGCTCGCCAACAAGGAATGTCTCGTCTGCGCAGGTGATATCTTCATGCAGCGCGCCGCCAAGGCGGGCGCAACCGTGTTGCCTGCGGACTCCGAACATAATGCGCTGTTTCAGGCGCTGGCTTCAGGTAATCGCGAAGAACTCACGCGCGTCATCATCACCGCATCCGGGGGGCCATTCCGGACCTGGTCCGTGGCCGAGATCGAGCAGGCGACGCTGGCGCAAGCGCTGAAGCATCCGAACTGGAGCATGGGCCAGAAGATCACCATCGATTCCGCTTCGATGATGAACAAGGGCCTGGAGGTGATCGAGGCGGCGTATTTGTTTGCGCTCAAGCCTGATGAGATCGATGTGCTGGTGCATCCGCAGTCG
>JAKFUP010000122.1 GCA_021732625.1 Hyphomicrobiales bacterium
CCACTGTGCCATCGTCCGGCTCGGTCGAACCCGCAATCAGTTTCAGCAGCGTGGATTTGCCTGCGCCGTTGATGCCCATCACGCACCAGCGCTCCCTGCGCCGGACCTGAAAATCCAGCCCGGCGTAGATGCTGCGGCTACCGTAACCTTTGTGTACGTTCTTCAGGCTAACCACATCTTCTCCTGATCGCGGCGGCGGCAGAAAATCGAACTGAACCGTCTGCCGCTGCTTGGGCGGCTCGACCCGCTCGATCTTGTCGAGCTTCTTGACCCTGCTCTGCACCTGAGCGGCATGCGAGGCGCGAGCCTTGAAGCGTTCGATGAACTTGATTTCCTTGGAGAGCATCGCCTGCTGACGTTCGAACTGGGCCTGCTGTTGCTTTTCATTCAACGCGCGTTGCTGTTCGTAAAATTCGTAGTTGCCCGAATACGTCGTCAACCCGCCGCCGTCGATCTCCACGATCTTGGTGACGATGCGATTCATGAACTCGCGATCGTGCGAGGTCATCATCAGAGCTCCCTCGTAGCCCTTGAGGAATTGCTCCAGCCATATCAGGCTCTCAAGATCCAGATGGTTGCTCGGCTCGTCGAGCAGCATGGCTTCGGGACGCATCAGAAGAACGCGCGCGAGCGCAACACGCATCTTCCAGCCCCCCGATAACGCGCCGACATCGCCGTCCATCATCTCCTGACTGAAGCCGAGGCCAGCGAGAACTTCACGGGCGCGCGCCTCCAGGCCGTAACCGTCCAATTCCTCAAACCGCGCTTGCACCTCACCATAACGCTCGATGATTATTTCCATGTCGTTGATTCGATCGGGATCGCCCATGGCGACCTCAAGCTCCTTCAACTCGGTCGCGACCGCGCTAACGGGGCCAACGCCATCCATCACCTCGGACACCGCGCTGCGGCCTGACATCTCGCCTACGTCCTGACTGAAGTAGCCGATGGTGATTCCACGTTCGGCAACCACTTGGCCTTCGTCAGGTGTCTCCTGATCCGTCATCATCCGGAAGAGAGTGGTCTTGCCGGCTCCGTTTGGGCCAACGAGGCCGACCTTTTCCCCCTTCTGCAGTGCCGCGGAGGCTTCGATAAACAAAATCTGATGGCCGTTCTGCTTGCTGATGTTGTCGAGGCGAATCATTTTGCTCGAAACCAAAATCCAAAGCCGGTTCGCCGCCTAAGCGTGCGTTTTCCGCGTTAAAAGATCATCTGACGGGTGGCAGCGATTGGCTGGCGACGTAGTACAAAACGAGCCAATCTCCAATCAAATTCACTGCGAGCAGCGAATTTTTTCAAGTTTTCGGCAGATGAGAAGCGATTTTGAACCGGATAATGGCTGCGCGGCAGCACTTTTCGGACATTTCCCTGGTGAGACTAGCAGGGAGAAGAATCTGCATAGCAGGGAAATTTCCTCACAGAACAAGGATCGATACGGATGTCAGCCGAGCAGGCTGGGAAGCCACGCAAGACCGCCGGAGACCAAATCCAGAAGAGGCCTTGCCTACAAACGAGGGCAACAAGGGAGCAGGTCATCATCGAGGCCGGTAATTGTTCGGGAGAAGCACCCCTAAATTTTTATCTGATTACAGCGAATTCGATAAACGCGATTATTCCAAAGTAATGTTCCACATAACGACCGGTGGTTCATGAAACGTATTCTTCTTCTGGGAAAAAACGGACAGGTTGGAGTCGCTCTGCAGAAGGTTCTGCCATCATACGCCGCGCTCATTTCTCAAGATCGCACAACCTGCGACCTGACCGAACCGGACCAGATCCGCAGCACGATCCGGGCAGCAAAGCCAGATTTGATCATAAATGCAGCTGCGTATACCGCGGTCGACCAGGCCGAGACGGATACGATCACCTGCACGAAGGTGAACGCAATCGCGCCAGCCGTGATCGCTGAGGAAGCGAGACTCTTGGGCGCGCTCCTTATCCATTACTCGACAGACTATGTCTTTGATGGCAGCAAGACCGGTTGCTACAGCGAAGAGGACTTGCCGAACCCTGTGAACGTGTACGGCCGATCAAAATTTGAAGGCGATCAAGCCATTCTTGCAGCGGGCGGAATACATATCATTTTGCGTGTGGCGTGGGTCTACAGCGCAACCGGTCGCAACTTTGCGAAGACCATCCTGAGGCTTGCCGCAGAGCGCGACGATCTCAAAGTGGTCAACGACCAGTGGGGATCACCCACGTCCGCCGATCAGATCGCTACCGTGACCGCGGGCATCGTCTCGCAATACATCGCAAGCCGCCAGCCCGCGTCTGCGACGGTTGCGCCACGCAGCGGCATTTATAACCTGGCGCCGTCTGGGGTCACGTCATGGTACGGTTTCGCGTCGGAACTGATCGCGCAGGCAAACCAGCAGGGCATGAAGCTCCGCGTCAGCAGCGACCGAATTGCTCCGATTGAATCGCGAGATTATCCGACGCCTGCGAGGCGGCCAGCCAACTCAGTGCTCAGCACAGAAAAGCTGCAACGGTCTTTCGACATTGCCCCGCCCGACTGGCGTGATGGAGTGAAAACACTTGTGGCGGAAATCGCAGTGAGGCCTAGCTGACGGTTGCCGAGCCTCAAGCCGCCGCAACGCGTTCCAGATAATCGCCGTACCCGCTCTTGCGATATAGACCGGCCAGATCCATCAGATGGTGCCGCTCGATAAAGCCCAGGCCGAACGCGATTTCCTCGAGGCAAGCGATCTTAACGCCCTGGCGCTCTTCAAGTGTTTGAACAAACAGGGCCGCATCGACCAGAGAGTGGAATGTGCCGGTGTCGAGCCAGGCAAAGCCACGGCCCATCTTGGCTACCTCCAGTTTGCCTGCCTCCAGATAACATTTGTTGATATCCGTGATTTCCAGCTCACCTCGATGAGACGGCTTGATCTCAGACGCATACGTGATGACGTCATTATCATAGAAGTAAAGACCCGTGACAGCCCAGTTCGATTTCGGAACCGCGGGCTTCTCGGCAAGGTCGGTTGCGTATCCGCTCTCGTCAAACGCCACGACACCGTAGCGCTCGGGGTCACGAACCTGATAGGCAAAAACGGTCGCGCCGGAATTGCTGTGAGTGGCCCGCTCGAGCAACTCAGGCAATCCGTGCCCAAAGAAGATATTGTCGCCCAGAACCAGGGCGACCGGATCGTCTCCGATGAAGTCGGCGCCGATCAAGAACGCCTGAGCGATACCCTGCGGCTTCGGCTGAACTGCATACTGAAGGTTGATGCCCCACTGGCTGCCATCGCCGAGCAATCGCTTGAACTGATCGGCATCGTCGGGAGTTGTGATAATGAGAATATCCCTGATGCCTGTCAGCATCAGGGTCGATAATGGGTAGTAAATCATTGGCTTGTCGTAGACCGGTAGCAGCTGTTTGCTGATACCGCGGGTGATCGGGTAAAGTCGCGTGCCGCTGCCACCTGCAAGTACAATTCCCTTCCGCATGGTCCATACAATCCCTTCTGCAGCGTCCGATATCCGGACTCTTGGGTGGCGCGCAACAAAGGAAGCGGGCGCCAATCTGACACCCGCTTCCTCATTCCTCGTTCTGCTAGAGCTTCAGAACGTGATCGTCGAAGATCACGGTCTCGACCGATTCGGTCGTCACCGCAGTCCCATCCGTGAACGTGATCGTGGTCACACCGTGGCTGGTTGTGACCGTCGCATCATCGAAGCTATGGCCTGACAGATCGGCAACATCCTTACCGGAGCCGCCAATAATCGTGTCACCCGCGCCGGCAATGAACAGATCATTTCCGCCGCCGCCTTTGAGCAGATCATTTCCATTTCCGCCCGAGATGGTGTCGTTACCGTCACCGGCAGTGATCGTATCGTTTCCGTCGCCACCAAGCAGCGTATCGCTGCCGCCGTTGCCGATAATGCTGTCGTTTCCGCTGCCGCCAATGAGAATGTCCCTCCCGTAGCCGCCCAGCAATGTGTCATTGCCATCGCCGCCCGAGACACTGTCATTGCCGCCGCCTCCGACAAGCAGATCGTTCCCGGTTCCGCCGATCAGCGTATCGTTGCCGTCACCTGCCACGATCGTGTCGTTGCCATCGCCACCGACAAGGCTGTCGCTGCCGTTTCCTCCCGAGATGTAATCGTTTCCTTCGTCGCCAAAGATGGTGTCGGAGCCTTTCCCGCCCAGGAGCGTATCGTTGCCAAGGCCACCATGAATAGTGTCCGAACCCTTGCCGGCGATGACGAAGTCATTACCTCCGCCGGCAAAAATCTCATCCCTGCTTGTACCGGTCATCGTCAAGAAGTCGTTGCCGTCTCCCGACACCACGATCTTGTGGCCGGAACCTCCGATTTCGGCAATCACGCCATTGTCGCTGGCAAAGACAATCGCCGTTGCGGACTTTGGTATCCCGTCAACATAGCCAGAGACGTCGTCGCGATAGATTGCGACGTCGGCATTTCTGTTCGCATATCCGCCCTCGCCGACGATGCTGGTCAAAGCCTCGGAGTCATGGTGGTGGCCGTGATCGTTGTAGACGCCGACCTCTTCAAGCGTCGAGATGATCTTGGCTCGAAGGCTTGCCTCGATGCCCTGGTCGGCGAGCGCTCCATTGAGTTCGGTTCGATTGAGATCGTAAGTTGCCATGTGCTATTCCCCTGCCTGCTAAAATTCAGTTCCTACAGATGATTCACCGCCGCAATCGACATCGAGTTGCTCGCTGCCGATCGGTAGACTCGCACCTTGCCAGGCTGACGCTGCCTCTCGATCGCAGCGTCCTTGCTCAATGATGTGGGGGTCAGCCCGACAACCTCGAGGCGCAAGCCGACGAGAGGCTCTCGATCTGACGGTCCGCTGAACGAAATCTTGCGGCCGCGTCTCGCGGTGATCGCAGCGCCGAGAAAAAGCGCTTCGCCCCTTAGCTCATAGTGAGCGGACGCCGGGCCTGACAGCGAAAATTCAAGATGCGTGAGCGAGGCCGCCTTGCCTCTCGTGCCTGCAAATTCGCCTGTCGTAACATGACGTTTCTGCCCGGCCCGTGCGCTCGAAGCCGAATAGCGCAGTTCAACGCCCGCAGGCTGGTTCAACCAGCGAACCTCGATCCCCTCAATGGGGAGAGGAAGCGCCGGTCCGCAAATCCACTCTCCAGCGTTCGCCATCACGTCGCCTCGCCGGGACACGTGAGCCAGAACTTCAACCTCGACAGTTGCCAAGGCCGCGCTCTTGGCCATGGCCGGCACGACCTTTGAAAACGATTGAGATCGCGCCGCCTTGTGCAAGGGAAGATGCTCAAGCCGGATTTCGACCTCCGCGTCGGCATCGCGATGCTCGGCGGCGACGACCAGACTCAGTGGTCCCGAGGAGTTCGCGCGAACGACCATACAGTCGCCAGGCGCTTCGAGCCGCGTTTCCGAGCCGCCCGGTTGAGGCATAAGAGTGATATCCCGATTGTGCGGGTGCTGATTGACCGTGATGCAAGGACGGCCCCTGGCGGACGGGGCCGAAACGTATCTGAGAAGATACAATCCGGCCGCCACGTCGAACGCATGATGCCGCTCGGTCAGCGGTCGTGCCAAAGCCAAATACGTCATTCTGCCCTGCTGGCGCTTGCCAAAGCCGCTCGAAATTCCTCAGGAACTTTTCTAACTGCAGAAGTTTGCGTTGGCTAACACTTCGAAAAATCGCAGCTAAAGACCGGCTTACGCGATAGTTTCGGTTTTATTCTTTGTTATCGCATTGTTCGAAACAACAGTGTTTCACTCAACGGCCTGCGAAGAGACAGTCCGATGCATTTTAAAATCGGCCTGCCGCAACGAGCTCGCAAACCTATCGTTCACGCATGCTGGTGTTGAAACGCTCGACGATCGGAGCGATCAGGTAATTGAAAACAGTGCGTTCACCGGTTGGTATGACAACATCCGCTGGCATGCCCGCAGTTAGTTTATCAGCCACAAATGACGGCACTTGCTTCCGGCCCACGGCGACCTGGGCGTCGAAGTAAGGTTCTTTGGTCACATCATCGAGCAGACGATCGCGCGACACCGCCGTGATCTTGCCGCGGACGACCGGCAAGCCGAGAGAGCGGAATGACGGAAAGCGCACCTCCGCATCCATACCCGCGCTCACCCGATCAGCATCGAGCGGCTGAACCTTGGCCCGGATGATGAGATCATCGGAGATCGGCACAATATCGAGCAGCGGATCACCGGGGCGCACCACACCACCGACCGTAAAAATCCGCATTTGCTGGACGACACCGGTGATCGGCGCGCGCAGATCGATGCGACGCTGGCTATCTTTCGCCACGACAACCTGTTGCCGCAACTCCGAGATTGATTTCTGCAAGTCGCCAAGCTGGGAGGCGGCATCCTGGCGGTAGTCCTGAGTGGCCTTGTCGCGCCTGAGAGTGAACTCGCGCAGCTTATCCTGAAGCTTGGCCTTTCCAGCTTCCGTGCTTGAGATCGTGCCCTCGATACGTGACTGCTCGCGTTGCAGCGTCGTCAGCCGCGGAAGAGCGATGAGGCTACGGTCATACAGATACTGAACGCTCTCCAGCTCCCTGTTAATATTGACAAGGATCGTCCTCGCGGTTTCGTTATCGATTTCGTTCTGCTGCGCTTCCTTTACGGTCTGCGCCATCTGAGCTTCAGCGACCTGAATCGCCTGCAGCAAATTCTCGCGCCGGACCGTGAATTGCCGCTTCTGGTCATCGGCAGCGCGCGCGACGACAGGATTCGCCATGAGATCGATGACTTCCTGAGGAAGCGTTACATCGCTCTTCATTTCGCGCTCGGCGAGCAAGCGCGCCTCTTGTGCGAGAGCGGTGGCAAGCTGGTTGCGATACAGGTCGCTGGCTGAATCGATCCGTGTCGGGTCGAGCCGGATGATTACGGTCCCCTGCTGAACCAGATCGCCGTCGCGTACGAAGATGTCCCGAACTATGCCGCCCTCGAGATGCTGAATGGTCTTGCGCGAGGACTCGACCGACACGGTGCCCTGCGCAACCGCGGCACCATCGAGTCGCGCCAGAAAAGCCCAAAGCGCGAATACGCCAAGCACGCAAACCAAAAATGCGTACCCCGTCCGGATCAGCGATTTCCAGTCGGCAGACGCCAGCGGCGCACGGCCATGCAATGCGACAGAGCGTGATGTCATTGGGTAGCCACAAGATCGAGCTGGGGCGCCGCAACGAGCCGGTAGCTCGGCAACCGGTTCATCACGGCGTCCCGCAATCCAAATGTGTGAATCGTTCCTGCGTTCATCACAAGCAGATCGTCACAGAACGACAGCATGGTCATACGATGGGTGACAAGAACGACCGTGGAGCCCCGGCTCTTCATCAAGGTCATCGCGCGGCCTAACGTCTGCTCTCCGAGAGCGTCCAGATTGGAGTTTGGCTCGTCGAGCACCAGCAGCGCCGGATTGCGGTAGACGGCACGCGCGAGCGCGATCCTCTGACGTTGTCCGCCGGAAAACACATGCCCCCCCGGGCCAACCCTGGTGTTATAGCCATCGGGCAAGTCCCGAATGACGTCCTGAATTCCTGCCAGCCCGGCCGCCTCGAGAACAGCCTCTTCATTCGGCGCCCCATCGTCGTCACGGAAGCGAGCGATGTTTTCCGCCACCGTTCCGGGCAGCAGATCGATTTCCTGCGGCACATATCCGATGTGCTCACCGAGCTTGTCTTCGTCCCAATGAGCAAGATCATTGTCATCCAGAAGCACCGTACCCCGCCGCGGATGCCAGGCGCCGACCAGTAGCTTCGCAAGCGAGGATTTTCCGGCTCCGCTCGGACCGACAACTCCAAGAATCCGACCGCTACTCAGCGTAAACGATACGTCGCCGAGCACCGCCGTCTCCGAACCAGGTGGTGTCAACACGACGCGCGATACGCTGATCGCCCCGAGCGGGCGCGGCAAACTCATACGCTCCTTCGTTTCGCCCGAACTCAGCAAGACCAGGTTGAGGCGATCCACCGCTGTCAGGACGCTCCAGATCGTTCGCCAGCTCGCCGTGACCGCCGCAACCGGCGCGACTGTCCGCATGGAGATGTAAATAATGCCGAAAACAGCACCCGCATTCATCTGCTGATTGAGATAGAGCAGCGCACCAATGACCAGAAGTACGATCAGCTGCGAGTTGCGCACAAACCGGAGCGTGCCGGTCCACCATTCAGACCTCTGGCTCGCCAGATAGTGCCAGCCAATCGCATCAGATTGAAAGGCGCGCCAGCGCCGCGACAACGGTGGCAGCATTCCCATCGGACGCGTTGCTTCAGCACTCTGCCCGACGGCCCGGCCGAATTCGATTGCCTCGGCCGACGCCGATTGCGCACGCTTGATATCCGAGCCGACCGCCCACTGGTTGCCGGCCGAAAGACCCACAATGACAGCAAGAATAACCGTCATGGCCAGCCCGACCAGTGGATGAAGGAAGAACATCACGAGGAGCAGAAGCGGCACCCAGAACAGATCGAGTAACTGCAGCACCACCGGCCCGGCAATAAAATCTCTCACTGCATTAAGGTCGTAAAGGACCTGATTCTTCGACGTCTCCGGCATCCGAAGATGTCGCCGATTCAGTTTATCCAGAACCCGCTCACCGATCTCCGCGTCCAGAGCGATAGCGATGCGCGCAAGAAGTTTTGACCGGATCGTTTCCAAAGCGGTAAGCGCACCAATCAAGAACAACGCAATAATCGTTAAAAACAGAAGCGTCGTCTCGTTACGGCTGAGCATGACGCGCTCGGAGAGCTGCATCATGAAGATCGGCGGAACGAGATTGAGAAGTGTTGAGAAAAAACTGAATACAATTAAAGCCAATGCGCCCGGCCAATAAGGTCGTAGCGCATCCTTCAGCACATTATGCTTCATATTCGACATGAATCGTCCTGCTCGAACGCAAACTAAAAGCCAGCTCTTACCAAGCTTCTAAATTCAACGTCCGCAATCGAACGATCTCGCCGCAATGATGCGCGTTAAGGCGAGCTTCATTTCCTGACGACACTATGGCTCAGTCCTCGAAAATTTCGTGATGCAGATGCCCGCAACAGCACCCGTGAAAACGCAACCGCCGCTTTACGACAATGTTCGCGCTTTTAATCGCAGCGATGGAGATATGCGTATCTTCTCTCCGGTTTCGTACGCACGCGTCAGAAATGCACAGATCGTTCCAGCCGTGCACACCGAGGCGCTGAGCCTGGCTCACTGGTATCCGGTGTGCTGGCAGCGCGATGGTGAGGCCGCGACGCTTGTCGCGCTTCGCACGCTGCGCAATGACGGATCATGTCAACCCGCAGGTTCGAACTCGCTGGTTGCGATGCCTCTTGCGCTGCGCGCCTATCCATTTGTCGTCGGCGCGGAGCAGCCTGAAGGCAACGACCTCATCGAGACCGATATTTCCGACGAGCCGTCCGATATTGGCGCGCCAATGATGACAGTTGGCGGAACGGCAAGTGCCGGATCGCTGCTGAAGCTAAGGGCAAAAGCAGCGTTCGACGAGGCTCTTCCCTTAACTCAGGCGATGACCGACGCGCTTGTCACCGGCGACCTGCTTGAGCCCTGGCCACTCGACTTCGACATTGGCGGTGAGAAAATCGGCGTCGTCAGCCTCTCCGTGATAAAGGCCCATGCAATTTCGTCACCGGGGATGTTCCAGTTCATCGAGCGATTTGGACCTGCAGCCGCTGTATTCCTGGGAGCCCATCGAATCTCGCTCTTTCGGGCCGGCATCCTGTTCCAGGCTGCTAACAGCAAGCAGCCCGGGCAATCGCAGCTATCATGACAGCCCGAACTGATCACCACGGGTTGGACCCGATCATCTTCGAGCGCATCCGGCTCGAACCGACGGCCGTGTGGCATCCTTTGATTTCCTTCGCCTTCGTTCAGGGAATGTCACAGATACCGATATCCGACAGCGAGCTGCTGCAATCGTCGCATCACCTGCCCATCGCCATCGACTGTATGGACGATCGCCTTCAGGTGGTTGCGATCGTCGCGGGGCAATACCAACGTGCTCCGCTGCTGGATTCAAACGGCCACTGGCAGCGCGGTTATATGCCTATTGCCTTGCGATGCCTGCCGTTCCGATCCGCCGGCGACACTGTCGAGGTGGCGACAAACGTCGAAGTGCATCAAGGGCCACCGCTACCCATTGTTGCGGAGGATGGCTCGCCGACGGCCGAGGTCCAGCAAATTATCAGAATGCTGCGCAAGCTTGACACAGGTCAACAGCGCCTTCAGCGGGCCGCCGAGCGGCTTTTCATTGCCGACGTTCTGACTCCTTTCCAGATGATGAAAATGCCGGGGTCAGCGACGGCGCTGTCCCGTTTCCTGACTGTCGACCGCAACAAATTCAGCATGATGTCGAACCGGCGCATCGCCCAGATCTCCCGGGACGATTTTCTGCCAATCGATGTCGCTGCGGCGTGCCTGTTTTCCCAACGGCTCTTGCCCGCGGCAATCTCCGTTGCGGCGGATACACGAGAACTGAACGACGCCGGCCGGCCAAACGGCCAACCGGACATTGGATTCAAATCGCACGCGCAACTGGACCCCAGCGAGCTTTTTTCGTTTGAGGCTTTCAGCGGAGCTGACAACTGATATGACAATCGCCGCTGATATTCTTTTCGTGCACAACAACTTTCCCGGTCAGTACAAGCTGCTCGCGGCACATCTCGCCAGGATAGACGGCTTGAGGGTGTTTGCGATCGGCTCGCACACAGCAGCCGATGTCGAAGGAGTCCAGCTGCAGCGTTACCGAACCCCGGCGCAGAGCACCCGCAACGTGCACCCTTTCGCAAAACGCTTTGAGATCGAATGCCGCCGCGCAGAACAGGTGATCTATGCGGCCAACGTTCTCAAAATCAAAGGGATGTCGCCAAAGCTCATTTTCGTACATCCCGGCTGGGGCGAGTCGTTACCGCTGCGCCAACTTTTTCCCGATGCCAAGATTTGCATCTACTGCGAATTTTACTACAGCGCCTGCGGAGCCGACGTCGGATTCGACCCCGAATTCCGGGGCTACGGTGTCGATGGTATGGCGCGCATCGAGATGCGAAACGCAGCAACGCTGCTGGGGCTCGTCGATGCCGACATCGGAATTACACCGACGCGCTGGCAGCGAAGTGTATTTCCATCGGAATTCAGATCAAAAATTCGCTGCATCCATGACGGCATCGATGTCGATAATCTGCAGCCCGGACCCGCGCGGTTCTCTCACCCGATCTTGCCGAAAGCGCTTCAGAGCGGCGACGAAGTGCTGACTTACGTGGCCCGCGGTCTGGAGCCCTATCGCGGCTTCCATATTTTCATGCGGGCCTTGCCCGAGATTCTGGCGAAGCGGCCAAACGTCCAAGTCTGCATCGTGGGCGGCACAGATGTCTCCTACGGAAGTCCGCCGGAAACAGGCGGTGACTGGAAAAGCGTTATGCTGGAGGAGTTGACCGGTCAACTCGACGCAAAGCGAGTGCACTTTCTCGATCGCCTGCCCTACGATCAGCTGCTCAGTCTTCTTAGGGTATCGCGGGCTCACGTCTACCTGACCTACCCATTCGTTCTGTCGTGGTCCCTCCTGGAGGCGATGGCGCTGGGCTGCACCGTGATCGCCTCCGACGTCGCGCCTGTCCGCGAGGTTATCACCAACAGGCAGAACGGTCTGCTCGTTCCTTTCTTCGACGTGAAGGCCTTAGCCGCAAAGACAATCGAGGTGCTCACCTCGCCCGGCAACTTCGCGGCGCTCGGAAGCAAGGCGCGCGCAACAATCCGGACCGGCTACAGTTTCGAGCGGAATACGCTCCCGCAGTTCCAGGAACTCATCGAGGAGCTCGCGCCGGACATCGGCCAGCTCATGATATCCGGTTGCGACATGAGACCTTCCACAGACAAGATTACCCGCAAGGAGATTGACCATGCCCCGCTCTAACGGTGCACAGCGTACCAGATCGCCAGTAACCAGCCCGGCGGGACAGGCGCTTTTCCGCGCCAAGGCGCTCGCCACATCGGCCAGCCTTGCAGAAGCACCGCTGCTGCCCAATCCAGTGCCCCAGGAACGCTTGCGGGTTCTTCACGTCGGTTGCGGATTCAACAGCAGCAATCGCTTGCATGCAGTCTTCAAGACTCCGCAGTGGGAAGAAATCAGCCTCGACATCGACAGCCGTACCCAGCCGGACATTTCCGGTTCGATTGTCGATATGCGCTCCTACGCCGAGGACGAAAGCTGCGATGCCATCTGGGCGTCGCATGTCCTTGAACATCTCCCCCGGCATGACGTCGGGCGAGCGCTTGCCGAATTTCGGCGCGTGCTGGTACCAAGCGGATTTGCCTTGATCCGCACACCGGACATCGAGAGCGTCGCGCAGTTTATCGTCGAGGGCCGCATACACGACACAATCTATACATCCCCGGCAGGTCCTATCACACCGCTCGACATGCTGTATGGCCACGGCGAATCGATCAAGCGCGGATCTGATGCGATGCGCCACGGCACGGCATTCACACAGGACTCGATGGCCCAGGACCTGCTGCAAGCAGGGTTTGGCGAATTGCGTGCGACCCGGACAAAAACATATGAAGTCTGGGCAATCGCTTTTATGCCGGACGCCGACGTCCAGGCCATTCTGAACGCACTCGCATTCAGCGGGATGGACCTCCGCAACGCCCGAGGTTCAGAGATTGAGGTGCTTGAAAACCTCGTCTACCCGCGACGCCCATGACACGCGCTGAAGAACCTTGGTTCGCTCTCCATGATCGATCCGGCTCGTACGATCTAGCAAAAGGTTCTCTGTCGCTGCAATGAAATCAGAGTGAGTTCGCGCCACCGCAACGTAGGGGCCGATATCTCCAATGTTGGCAACCTCGGTCGTGACGACCGGCACACCCAACGCGAAGTACACATAAAGCTTTAGCGGGTTCATGTTCTCGGTCAACTCGTTACAGATGTGGGGCATCATCGCAACGTCGAAGTTCTTGATGTAGTTCAGGGCTTCCTCATATGGCCGCACGCCCATCAACCGGATATTTGAAAACTCCGTCAGCGAATGAACATCGAGCGCGCCGTGCGCCGAGCCGATCAGCACGATCGTCCATTCCGGATGCTGAATAGCCATCTGACGGATCAGATCGAAATCGATTCGGTCGCGCAAGTTACCCACATAACCAATGATCGGACGCGGCAGACCGGCGAGATCTTCAGGAAGCGGCCAGATTCGATCGTCCGAAAAGGCCTCGGTTCCATTCGGGACGATCGCGATATCCTTGCGTAGGTCCGAAAATCCCTTCCGCACTGGATCACAGTTGGCGAGCACTAGATCCGCGACGTTGAGAACGTCGACATAGTTCTGGGCAACGCGATTCATATAGTCCGTCTTGCCTTGCCACTTACGTTGATCGTCGATGATGTCGGCGACTACACGTTCGAACTCGATATTTTCGCAAATCTTCGGGAAGTCGAATACGACCGGACAGACCCAGGCAATCGGGGGTCCGTCGACGCCGCACTCCTTGAGCGTGTCCTTGACGAAGTCCACATAGTCCGATCGCGGCGGCAGATCCATGCCAAGAAATGTTTGCGGTACCGAGCCGTTGCGACACAGGAAGGTCCGCCTGACTACCGACCCACGGTCGGACATCTTGAAGATGCGGCGCATCGAGTTCAGATAGATCAGATTTCCCTGATGAAGCGGCGCATGCGGTCCGCGGTCGATCGTCGCCTCAAGTTCACTCAGTGTCAGCGATCTGTCGAAGTGAACCACACGGCGAATCTTCCCGCTCTTGAGCAGATACTTCACCATCATGTCGGATCGGCGGCCATAAAGCTCTGAATCATTCTGCTTCCAGAAGAACACCAGATCACGAGGCTGCGAAACCGGCTTTATGGCAGGGCTTTGGACCGCGCGTCGGAAGCTCGGAGGATACTTGACGCCGGCGTGATCGAAGAGTCGCTCGACCGTGTGTAAGCTCTCGCGATCATTCAGTGCCGACGACTTGCTCCGAGCCTCATCCACAACAAGCTTCAGCCTCGCCGCGTTCACCGAATAACTGAATTCGGAGAGGAACTGATTGCGCCCATGGCGCGCGCGATCGTCGAACGCGTGCGCTGACACCGCGAGCTGGGTCAGCAACCTGTCGAGGTCTGCATCAGTCTCCACCGGCAGGATGGCATTCTTGTCGAACAGATCCGCAAGCGGCGCAACCCGCGTCGCAAGCACTGGACGGCCCAGAGCGAGGGCATCGGTCAGCTTGGCCGGGATTTGATACTCGGAGATTCGCGATTTCGGATCTTGCAGAATCGCGACTGCATCGGCCATTGCGACAAGCTCCGGCAGCCGCTCCCAAGGCTGATTCTCAAAGCATTTGATTCTTGCCTTCTTGTATTTCACAATCTTGTTTTTCGTCTGTGCGTCGGTAAACGAGCCGATCATGATAAAGACCAGCCTGTCGTCGCCTATCCGTTCGAGCGCTTCCGCAATCCGGTAGATTCCCTTATGGGGCCGCGGTGTACCAACGAAAACGATCGCACGATCGGTGTCGTTCAACCCGAACTCCTGCCGCACGACGCGACGTCTTTCCTCATCAACTGAAAAGATCGCCTCATCACGTGCGTGACGAACCACGATGCCGCCAAATCGCGATTGCAAGGCGACGTTCGATACAGTCACCCCATCGGCGAGCTTGATAAGCTCCTCACAAAGCTGGGTCCAGACGTTGGCATATGGCATCTGGGCATCGGAGACATTCTCCGCAGCTATCCGCAACGCAGACGCCAGATCGAGAGCACTGTGGTTCTTGTAGAACGAAAGCTCGTGATCATCGACATCGACGATGACGGTTGCTCCGTGCCTGGCGCGCATCAACAACCCGAACAACAGCGAGGGCAATCGGGGTTTTGACACATAAACGATGTCGGCCGGGTTGCGCTCGACCTGTTCGAGGACGGTCGCAAGGTAAGATGTCAGCGGCCCGCCAGGAAACGTTTCAATTTCGACGGCGGTCTGGCCCTCAAGCGGTTGCCAGAGTTTCGTTCCATACTGCTCGAACAACGGCCCGATCAGCTTCACGTCGAAATCACGCCGCGCAATGTCCGCCAACAGATAGGCACGCCCTGCCGGATTGTGACCCATATCCCAGGAAACCACGATCATGCGAGGCCGCGGCAATGCATTTGTGACCGCCGCAGGAGCCTCCGGGAAAGCCCGGTCCTGCAACATGCCAGGACGGGCAAGCTGATTGGTGTTGCCGCCAAGCGTCAACACTTCGGCGTGACTACATACCTTGTGGTCGAACGAGGACAATTCGAAGGTCAGCTTGCGCTTGCTCGATAGTCCCGCATCCGACCGAACCGCGGCCTTGATGGCTTCACTGGCATCGAAGTGGAAGCCAAAAGTCCGGGGAAAGCCGAAGCAGGTGTAAGGAACATCGCTGCGATCGAAACTCAACGTAACTGGGTGCGGCGAGCCCCCATCGATCGAAATATCTGGCCTGCCATTTCGCATCATGAGCGCTGGATCGAACACCCATCCCGAAACTCCCTCCGCCTCCACATCGTCGATAGCGCCGCGAGGGACAAAGCGCCTGACGGACGCTTGCGAAGGAGCGAGATTGACAACCGCGCCGGTGGCGTCGGCAATGACGATGCGCGGCAGATCGGTACCGGTGCTTACCGGTAGACTGACCATGAACCCGGCTTGCCCGTCAGCTACGCCGGCCACCTCGAAATCAGCACGTTTCTCCAGCGGGATTGGGGAAAAGCGCTCCCCGTCGACGACGATCGACAGAGGCTCAACAATTCTCGCGCCATCCCGAGCCAGCACCCAGCCGCTCAGGAAAATAAAGTCATCACCCAACTCGAGAATATCGAGATGAGCTTTTAGCGGCGGAAGCGACACTGGAGGATTTGAAAGTAACGACGGCGCACGACGACTGGCGCGCGATAGTCTCGTCAATGTCCCAGCCATGTTGCAGGCAACTCATTTCTTGAATGAATACCCTCCCTCTATAAAGCAACACGGCAATCGCGAAACTACTTCTCGTGAACGAGCGTCGCGCTTTAGTATTCGCAGTATCCAAGAAAAAAACAAGTTGCAGCAGATATCCATAAAATCTTCAAAGCTTCAAATTGAACGACTAACTTAATGAGATCGACTGTATTGTTAACGCGGCACAGGCTAACGCTGAAAGTGTTTGCTAACGTAAATCGGGATTTTGGTGGGCATCGCGCACTTCGATACATATCATCACGCATATCCAAATGCGGAGGCGTCAAATGCCAGAATGCAATGTCTGTGGTGGAAGCAGTTTCGCGGCTGCTCCGAATAACCGGTTGAGCCGAAAGAAGCAGCCTCCTCTCTGCACGGCATGTGGATCGCTGGAACGCCAGCGCATCGGCCGTGATCTCGCATCAGCCGTTCGGATACGCGACAAGTTCAAGACCTACGCCCTTCTCGACGTCGGCAAGGATGCGACCGTTCCCAAGGGCTGGTTTGCGTCAAATAAGGTTATCGAACCAACGGATTCGACAATAGATCGGCTCGGAACAGACCGCGGGAAGTTCGATTTCATCGTCTGCTCGCATGTCATCCAGAAGCTGCGCGATCCAAAGGCTTCGATCGGGAGACTGCTCAATTCGTTGAGTAACGACGGCATCCTGCTTCTGAACTATCCATCTCCTGTGACCCGTGAGACAACCGAACAGCTTGCCACGGGCTACCGAACGGGTGGGCCGCGCTACATTTTCGGCCGAGATTTCGAGCAGGCATACCGGACTGTCGCGCCTGATACATATGTGGTTGCCGCGGATGGAAAAGATCCGGTCACACAGGATACGGATATCATGTACTTTCTGACCAAGAGTCCTTTCTGGGCGACGAAGATGGTCAAAAGCATGAATGCCCGGCTGGTGCAGTAACGCGGCCAGCATTTATTGCTGGTATTCTCGCGGGAAGACGTTGAAGTGTTTCTGGAATCCTTGAATAGGATTGCGCGGCATCGCATAGCAGCCGCGCCAATGTGTTTCGCCATCGTTCTGGCCGCGCTCGTCGCGTGGCCCTCCATTGGCTATTCGGGCGGCGCGCCCGAATGCCCATGGGCACCCGCCCCGCATCAAAACATCAAGACGGTCATCGATATCGACAATGTCTGGACGGGTACGCGTGTGGATTTTGCAGCCGCAAAGAACAACGATCGTTTTGTAATTGGCTACTACAATCAGGATCGCTGGCTGACTGTCGTAACGGCAGCGGAGTCCGGCGTCATCAAGCGGCATCTGCTGGACACCCGCTTTGCTGGATGGGACAGCCACAACTCCGTG
>JAKFUP010000002.1 GCA_021732625.1 Hyphomicrobiales bacterium
ATAGTTGGTGAAGAACGGCGTGTGACGGCCACCCTCTTCCTTGGTCAGGATGTAGGCCTCGGCCTTGAACTTGGTGTGCGGCTTCACCGAACCCGGCTTGCACAGAACCTGACCGCGCTCGACTTCCTCGCGCTTGGTGCCGCGCAGCAGTGCGCCGATGTTGTCGCCCGCCTGGCCCTGATCGAGCAGCTTGCGGAACATCTCGACGCCGGTGACGATCGTCTTCTGCGTGGCCTTGAGGCCAACGATCTCGATTTCTTCGCCGACCTTGACGATGCCGCGCTCGACGCGGCCGGTCACAACCGTGCCGCGGCCCGAGATCGAGAACACGTCTTCAACCGGCATCAGGAACGGCATGTCGATCGGGCGCTCAGGCTGCGGAATGTAAGAGTCCACCGCCTTCATCAGCTCCAGAACGGCGTCGTGACCGAGCTTCGGATCCTTGTTCTCGAGCGCGCACAGTGCCGAGCCCTTGATGATCGGAATCTTGTCGCCCGGGAAGTCGTACTTCGACAGCAGCTCGCGAACCTCGAGCTCGACCAGCTCGAGCAGCTCCGGATCGTCGACCATGTCGACCTTGTTCAGGAACACCACCAGCGACGGCACGCCGACCTGCTTGGCGAGCAGGATGTGCTCGCGGGTCTGCGGCATCGGGCCGTCGGCTGCCGACACCACCAGGATCGCGCCATCCATCTGGGCAGCACCGGTGATCATGTTCTTGACGTAGTCGGCGTGGCCCGGGCAATCGACGTGGGCGTAGTGGCGGTTGCCGGTCTCGTATTCGACGTGCGCCGTCGAGATCGTGATGCCGCGCGCCTTTTCCTCGGGCGCCTTGTCGATCTGGTCGTACGCCGTAAACGTCGCACCACCGCTCTCCGCCAACACCTTGGTGATCGCCGCAGTCAGCGACGTCTTGCCGTGGTCAACGTGACCAATCGTGCCAATGTTGCAATGCGGCTTCGTACGTTGAAACTTTTCTTTGGCCATCGTCTTCTCCATTCAGGCGTTGACTGTCGTCAACGGCAATCAGGCAAACTTCTTCTGGACTTCCGCCGACACGTTTGCCGGCGCTTCCGCGTAGTGATCGAACTGCATCGTAAAGGTCGCGCGGCCCTGGCTCATCGAGCGCAAGGTGTTCACGTAACCGAACATGTTCATGAGCGGCACCATCGCGTTGATGACGTTGGCATTGCCACGCATGTCTTGACCCTGGATCTGGCCGCGGCGCGAGTTGAGATCGCCGATGACCGAACCGGTGTAGTCTTCCGGCGTCACGCACTCGACCTTCATGATCGGCTCGAGCAGCACCGACTTGCCCTTTTGCAAAGCTTCACGGAACGCAGCGCGCGAGGCGATTTCGAAAGCGAGCGCCGACGAGTCGACGTCGTGATACTTGCCGTCCACCAGTTGAACCTTGACGTCGACCACCGGGAAGCCGGCGACCACGCCCGAACCGAGAACGCTGTTGATTCCCTTTTCGACGCCGGGGATGTATTCCTTCGGCACCGAGCCACCGACCACCTTGGATTCGAACACATAGCCGGCACCCGGCTCGTTCGGTTCGACGATGATCGACACTTCGGCGAACTGACCGGTACCGCCGGTCTGCTTCTTGTGGGTGTACTTGACCTCGGCCTTCTTGGTGATCTTCTCGCGGAACGCCACCTGCGGCGCGCCGATGTTGGCATCGACCTTGTAGGTGCGGCGGAGAATGTCGACCTTGATGTCGAGATGGAGTTCGCCCATGCCCTTGAGAATGGTCTGGCCGGATTCCTGATCCGTCGAGACGCGGAACGACGGATCTTCCGCAGCCAGCTTCGCCAGAGCGACGCCGAGCTTTTCCTGATCGGCCTTCGACTTCGGCTCGATCGCGATTTCGATCACCGGCTCCGGGAATTCCATCTTTTCAAGAATGACCGGATGATCCGGATCGCACAGCGTATCGCCGGTGCGAGTTTCCTTCAAACCGGCAAGTGCCACGATGTCGCCGGCAAATGCTTCCTTGATGTCTTCGCGGTTGTTCGCATGCATCAGCAGCATGCGTCCGATGCGCTCTTTGCGGTCTTTGGTCGAATTGATCGCGCCGGTTCCGCTCACGAGTGTGCCCGAATAGATACGGCAGAACGTGATGGTGCCGACAAACGGATCGTCCATGATCTTGAAAGCGAGCAGCGACATCGGCGCCTCATCCTTCGGCTCGCGGATGATCTCTTGGTTGTCCTTTTCAGGGTCCATACCCTTGATCGCAGGCACGTCGAGAGGCGACGGAAGATAATCGACAACCGCGTCGAGCAGAGGCTGCACGCCCTTGTTCTTGAACGCCGAACCGCACAGCACGGGATAAAACGCGCTGGTCAGCACCGCCTTGCGGATCATGCGCTTCAAGGTCGCCTCATCAGGCTCCTTGCCATCGAGATAGGCGGCCAAAACATCGTCGTCGAGTTCGACGGCGGCTTCCAGCATCTTCTCGCGATATTCCTTCGCCTTGTCGACGAGGTCGGCCGGGATATCAACGGTCTCAAACTTCGCGCCGAGTGCTTCGTTGTTCCAAATATAGGCCTTCATGATCACGAGATCGACCATGCCGACGAAGTTGCTTTCTTCGCCGATCGGAAGCTGGATCGCGATCGGCTTTGCGCCAAGGCGCTTCACGATGTCATCGAGGCACTTGTAGAAGTCAGCGCCGGTCTTATCCATCTTGTTCGCGAAAACGATGCGCGGCACGCGATACTTGTCGCCCTGACGCCAGACGGTTTCGGTCTGCGGCTCAACACCCTGGTTACCGTCGAGAACGACAACGGCGCCGTCGAGCACCCGCAGCGAACGCTCGACTTCAATCGTGAAGTCAACGTGGCCAGGGGTGTCAATGATGTTCAGACGCTTGCCGTTCCAGAATGCCGTGGTCGCAGCGGAGGTGATCGTGATTCCCCGCTCCTGCTCCTGCTCCATCCAGTCCATCGTCGCAGCACCTTCGTGCACTTCGCCGATCTTGTGGCTCTTGCCAGTGTAATAGAGGATGCGCTCAGTCGTCGTCGTTTTACCGGCGTCGATGTGAGCCATAATACCGAAATTTCGGTAGTCCTCGATGGCATGAAGGCGGGGCATGGGCTGTCCTTAAATCTCTGTGTGCTTTCGCCGTTACCAGCGATAGTGCGAGAAGGCACGGTTGGCTTCCGCCATCTTGTGCACGTCTTCACGCTTCTTGACGGCGTTGCCCCGGTTGTTCGATGCGTCGAGAAGCTCCGCAGAGAGCCTTTCCGTCATTGTCTTTTCATTGCGTGCGCGAGCCGCCGTGATGATCCAGCGAATGCCGAGCGCCTGACGGCGAACGGAGCGGACTTCAACCGGCACCTGATAGGTGGCGCCACCGACGCGACGCGAGCGCACTTCGATGGTCGGCATCACGTTCTCGAGCGCTGACTCGAACACGGTGAGCGGGCTCTGCTTGGTCTTGTTCTCGATCAGGCCGAGCGCACCGTAGACGATGGTTTCCGCAGCCGACTTCTTTCCATCGTACATGATGGAATTCATGAACTTCGTAATGATGATGTTTCCGAACTTCGGGTCCGGATTGACTTCACGCTTTTCAGCAGAATGGCGACGAGACATGGTTGACTCTCCCGCTTACTTCGGACGCTTCGCGCCGTACTTCGACCGGCGCTGCTTGCGGTTCTTGACGCCCTGCGTATCGAGGACGCCGCGGAGGATGTGGTAACGAACGCCGGGCAAATCCTTGACGCGGCCGCCGCGGATCATGACCACCGAATGTTCCTGAAGGTTGTGGCCTTCACCCGGAATGTAACCGATCACTTCGAAGCCGTTGGTCAGGCGCACCTTGGCAACCTTACGAAGCGCCGAGTTCGGTTTTTTCGGAGTCGTCGTGTAGACGCGCGTGCAAACGCCACGCTTCTGCGGCGACTGCTGGAGCGCCGGCACTTTCTTTCGTGCCTTCTGCACCGTTCGCGGTTGTGCGATCAGCTGGTTGATCGTCGGCATCGTTCACCCTGTTCACGCGAGACCGGCATCGGCCTCGAAATCTGTTCGGAGCAACCGGCTCCCGCGGCCCGCCTCGCGCATTGACACATGCGCAAAACGAAATCGCGCCAACCTCTCGTGTCCGAGGGGAAAGCGCTTCGACGCTACAGAGGACCGCGACTTCGCAAGAAAGCGATCAGCTTTCCCGGACCTTCGAGGTCATGCATCCGAGACCGGACTGGATGAAAGGGCTCCAGCAACCGGCCGCCGTATCTGGCATTTCGTAGCTTTTATCGACAGCGTTTGAGCGACATACGTCGAGGTTGGTGCCCGTTTCAGCTCGAGGGCTAAATTCAGCCCGAAGCCAAAAGGGTGTTCCGTTCCGACGTGAACGAAGCTCACCGCCTGTCGTGAGTTCGCGGGTTCTATAGTCGGGTGGGATGCAAGTCAAGGCTAAAGCTGAACGGAAGAAGCGGCCATGACTCAAGGACTTCTTGCATTCGCAGCGCGCTCAAAGATGGCTGATTTTTGACCCGGCGACGCGAGCGATTCTGCGCCGCAAACCGTCATCCCAAGCCGCCATTGGGAAAGCACAAAAACCTTGGTGAAGGCCAACGGATGCCTGCCGCACGTCGTTCAAACGTGAATACAAACAAATAATCTATATAAATCATATAATTAGTTGAATTTAGCGATTGCCGTCAGTGATTGGCGGCCAGGCCAACCTTCTTCCCCGGCTGCAGCCAGGACAATGTCCTCAACCGGTCTCGCCAATGGCGAAACCTCTGGCGGCTGATCTGGCGTCCGGCCTCCATGGCGAAGCTGGTCGACCAGCGCGGGCTGACGTTGACCACCATGTCGATCATGGTCCGCCGCCCGGTCCAGAGGTTAGCCATGAAGCCGCCCTCCGCGGAGCAGGAATCGATCGTCTCCACAGCTCCCTCGGCAAACAGCTCCTCGGTCACTTTGTCGATCAGGAGAGCGCCCGGCGAGAACTTGCTGAACTCGGCGTCGAACGCCGTTTTCCAGGTGAAGGCGGTCTTGCCGCAATACATCAGCACCTGCGCAGCGATGGCCCGCCCATCGACCCTCAGCAATGCGACGGAAGCCTCGCCTCGCGCGGCGAGATTGGCAAACATCGCGCGGACAAACCGCGCGTCGCGCGCGCTGCACAGAAGTGCTGTGCCCTCAGCGCCCTTCCAGCTTGCAGCTTCGAGCGCCAGAAAGGTCTCAAAATCCTCATTGGCGAGCCGGCCATCGCGAACATTGACGATATCGACCGACCCCAGCGCGGACAGTCTGTTCCAGTCCTGCCGCAGCTTCTTGCGCGTCGAGCCCGATTTCTTCACGCCTGTGTCCGGCGACGCGACGGGCCGCTGACTTTCTGCGAGCTTCATGACGCGGTTGCCATCCGCTGCGAAAAGCCTGCGCATCGCCTGATAGGACGACGCCTCGCCATCGAGCTGCTTGAAGCTGACGACGTTAGGCAATGAGCGGTTGTTGCGGATCGCCAGGAAAAAGGCTGCCACGACCTCGTCGGTGTAGGCGGGATCGATCACCGGGCTCGACAGAAAGGCATATTCAAACGGCAGCGCCTCAAGCACGGCGGGCCACCACGGAAACAGCTGTTTCTCCTGCAGCGCCCACAATCCCACCAGCTTCTGCGAGTCGATGCCGCCATCCCAGGCGCACAACACATGGACGACCGCGAACATGGTGTCCTGCGCCGCCTTGAGCACCGCCGGATTCATGAACACGTTCGGCGACCCACACGAAACAAGCTCGCTCCACCCATGGGCAAGATCGGAACGCGGTGAAGAAATCGTTACCGTAACCATCAGGACGCCAGACCCGCGACAAAATTGATCGGCGTCATGTTGGCGCAGGGCCTCTTTCAGTTCAGTTAAATGCAATAGAGACACTCAAATCCGGCCTTCCGATGCCTCAGCAGGTATCTGCCGCCAATCGCTTGCGGAACTGCATCGCTGTGCAATCACTGAAACATTCGCTTAACCATTAATGTTTCAATTTTGATTGTGTGCGCGCAGCAATCCCGGCTGCGAACATTGCGCAGCAATCGCGCGGACCCGTTTGGCAGCGACACTCGCGTGTCCGGCTGCCGGACGACCGCCATCGCCTATCGTTCAAAAATGCTGGAGAGACTGGAGCGGACGGCAGGAATCGAACCTGCACCTTCGGTTTGGAAACCAACGCTCGACCTTCGAGCTACATCCGCATGCGAACAACGTAGCATTTTCAGCAAATGCTGCACGTCCCATCAACTTGCGCGGTTTCCATAGCCTTAATGAAGCCGCAGAAAAAACTGGTACGGTGTCATATTCATACCGTTCCGAGCGAGATTCTTATTCGTCGTCGTCTTCATCGTCATCATCTTCATCATCGTCGTTTTGATGATGAAGCTGGTCATCCCACAGCTTGCGGTAGACGCCGTCCGCCTCAAGCAACTGCAGATGCGAGCCACGCTCGATTGCCTTGCCGGCGCTGATGACGATGATCTCGTCCATCTCGACCACCGACGTCAGCCGATGGGTCGAGAAGATCATGGTGCGCCCCTTCGCCACATCGAGCAGCGTCCGGTTGATGGCTGCTTCCGTGGTCTGATCGAGCGCCGACGTCGCTTCGTCCAGCAACAATACGGACGGATTACGCACGATGGCGCGCGCGATCGCGATGCGCTGGCGCTGGCCGCCCGACAGCGTATCCCCGCGCTCTCCGACCTGTGAGTCGTAACCGTCCGGCAGACTCATGATGAACTGATGGATTTCGGCCTTCTTCGCCGCCTCCTCGACTTCAGCGTCGCTCGCATCTTCCTTGCCGAGCCTGATGTTCTCGCGAAGCGACATGTTGAACAGCATGTTCTCCTGGAACACCACCGCCATGCTGCGGCGGAGCGAGTCGCGGGTGACGCGGCGGATATCGACGCCGTCGATCGTGACGCGGCCTTCCGTCGGCGTGTACAGCCGCAGCATCATGTTGAGCAGCGTACTCTTGCCTGAGCCGCTTGGGCCTACGATCGCGATGCTCTTTCCGGCATCGATTTTCAGCGTCAGATTGTCGAGCACCGACTGCTCGCTGCCTTCGTATTTGAAGCCGACGCGCTCGAACGAAATATTGTGAGTGATGCGCGGCAGCTCAGGGGCGCCGAGCCGGTCCCGTGCATGAACCGGTTCATCCAGAATTTCTTCCATATGCCGGATCGCGGCGGCCGACGAAATCGCAACCGGAATGAAGTGCATCAGGTGCGCGATGTTGTAGGAGATTTCCCAGAACGCGCTTTCAAACGTCACAAACGTTCCGATGGAAATCTGGCCCTTGGTTGCGAGATAGGCGCCGATCGCGAGCACAATGAGGTGCAGCAACAGGACCGACACCGTGACCGAGCGTTCGACCATGGTCGACAGGAACGTGGCGTCCGCCATGGTGCGGCGGGTATCCTCGTTACGCAGCGTGAACCATCCCAGCGCGCGGCGATGCAGCCCGAACGCCTTCACCACCATCTGGGCGGCGATGTTCTCCTGCACCACGCCGAGGATCGCGGCCTCGTTGACTTTCTGTTCGTAGTTGGCCTGCACCGCCTTGGGCGTGAGAATACGCGGACCAATCAGCGTGATCGGGAAAATAAGCAGCGCGACGGCGGCGAGTTGCCAGTTCAGCCAGATCATCAAACCGATACCGGCAAGGAGTTCGAGAAACGGCAGCAGCGCACCATTCGCCACATGCTTGACCGAACTTTCAAAGCCCGCCATGTCCACGGAAAAGCGCGACAGGATCTCGCCGCGTTTGGTCCGCTGGAAGAAACTCGCGGGCAAACTCTGCACGTGCTCGAACAAACGCTTCCGCACATCCGACACGACAGCCGACGCGAGCCGCGCGTCCCAGCGCTCGTACCAGATCGCGACGATCGAGGTGATGATGCCGGCCACCGCGAGCACCGACAGAATGATGTAAAGCGCCTGGAAATCTTCCTCGCCGAGCGCGTCGTCGATCAGATACTTCAGGCTCAACGGCATGATGACGTTGAACAGTGTCTCGATCAGAAGCCCAAACGCGACGAACCCCATCCATTGGCGGTAGTTCCGCATGAAGGGCCAGGTAAAGCGCCAGATCGTGCCGAACGCGCCCGCCGCCTCGCTGGCGGTATAGGCGACGAGATCCTCGTCATCGTCGTCATCATCGTCGAGAACAACCGGCGGAGCTGGATGGGGCTTGTCAGTAATGCTGCCGGCGGCAAGCGCGCGCAGCGCCTCGGCATCGTCCGCCTTGGCGACCTGGCCTTCAGCAATGGGGCCGGTTTCAGGTGGTGGTGGCCGTGCCGCCATGGAAGAATCGCTTTACCCCGGCCCGTTCGGCCAAATACGTTGGCAGTTTGTGCAACAGTCTGCCGCGCAGCAAGCGATTAGTCGTCAGCGTCGATTTTGTCAAAGAACGAATAACGGAGGCTGTCAGCATCGGCGAACCAGTGGCCAGGGCCCTTGTTGGCTTTGAGTGTCGCAGCCCAGACTTCGTCGGTCTTGTCCTTGCGGTTCATCGACAGATCGAAGCCGTTGCCGAAGAACAACTCGGACCACTCCCACCAGGTACCGAGCTTCTTGACGCCGCGAAGCAAATCGTACCGATCGATCAGCGCTGGCGCCATATCGCTCGTCACCGAGCCGAAAATCAGTCCGGTCTTGATCACGCGGTTGAGTTCACCGATCGCGCGCGTCACCTGTTTGTCAGAAACATGACACAGGCTGGTCTCGTAGACGAAGTCGAACTGCCAGTCCTTGAACGGCAAATCGACGATCGATCCGTAGAGATTGTATTTCTTCAGGTCTTTTGGGGTCTTCGCGTGAACCGCCCGGTTGTTCTCGATGCCCCAGGCATCGATCCCACGTTCGCGCAATGCTCCGACAACTTCGCCACTGGCGGAACCGGCAACCAGCAGCTTGTAGCCCTTGGCGCGTCCCCACACGATCTTGATGAGATCCCGCAGATAATCGGGATCAGTGAACTGCTTCCACGCTTCGCGATACGGACCCGCGCCGCGATAGTTCTCGAAGTAATCCTTATCGATCTTGGTGACCGGCTTGCCGCTCTCGCCACGGGCATAACGCAGCTTCATCATCTCGGTGACGATGATGTCAGTGGCCGCGTCAGACGAATCGAGTAGCCCGTTCAGCGTCGAGTCGAACAGGTAGTCGCCGACCACGACGATCCCCGGATGGTCCTGCGGCTCGGGGCGGTGATTGGTCATCACATCGCGCGCCGGCAAACCGCCCGGCAGCGCATTGACCGACGACAGCCAGCGATGCGTCTTTCCTTCGACGAAATGCGCGCGCGCATTGCCGAGTTCCGCCGGCAATGTCTTCAGCGCCATATCGATCAGCTGCTCGTCGGTCATGTTGACATAGGCAAGCGCATCGGAGCCCGCGATCAGCCAGTTCAGCACACCGTGGCGGCCGACGTCGTGACGCTTGCCCTCGTCATAGACGCAGCAGCCGCCAAACGCCTCGGACATGAACCAGGCACCCGGAATCTTGTCGCCCCAGAACGGCTCGTCGAACAGAATCGTGACGCGCAGATAGTGCGCCGGGCGGTCGAAGTAAGCGGTGTGCTTGGTCATCGACGCACGCAGCTTTTCGCCCTGCCACTGCATGGTGGACAGCCAGCTATGCGGCAGCGAGACCACGACCAGATCGAAATCCTTCGTCACGGGCCCCTTGCCGTTCATCATCGTCAGGCGATAGCGGTCGGCATCGTTCTTGCCTACGTTGAGAACGCGATGGTTGAACTTGATCTCGGCGTCGATTTCGCTGCGCAGGCCGTCGATCAGTTGCTCGTTGCCGTTCTGGATCGAGTAGAGGCCGATATAGCCTTCCACATCCATCACGAAGTTCTTCAGCGCGTTGAGGCCGTTGGTGTTGTACGTTTCGGTGGCGAGATCGGAGCGCGCCATCGTCTTGAAGAAGCGCTTGGCGATGGGATCGGAGACTTCGCGGTCGAGCAGTTCCTCGGCATTGATGAAGGCCCACGGATGTTCGTTGTCGTGCGCGCCAACGCCCTCGTAGTACTGCGCGGGGGTCATCATCGTGGCGCACTTCTTGCGAAATGCCTCGATGGCAGCGGCGGTCTTCTCGCCGTACTTGCGGCGCATCCCCGGGACGTCGTCAATCAACTGGCCGTCGAGCATCACCTGCTCGGCATCGATCGGAATCGTCTGCAGGCCGAAATGCTGAACCAGTTCACGCAGCGGATCGGGGCCGGTCATCGAGTAGTCGTAGATCTCGGCCACGCCTGCTTCGTACATCGCGGGCGCGCTGTCGAACTTCCGGGTCAGCACCTTGCCGCCGACCCGATCGGTGGCTTCATAGATCGTGATCCGGCACAGACCGTTGAGTTTTTTCTTCAGGTACCATGCGGACATCAGCCCGCCCGGCCCGCCACCAATGATTGCAAGATCAAGCATGCGCCACCTAACGCCCAGCACCGGCATTCACATTCGAAGCCGGTCATAAGGAAGAGCGTTTTCCACCTGAAAGGAAGATGAACAAACCGGGGGCGGAGACGAAAATCTCATTATAATGAAAAGGCATGGCGTGCTCCGCGGTTTTTGCAATGCGGCAAAAATGCGTATTACGGCGCAAACGCCACAAGCCCAAATCATGTCCAAAGCTTAAGTACGAGCGGTGTAACCGCCGCAATAGCCCCGTTGATTGCCATCAGCCATTTGATCCAGCGATCCGGGTCATGAGGTCTTTTGGGCGAAGTATTTCTGTGCTTGGGCATGTCGCTTCTCCGGAATTGATTCCCGGAGCATGCGCGCACTTTGAAGAGGTCAACCGAGCGCTTTGGGCCGGATTTTCGCTAGATTGTCTCTCCCGGATAGTCGGGATGAGGAGGTATGCCAGCGATGTCCTCTTCGCGTGCTTAGGCGGCGCACGACTGACCTGACGGGCCGCGACTGCTGGACGGTTCGGTCTCGGCCGAAACGTCGCAGGTCAGGCGCCTGCTACCAGACCTGCGTGCGAACCGGCATGCAGGAGCGAAAATGACAATCGGCACACCGAATATGGCTGGAGACATCGCAAGACTGCTGATGCTCTCTACCCTCTGGGGAGCGTCCTACACCTTTATCAAGATCGGCGTTCACAGCATCCCGCCGGTGACGCTGATCGCAGCGCGAACCTTGCTGGCTGGAACGATTCTGCTCGCGGTCATTCGATGGCGTGGCCTGAGTTTGCCCAGGGATCCAGCCATATGGCGGCGGTTTCTGGTACAGGCCTGCCTCAACAGCGTGGTGCCTTTCACCCTCATCGCTTGGGGTGAACAAACGACCGGCGCGGGTCTGGCGACAATCCTCAATTCGACCTCACCCATCTTCACGTTCCTGCTCGCGGTGTTTATCACGCGCCATGAATCCGTGACCGGGCGGAAGCTGTTCGGAGTCGTGGCAGGTATCGCCGGCACTTGCCTGATTATTGGCTTGCAGGCGCTTGGCGGGATTGGCCATGAACTGTGGGCGCAAGCCGCGATCGTCGCGGCGACCGTCTGCTACGCCGGGGCTGCGATCTACGGCAGAAGCTTTCAGGGCCTCAACCCGATCATGCCGGCGGCCGGATCGTTGATCTGTGGAGCTGCAATCCTGATCCCGATCAGCCTTCTGGTCGATCAGCCGTGGACGCTGCGTCCGTCAATGGAATCGATCGCGGCACTGCTTGCGCTCTCGACCTTCTCCACCGCGCTCGCATTCGTGATTTATTTTCGGCTGGTGCAGACGCTCGGCTCGGTTGGAACGACGGCGCAGGCCTATCTGCGCGTGCCGATCGGCGTCGGCATCGGCGTCGTATTCTTAGGGGAAAACCTCACACCGACGGCGTGGATCGGACTGGCCTGCGTGATCGCCGGCGTGGCGGCGATGACCATCCCCGCGCGCAAGCCTGTGACGGCGACCTGTCAATAACTTTAATTTTGCCCAAAGAAAAAGGCCGGGGAAAATCCCCGGCCTTTCCGTATCGAGTTTCGTTCGGATTACTCCGCCGGCGGCAGCGCCAACGGCTCCGGTTCCGGGGCCGACGGCACGATCGCCGCCGCCTGCTTCTCGCGCTCGTCGAGGATGAGCTTGTCGCGCTTGGTGGCGACTTCGCGGATCTTCGACATCGAGGCGCCGGTACCGGCCGGGATCAGACGGCCGACGATGACGTTTTCCTTGAGGCCTTCGAGCGGATCGACCTTGCCGTTGACGGCGGCTTCGGTGAGCACGCGGGTGGTCTCCTGGAACGACGCAGCCGAGAAGAACGACCGCGTCTGCAGGCTCGCCTTGGTGATGCCGAGCAGAACAGGCGTTCCGGTCGCGGGCTTCTTGCCCTCTTCCTTGGCCTTCTCGTTGGTCTGGTCGAATTCGATCTTGTCGATCTGTTCGCCCGAGATCATGTCGGTCTCGCCCTGGTCGGTGACCTCCACCTTCTGCAGCATCTGACGGACAATCACTTCGATGTGCTTGTCGTTGATGAGCACGCCCTGAAGCCGATAGACCTCCTGGATTTCGTTGACCAGATAGGCAGCGAGTTCCTCGATGCCCTTGATCGCCAGAATGTCGTGCGGCGCCGGATTGCCCTCGACGATGAAGTCGCCCTTTTCGACGATATCGCCGTCCTGCAGATGGATGTGCTTGCCCTTCGGGATCAGGTACTCGCGCAGCTCCTCGGTCTTGTCCATCGGCTCGATCGAGATACGGCGCTTGTTCTTGTAGTCACGGCCGAAGCGGATCGTACCGGCGATTTCCGCGATGATCGCGGCATCCTTCGGCTTGCGCGCTTCGAACAGTTCCGCCACGCGCGGCAGACCGCCGGTGATGTCGCGGGTCTTGGCGCTCTCGGTGGAGATACGCGCGAGGATATCGCCCGGCTTCACCTTGGCGCCCGTGTCGACCGACAGAATGGCGTCGACCGACAGCATGTAACGGGCATCGCCGCCACGTGCGAGCTTGAGGATCTTGCCATCCTTGCCCTTGATCACGATAGCCGGACGCAGATCGGCGCCACGGCCGGTCGTGCGCCAGTCGATGACCACGCGCTTGGCAATACCGGTCGACTCGTCGAGCGTTTCCGAAATCGACTGACCTTCCACGAGATCTTCGAAGCCAATAATGCCTTCGACCTCGGTGAGGATCGGACGGGTGTACGGATCCCACTCGGCGATGCGCTGGCCGCGCTTGAGCATTTCGCCATCCGCGACGCGCAACCGCGCACCATACTGGATGCGATGGGTCGCGCGCTCGGTGCCGTCGGAATCGACAACGGCAACGACCATGTTGCGCACCATCGCCACCGTGTGACCTTCGGCGTTCTTGGCGATGGCGGTATTCTTGAACACCACCTTGCCGTCGAAGTTCGACTCGATGAACGACTGCTCGTTGATCTGCGCCGCGCCGCCGATGTGGAACGTACGCATGGTGAGCTGCGTGCCCGGTTCGCCGATCGACTGAGCGGCGATAACGCCGACCGCTTCGCCATGGTTGACCGGCGTGCCGCGGGCGAGATCGCGCCCGTAGCACTTGCCGCAGATGCCGTTGACCAGTTCGCAGGTCAGTGCAGAGCGGATCTTCACTTCCTGGATTCCGGCCTGCTGGATGGCGTCGACGTGAGTCTCCTCCATCAGCGTGCCGCGCTTGACGACGATCTTGTTGGTCACCGCATCGCGCAGATCCTCGCCGTTGGTACGGCCGAGAATACGTGACGCCAGCGACGCAACCACCGTGCCTGCATCGATGATGGCGCGCATCTTGATGCCGAGCTTGGTGCCGCAATCGTCAGCCGTGATGATGCAGTCCTGCGCGACGTCGACGAGACGGCGGGTCAGGTAACCGGAGTTCGCGGTCTTCAACGCGGTATCGGCGAGACCCTTGCGGGCGCCGTGGGTCGAGTTGAAGTATTCGAGAACCGACAGACCTTCCTTGAAGTTGGAAATGATCGGCGTCTCGATGATCTCGCCCGACGGCTTCGCCATCAGTCCGCGCATACCCGCGAGCTGACGCATCTGCGCCGGAGAACCGCGAGCGCCGGAGTGCGCCATCATGTAGATCGAGTTGATCTGCGCGGCTTCTCCGGTTTTCGGATTTTTCTTCACCGAAGAAATTTCCTTCATCATCTCGTCAGCGATCTTCTCAGTGGCCTTCGACCAGGCGTCGACCACCTTGTTGTACTTTTCGCCCTGCGTGATGAGGCCGTCGTTGTACTGCTGCTCGAACTCCTTCGCCATCGTGCGGGTGTCGTCGACGATCTTCCACTTGCCGTGCGGCACCACCATGTCGTCCTTGCCGAACGAGATACCGGCCTTGAACGCATTGTAGAAGCCGAGCGCCATGATGCGATCGCAGAAGATCACAGTCTCCTTCTGGCCGCAGTGACGATAGACCTGATCGATGACGCTGGAGATTTCGCGCTTCGTCATCAGCTTGTTGAGATTCTCGAACGGAATCTTCGGCGACTTCGGCAACACCTGACCGAGCATGACGCGCCCCGCCGTGGTGTCGATCCAGCGCTTCGTGACTTTGTTGGTCTCGTCGAGACCTTCCCAGCGGTACTTGATCCTGGTGTGCAGGTGGATGACCTTCGAATGAAGGGCATGCTCCAATGCAGCCATATCGCCGAAGGTCTTGCCTTCGCCGGCCAGACCTTCACGCATGATCGAGAGGTAATACAGACCGAGCACGATATCCTGCGACGGCACGATGATCGGCTGACCGTTCGCCGGATGCAGGATGTTGTTGGTCGACATCATCAGCACGCGCGCTTCCAGCTGCGCTTCGAGCGACAGCGGAACGTGCACGGCCATCTGGTCGCCGTCGAAGTCGGCGTTGAACGCCGCGCAAACCAGCGGATGAAGCTGGATCGCCTTGCCTTCGATCAGCACCGGCTCGAATGCCTGAATGCCAAGACGATGCAGCGTCGGGGCGCGGTTGAGCAACACGGGATGCTCGCGAATGACCTCGTCGAGAATATCCCAAACCTCGGGACGTTCTTTCTCAACCAGCTTCTTCGCCTGCTTCACCGTGGTGGACAGGCCCTTGGCGTCGAGCCGCGAATAGATGAACGGCTTGAACAGTTCGAGCGCCATCTTCTTCGGCAGACCGCATTGATGCAGGCGCAGTTCGGGACCGACCACGATCACCGAGCGGCCCGAATAGTCGACGCGCTTTCCGAGCAGGTTCTGACGGAACCGGCCTTGCTTGCCCTTGAGCATGTCGGCGAGCGACTTCAGCGGACGCTTGTTGGCGCCAGTGATGACGCGGCCGCGGCGGCCGTTGTCGAACAGCGCATCGACCGCTTCCTGAAGCATGCGCTTCTCGTTGCGGATGATGATGTCCGGCGCGCGCAGCTCCATCAGCCGCTTCAAACGGTTGTTGCGGTTGATGACGCGGCGATAAAGATCGTTAAGGTCGGAGGTCGCGAAGCGGCCGCCATCCAGCGGCACCAGCGGACGCAGGTCCGGCGGAATCACCGGCACCACCGTCATGATCATCCACTCCGGCTTGTTGCCCGAGTGACGGAAAGCTTCGACGATCTTCAGGCGCTTGGCGTACTTCTTGTGCTTGATGTCCGAATCGGTGGCTGCCATGTCGGCACGAAGCTGGCCGTCGAGCTTCTCGAGCTCGAGACCCTTCAGCAGCTCGCGGATCGCTTCCGCGCCGATCATGGCGGTGAAGCTGTCCTGGCCGTATTCGTCCTGTGCGCGCAGATACTCTTCTTCGGACAACAACTGACGGTCCTTGAGCGCGGTGAGACCCGGCTCCAGAACGACGTAGTATTCGAAGTACAGAATCCGCTCGAGGTCTTTCAGCGTCATGTCGAGCAACTGACCGATGCGCGACGGCAACGACTTCAGAAACCAGATGTGCGCGACAGGTGCTGCCAGTTCGATGTGACCCATGCGCTCGCGCCGGACGCGCGACAACGTCACTTCGACCGAACACTTTTCGCAGATGATGCCCTTGTACTTCATCCGCTTGTACTTGCCGCACAAGCACTCGTAATCCTTGATCGGCCCGAAGATGCGGGCGCAGAACAGGCCATCCCGCTCCGGTTTGAAGGTGCGGTAGTTGATGGTTTCCGGCTTTTTGATTTCGCCGTAGGACCACGAGAGAATCTTTTCCGGGCTCGCGATCGAAATCCGGATCTGGTCGAACACCTGGGCAGGCGTTGCCGGATTGAAAAGATTCATAATCTCTTGATTCATCGTATTCTCCTCGACACCGTTGGAGATGAACTCCGCGGGGCGGTTAAATCTGGACCAGTCCCCTCTCCCGCTTGCGGGGGAGGGTTAGGGAGGGGGCTCATGACAACCCCCCACCCGGCCGGCTGCGCCGGCCGACCTCCCCCGCAAACGGGAGAGGTGAAAGCAAGACTTACTCGGCAGCCTCTGCCGTCGGATTCGCGCCCACCTTCGAGTTGTGGAGATCGACGTTGAGGCCAAGCGAACGCATTTCCTTGACCAGCACGTTGAACGATTCCGGAATACCGGCCTCGAACGTGTCGTCGCCGCGCACGATGGCTTCGTAGACCTTGGTACGGCCGGCCACGTCGTCCGACTTCACGGTGAGCATTTCCTGCAACGTGTAGGCTGCGCCGTAAGCTTCCAGCGCCCAGACCTCCATTTCGCCGAAACGCTGACCGCCAAACTGCGCCTTGCCGCCCAGCGGTTGCTGGGTGACGAGCGAGTAAGGACCGATCGAACGGGCATGGATCTTGTCGTCGACGAGATGGTGCAGCTTGAGCATGTAGATATAGCCCACTGTCACCTTACGATCGAACGCATCGCCGGTGCGGCCGTCGTAAACGGTCGACTGCCCCGACTTGTCCATGCCGGCGAGTTCGAGCATCTGCTCGATGTCGGCTTCCTTGGCGCCGTCGAACACCGGCGTCGCGATCGGCACACCCGCACGCAGGTTGTTGCCGAGCTCGATCAGTTCGCCGTCGTTCAGCGACTTGATGGTCTCGTCGTCGCCGTAGACCTTCTTCAAGGTCTCCTTCAGCGGCTTGGTGTCCTGCTTGGCACTTGCCAGATAAGCATCGACCGCCTGCCCGATCCGCTTGCCGAGACCTGCGCAGGCCCAGCCGAGATGGGTTTCGAGAATCTGGCCGACGTTCATACGCGAAGGCACGCCGAGCGGATTGAGCACGATGTCCGCATGGGTGCCGTCCTCAAGGAACGGCATGTCCTCGATCGGAACGATCTTCGACACCACGCCCTT
>JAKFUP010000044.1 GCA_021732625.1 Hyphomicrobiales bacterium
TGCGCGAGGCGGAAGCGATGATCGTGCGGCCGCGCGGTGAGGGCGCGTTCGACCTCGTTGCGCGGGTGCGCGCCGAAACCTGGACGCAGTTCGAACCGCGCAATCGCGAACCGCCCCCGGGCGCGCCTCGGAGGGCGCAATAAGTGTGGCGGTGCGCCGTGGTGTGGCGCTGCGCGCCGTCCGCCAAATTCTCGTTGCGGCGTTCGTGTGTCTGCTTTCTGCTGTGACGGCGGGTGGGTTTGGGCCTTCCATGTTTTCTCCTCGTCATGCCGGCGCGCGCGTTCTTTGCGCGCGAACCCGGAATCCATCTCTCCACACATACCGAGTTTGCGTTGACCATGGATTCCGGGTCTGCCCTTCGGGCATCCCGGAATGACAAAGGAAAGGACATGCCTCATCGCCCCTGTTGTTTGCGGCGCGGGGGCGCCGTAGCTCCAATCTCCGACCTCACCCTCATGAGAGGGCGCGCGGAACGCCGGACGCGCGATGCGTCCGCAGCCTCGTGTGTAAAGTGAAGTGAAACACACGAGCATAGTCACCACGAAGACACCGGGTTGCCCGGCGTTCCGCACGCGATGGTTTTTTCGGCTTGCTTCGTGCTCTCCCCGGTGGCGATTGATACGCTTGGGTTCGTCTCCGTCGGGACTGAGGGTGTCCACATGCTCCGGTCGGATGCACAGGCTCTCTATCCCTTGATGCCAGCGGCGGGCATCGGGACCACACGACTTGGGCCGGCGCGCAAAGGCATTGCGAGTGAGGCGTATCTCCGCCCTGGCCCGCAACGCGCAGCGCCGTCGTCAGCACGTCAGAGCTGCGGGTCCATAGAAGCCATGGCCGCGTCTCCTGAGAGACATCCTGCCACAGCTTCCCCAACCGCAACTCTTTCGCGCCTGACGCTGCCGCGTCCACCGCATCCCGCCCCGCGTCTCGTGACGATCGCGAACCGCCCCTCTCAGTGGGACGGGATACGTATGACTATATTCCTAGTATGGGAAATGTCAAGTCCGATCTGCCTGCAATCATTGCGCGACCCACATTCCTGAGGTGGCGCCCCGATCTAAGGCAGCAATGATTTCATATATCGCGAGGTGGCCTTCGCAAATGCAACAGGTGCTCTTTCTTTGACTGATGCAACGGTTTCCGCGCTGAGGGCCTCGACGCGCGTTCGGGCACTAAACTCAGAAGACAGAAAGGAACCAGGCTTGTAGTCGATGACAAGATTTCCTGCGTTGAGAATCTCACCCGGCTTCAAAGTAAATTCTGCAAAAGAAGCCGATAGCTTCTCCCTTAGTTGACACTCGACTAAATGAATTACGTACGTGCCCGCTTTCACCGTCTGGATTGATCCCGATGATATTCGCTTGCCGCCGACGAAAATGTTGCTGATCTGAGCGACGCCACGTTTTCCTTCTGCGTTCTTAAAATATGCAGTTGCGCCGCACGAAGCTTCTTTGCCCTCAAGTCGTGTCGTGACGTCCATAATGAGGATTCCCCAGTCCGGCTTCTCTTTCAGATCAGCTATGATGGACTGATCGCGGCTGGTCAGATTTCTTTCAGCGGCAGCTTGTGCCGAGCCGATTGATTCAACGGGTACACCACCTGTGCCCGCACATGCGGCGGCGAGGGTTGTGGTGGCGATGACGAGAAGGGTCCGATAAAATGTGGTCGCATCGCTGCCGCGAACCGCGCGGGCGATACCAAACAGAACGTTCATGTGTGATGCCCCAAGACCTACGCTGAGCAGATAGCGGGAAGGTGTGATCTGCTCAGTACCCACTTTTGGTAGGTTGACACAGCTTGCATGCGATATGTCGTTATCGAAATACCGTTGGCTTGCTGCTGTCCTTTACGGTCTCCGCCTCGACATAGACCTGGCGCGCTCGCAGCAATCGCAGACGCCCGTGTCAGCAGCGTCTGTAGTTTCGATGGTCAACAGAGGCGCCATGGATCACAGCCTCCTTGCTGTCTTCACCGGATCTCACTGTGTTGGCTTCGCTAGCGTGTGGAACGCCATCCATACGAGAAGAGCATCAAAAGCTGTTCTTCGGTAAATCCGGGGAACCTATTCTCTAGCTTTTTTCTAAACCACTCTCCGGGCGTGCCCATGTTTTCCAGCTCCTGAGCAGCTGCCTTTCTTTCGGCGGCTGAACCTTGCTCTTTCAACCGCTCGAGTTCCTTCATCTCATCAAGGCCGATCTCAACGACCTCGCAAACGTAGTGTTTTACATCGTCCGGAAGCGGACGGATAAATGACCACTCGTTCTCATCCATATTTGCCTCTTGCCCATGGGAAGGCCGCTACAAACTCTTATTACTCTCCTTCACGGCTTCCGCCTCGACATAGACCTTGCCGCCCATCTTGAGAAACTTCTCGCTCATCTGCGCCATGCCGTCTTCGATCACGCCCGACATCGTCATGCCAACTCCCGCAATCGCGCGCTTGTCGGGATCGTTCAGCGTCGCTGCATAGTCGCGCACGTCCTGCGTGATCTTCATCGAGCAGAACTTCGGTCCGCACATCGAACAGAAGTGCGCCACCTTGTGCGCGTCCTTGGGCAGCGTCGCGTCGTGATAGGCGCGCGCCGTATCCGGATCGAGCCCGAGGTTGAACTGATCCTCCCAGCGGAAATCGAACCGCGCGCGTGACAGCGCATCGTCGCGCAACTTCGCCGCCGGATGACCCTTGGCGAGGTCGGCCGCATGCGCCGCGATCTTGTAGGTGATGACGCCGACCTTGACGTCGTTGCGATCCGGCAGTCCGAGATGCTCCTTCGGCGTCACATAACAAAGCATGGCGCAGCCGAACCAGCCGATCATCGCAGCGCCAATGCCTGAGGTGATGTGGTCGTAGCCCGGCGCGATGTCGGTGGTCAGCGGGCCCAACGTATAGAACGGCGCTTCGCCGCATTCCTTGAGCTGCTTGTCCATGTTGATCTTGATCTTGTGCAGCGGTACGTGGCCGGGGCCTTCGATCATCACCTGACAGCCCTTCTTCCATGCGATCTGCGTCAGCTCGCCGAGCGTCTCAAGCTCCGCGAATTGCGCGCGGTCGTTGGCGTCGGCAATCGAGCCGGGGCGCAGGCCGTCACCGAGTGAGAACGACACGTCGTACTTGCGCATCAGGTCGCAGATGTCCTCGAAGTGCGTGTAGAGGAAGCTCTCCTTGTGATGCGCGAGGCACCACTTCGCCATGATCGAGCCGCCGCGCGAGACGATGCCGGTGACGCGGTTGGCGGTGAGATGGACGTAAGGCAAGCGCACGCCGGCGTGGATGGTGAAGTAATCGACGCCCTGTTCGCACTGCTCGATCAGCGTGTCCTTGTACAGCTCCCACGTCAGCTTGACCGGATCGCCGTCGCACTTCTCCAGCGCCTGATAAATCGGGACCGTGCCGATCGGCACCGGCGAGTTGCGCAGAATCCATTCGCGCGTGGTGTGGATGTTGCGGCCGGTGGAGAGGTCCATCACGGTGTCCGCGCCCCAGCGGATCGACCACACCATCTTGTCGACTTCTTCCTCGACCGAAGACGTGACCGCCGAGTTGCCGATGTTGGCGTTGATCTTGACCAGGAAGTTGCGGCCGATCGCCATCGGCTCCAGTTCGCCGTGGTTGATGTTGCACGGGATGATGGCGCGGCCGCGCGCGATCTCGTCGCGCACGAATTCCGGCGTGATGAAGGCGGGCAGGCTCGCGCCGAACGACTCGCCGTCGGCCAGTGCTGCGTCGGCGCGCTCGAGTTTTTGCTTGCGCCCGATGTTCTCGCGCTCGGCGACGTAGATCATCTCCTTGGTGATGATGCCGCGGCGCGCGAACTCAAGCTGCGTGATCGGCGCATCACCGACACCGCGCAGCGGCCTGTGATGCGCCTTGAAGGCGGCAGCGGCGGCCTTGCCCGAGACGTTGCCGTTGTCTTCCGGCTTGACGTTGCGGCCCTCGTATTCCTCGACGCCGCCGCGCTCCGTCACCCACGCGGTGCGCGGGCGGGAGAGGCCGGCGTTGACGTCGATGATGACATTCGGATCGGTATAGGGACCGGAAGTATCGTAGACGCGCAGGTTCGGTTCGCCGGCCTTTTCGCTGAGCTGAATTTCGCGCAACGGCACTTTCAGGTCCGGCGCCGTATCCGGCGAGACATGAACCTTGATCGATGCGGGCAGCGGCCCTGTGGTGACGGCTGGGAGCGTCTGGTCCGGGTTGGAGCGAATGTTCATGGCGTCCTCCTTGAAATCTCTATGAGCATGATCTGGTCCGAAAACCGGTATCCACTTTTCGGGATCATGCTCTATGCAGTTTCTGAAACATGAGAGAGCCAGGCGCGCACGCGCGCGTCCGGATCGGTGTTCTGCGTGACGTCGCTGACGACGGCGATGGAGTCGGCGCCAGCGGCGAAAATCTCGGGCGCGTGTTCGAGCTTGATGCCGCCGATGGCGACCAGCGGGATGTTGCCCGTGCGCTTCTTCCAGGCGGTGATCTTCGGCACGCCCTGCGGCTTGAAGCGCATCGCCTTCAGCGTAGTGAAGAAGATCGGCCCGAGTGCGACGTAATCCGGCTTCGCATCGAGTGCATTGTCCAGTTCGTCTTCGTCGTGAGTCGAAAGCCCGAGCGTGAGGCCAGCCTTCTTGATGGCAGCGACGTCCGCATCGGCGAGGTCTTCCTGGCCGAGATGGACGTGTTCGGCTTTCAACTCGATCGCCGCCTGCCAGTAGTCATTGACCACAAGCTTGCAGGCCGTGCCGCGCACCGCGGCGAGCGCCTCGCGCACGATCATCACCGCCGCCAGATGCGGCAAATCCTTCGCGCGCAACTGCACGGTGCCGACGCCAAGCTTGGCGAGCCGCGCAACCCACGCGACGCTGTCGACCACGGGATAAAAGCGATCAGGATACGGCATGCCAGAACGGTGTCCCGATGACTGGAGTGGAGGGAGAAGCGAAATCGCGTGCGCCAAGCAGCCCGGCTTTGAAAGCCGCGTGTCCGGCCTCGACGCCGGACTTGAACGCGCCCGCCATCGCCACCGGATCGGCGGCTTTCGCGATGGCGGTGTTGAGCAGCACGGCGTCGTAGCCAAGCTCCATCGCCTCCGATGCATGCGACGGCGCGCCGAGACCGGCATCGACCACCAGCCTAATATCGGGCAGGCGGTCGCGCAGTAGCTTGAGGCCATCGCGGTTGGTGATGCCCTTGGCGCTGCCGATCGGCGAGGCCCATGGCATCACCACTTTGCAGCCCGCATCGACCAGCCGCATCGCGACGCTGAGGTCTTCAGTGCAGTAGGGGAACACCTCGAAGCCGTCCTTGACGAGAATGTTCGCGGCCTCGACGAGCCCGACCACGTCCGGCTGCAGCGTGTCGTTGTCGGCGATGACTTCCAGCTTGATCCACGAGGTGTTGAACAGCTCGCGCGCGAGCTTCGCCGTGGTCACGGCCTCGCGCACGCCCTTGCAGCCGGCGGTGTTCGGCAAAACAGTGACGCCGAGTTCGCGGATCAGCGACCAGAACGCATCGCCGGTCTTAGCCCCAGCGGTTTCGCGGCGCACTGAAACCGTGACGATCTCGCTGCCTGCCGCGCGGATCGAATCCTGCATGATCTTCGGCGACGGATACAGCGCGCTGCCGATCAGGAGGCGGGAGGAAAACTGTTTGCCGTAAAGGGTCAGCATGAAGCGGCTCCAACCAGAGCGTCGTCCCCGCGAAGGCGGGGACCCATACGCTGTGCCGGCGCATTTGGCCACTGTCGTAGAGGCCTTCGGTCATCCACGAATTCGGAGGTTATGGGTCCCTGCTTTCGCAGGGACGACAAGAAAGTCATCTCACCCTCCCTGCCTTGGAGTCAGAATCTCAACCGCGTCGCCGTCATTCAGCGGTGTCTGCGCCCACTGCGTGCGCGACACCACGTCGTAGTTCACGGCGACGGCCAGATGCGTGCCTTCATACGCAAGCTCGCCGAGCAGCGCATCGACGCGCGTGGCTTTTACCTCCATCGGCTCGCCGTTGACAGTCAGGCGCATCGCATCACCTCGTTGTCGATCGCGCCGCGCTCCACATAGCCGAGCGTCAGTTCGGCGAGCGCAGGCGCAAGAAGAAAGCCGTGGCGATAGAGTCCGTTCACGCAGATGCGTTGGCCATCGATCGCGATGCGCGGCAGGTTGTCAGGATAGGCGGGACGCAAGCCCGCGCCGATCTCGACGATGCGCGCTTCGGCGAACGCCGGATGCACGGCGTACGCGGCGCTGAGCAATTCGAGTGCCGAGCGGACGCTGACGCCGCGATCCTCGCTCTCGATCGAGGTCGCGCCGATCATGAAGCGATTATCGCCGCGCGGAATGATGTAGAGCGGCCAACGCGGATGAATCAGCCGCACCGGACGCGACAGTGAGACCTCATCGGTCTCCACCACGATCATCTCGCCTTTGACGCCGCGCAAATCCGTGTCGCCGTCTTCACGTGCGGCAAGCCCACGGCAGTCGATCACGATATTATTCTTCCCGTTCTTGAGATCATCCGGTTGCCAATTCGTATCGAATGCAATGGCAGCACCGGCGGATGCGGCGCGGTCGTGCAGGCGAGGCAGCACATCGCGGGGCTCGACATGGCCCTCATCGGCGAAAAACAATGCGTCGCGAAACTGGCCCTCGAGGGCCGGTTCGAGCGCGGCGATCTTCGTGGCGTCGATCCGCGCATGATGGGTGGTGAGTTTGGCGAAGCGGTCGAAGTCGGCGCGGTCGCGCGGATGCGATACGACCAATGAGCCGTTGAACGGCGTGTCGGGCAGAGCCTCGCGCCACAGATCGAGCGAACGCGCGCCGAGGCGCGTGATGACGGGCTCGGACGCTTCGGCTTCGCACCACGGCGCCAGCATGCCGCCGGCCCAATGGCTGGTCGCCTGCGTCATCGCCGCACTGTCGCGCTCATAAAGAGTGACGTCGTGACCGGCGCGCGCGAAAGCCAGCGCCTGCCAGGCGCCTGCAATTCCGGCTCCGATAACGCTGATGGATGCCGCGTGCGGCTTGAGGTTCGTAACCATCCCTGTCCCTTCGCCGGCATGACCCGGATCAGGTTCAAAGGGTCACCGCGGTCTCCAAATTCATTGCGCCTGAGCGCGAATTTGCGAGGTTGCGGTATCTCAGCTCCAGCCTGGAGCCCCCCTCGGAACAATCATTACGATATGCACCAAACCGGGCATGTCAATGGTTTGGGCCAGCATTCCCGCCATCTGGGCGGTCCGTTGATGCTCTCAGGCAAACAAAAGCCCGGCACGTGGCCGGGCTTTGCGAGTCTGGAAATACCGCCGCCCCCTATGGGCGATCTTGTCTTGAGTTTCAGTTGCTCTGCTGCTGCCCGAATGCCGACAATGGCCCGCGGCGCTGTCGCTTGGCGGCATAATAGTAGCCGCTCGAATAATAACGCACGGCCTGGGCCTGATTTCCGCCGGCGGTGCGATAGGCGCCGGCGAGATACTTCACTGCGTAAGTGAGGTTGGTGTTCGGATCGAGCAGGCCCTGCGCTGTTCCGGTGTATCCGAGCGCACGCGCGGTCTCAAGACGGATCTGCATTATGCCGTAATTGCCTTTGTGAGAAGCGCGCGGATTGTAACGGCTTTCCCGCAAAATGACTCGATGCACCAGTTCAGATGGAACACCGTTTGCGGCAGCGTGGCTTGCGATGATGCCGTCATAGCTGCTGCGTTGCGCGTAGGCAGGCTGCGCAATAGCCACAGCCGCCAGTGCGGCCAATCCAAATAAATTCACGCCAAATGCTTTCATGATCGTCCCTTGAAGTCGTCGAGCGTTGGTGAAAGGTGAGTGGACGCAAGGTTTCAAACGCAACGCGCGAGACACATGCGGGGCGCCGCAACGATGCAACGCCATGATTGACGACGAGTTCCGCGATGGGTGCGGATTCGGCCCCGCCGACAGCGGGAGTGCGCTTCTAGATCAATACGCCGTGGAGTGAAACGCGATCGGAGAAGGGCTGGCCTGCAAAAAGGGGATAGCCGGTTAATCGCGACAATTTCAGGGCAGCTTTGTCAGCGTCACGGCGAGCCCGCCGTCAGCTTCCGCGATCACGCGAAGCGTTTTCGAATCATAGGCAATACCGACGAGACGAATGCTGCTGATTGCCGCGTCCACGCGCAAGCCCTCGGTGTTGGTGCGAAACTCGTCGATCACGGCCGCGATCTTCTGCTGCGCATTCGCGGCGAACGGCTTCAGATTGATGGTGGCGCGCTCGGCCAGCGCCTTCTGCATGTAAGGCATCGCGGCGCGTGCAGCGGTGCCGAGCAGGCCGAATGCGGCTTCGGACTCGACCGCAAGCTCGATGCCGGTGAGCCGCAGCGTTTGCGCCGTCTGGTCGAGAACGGGTTTGCCCCAGACATGGACGGTGGCTTCGCCACCGAGCCCGAGAAAGCTCTTCTTCTCCTTGGCGTTGACGAGCAACGAAATCAGAAGCCTGTCGCCTGACGGTGCAACGCTTGCTTTCAGGACGGTGACATCGGCAGGACCGCTGCCGTCTTCGGGAAACTTACGGCCTTTGAGCTGCGCCTCGACGATCTTGTTGACCTCGGTGAACGGCAGATCGATCGGAACGCCGATGCTGACACGCCCGGCGGTGTTCGGGATAACTTCAAGGGCTGCCGGAAACGGGCAATTCGGTTTGGTCTCGGTGGACGTGACGTGGGTTTCGGCTTCGACGCCGAGCACGAGGTTGAGCGCCTTGGCGTCGGTGCGTGGCTGGGCGGCAACGGCGCGCACCGGGCGTAACTCCAGCCAGAAATCCGGCGAGCCGGCGGCAGCACCTTTGAGCGGAATCGATCGGCACATCTTGGCCCATTCGCGCCGCGCGATCTGCTCCAGCGTCGGGTCGTTGCGGATGCGCTGCTGCAGCGCCGCCATCTGCTCGGCCACAGACTTGTCGATTACCGGCTTCATCTGCGCCGGTACGTTAACGCGAACGCCACCGATGGTAAGTGCGGTGTCGCCGAGATTGACCTGCGCCGAGAGCGCGGGTTCGACACGCCAGTTCGGCAACAGCGTGGGCCGCGCCACGATGCCGACATTGCCGCGGATTTCGCCATTGGCGTTGAATTGCTTGATCGCGATATTGCCGATCTGCTTGCCGAGATTGCCGCCGATCAGGTTGCTCAAGGCTTCGCCTGAGACGTTCGACAGGTTGCCGGCAATGGTGAGCTTGCCGTTGAGCGGCGTGTTGAGCACGAGGTCATTGGCTGAACCACCGGCGCTTGCCGCGATAGGACCGCGCACGATGTTCCAGTTGATGTCGGCGTTGGAGAGTATTTGCTTGGCGGGATTGTCGGCCTTGCCATTGAAATTACGTGGTGCGGCACGGTCGATGCTGTCGCGGATCGCCGTCAGAGTGATCGCGATGGGCGCGATGATGACCGAGTTGCGCGTGACCGGCGGAAGCGGCGGCAACTGGGCGAGTTGAGGCGCAGGGCCGGATGCCGGCGGCGAGATCCAGTCCATGATCTTGAGCGCCGCGAAAAACGATATCGCGACGGCGGCAACGCCCAACACAATATGAGAGAGCCGCATTGTCTCCCGGAACCTCCGATTATCCGGATACGAGTTTACAGGTGCGCCCGGAGTCGCGCCAGAGCAGGAAGCAGATCTCGGCATCAGGCTTTTTGAGGCAGCTGGATTGTGCGGCGGAAGGTCTCAGCGGCGAAACAGCGTCTGCGATTGGTAATTCTTGGTTGGCCCCGATACATCGTGCACCAGCGTGAAGCTGCGGTCGCGACGGAACTCGTACCTGCTGAGATAGATATCGGCGCGGCAGGGATGATGCGCATGGCCGCACAGCACGCCGTCAACCCCATGCAGTACGATTCTGTGGAACAGTTCCTCGGACTGCTCGGCAAAGAACACCGAAAACCCGTCGTCCGTCCCGCGATAGATGTAACGGCGATCGGCGTCGAAGGTCTGTCCTGAGGGAAGCTGGAGCTTACCGGTTTCGCGATAGGCGAGAGCGCCATCGTTGCGCGGCGTGAAGATCGCCTCGCCGGTCATCGATGCGCCGGTACTCAGCGTGCGCGTGAGCGACCATGATCCTGAAAGCTGCGCAAAGACGCCGGCGGGATTGTTCCAGATTGTTGGTGCAAGGTCGGTATCGGCAAACATCATGCGAGAGTAAACGCCGGAGCACTGCCGCGCCATGCTGATCTGATGTGGCCGTCGTGATTCAAACGAAAACGGCGCGCCTTGTCAGCGCGCCGTTTCCATTGGGCTGAACCGGGGGGAGCAGTTCAGCAGGGGACATCGTTACGATCGGTTTGGCGTTAGCCGCGGCGATCGCTGTTGTCGGCGCGGCGCTCCATCGGCATCACGATCACCTTGGTGCCGACATTGACGCGGGAGTAGAGGTCGCTGACATCTTCGTTGGTCAGGCGGATGCAGCCCGAGGAGACGCGGCTGCCGATCGTCGTCGGATCGTTGGTGCCGTGAATGCGATAGATCGAGCTGCCGAGATACATGGCGCGTGCGCCGAGCGGATTGCCGGGGCCGCGGGCCATGTGGCGCGGCAGATAAGGCTGGCGCGCGAGCATATCTGCGGGCGGCGTCCATGCCGGCCACTCGGCCTTGCGGGTGACGTTCTGCGTGCCCGACCAGGTGAAGCCCTGACGGCCGACGCCAATGCCGTAGCGCAGCGCGCGGCCGTTGCCGAGGACGTAATAGAGATAGGTGTTCGGGGTATCGATGACGATCGTGCCCGCTGCTTCGCGGGTCGGGTAGTTCACAACCTGACGCTTGAGGTGCGCCGGCATTTCCGTACGAGCTTCAGTGTCAGTCTCGACCTGCGGAGCAGGTGAGGGGGCGGCCTCATAAGGAATCGGCAGCGGCAGGAACGGAAATGGATTGAATGGAGCAGCGTTCGCAGGCGTTGCGAAGGTCAGGCCCAGTGCAAGAGCGCCGAGAGCTGCGATCGAAAAGGTCTTCTTCGAAAATTGATCCACTGATAATGGCTTGGAAAACATCTTGAAATCTCCCTGACAGCGCCGGTCCGGCGTCTCGTTGGGAAGATCAATAATCACACTGAGCTTCAGAAGTTTTGCGCCGAAAGCCTAAAATGGTTTCGTCGCGTATCAGAAATGTTTCATCGCGGTGGCACGATGAAACAGTCGTTACGGGACGCCAATCCCGTGAGCGCAAATCTTATCGATTGCACAAACCAAGTTTTATGGACGGCAAAAACCGCTGGCTCACCTCGCGTTCGCGCGAGATGAGAGGTTTTTGCGGAAATCAGAGACCGTCGTTGCGGAAAAGAGACCGTCGTTGCGGAAATCAGAGACAAACGCGGGCTAGATCATGCCCAGCACGATGGCGCCGACAAAGGCGAACGCGGCATACGTGGCAACAACTTGCAGTCTACCGGCGAAAGTCATGGGACTACTCCCTTCGTTGACGCGGGTGGCTCGTTGTAACGCCGAGACTAGCAGAGCGTTCCCGGAATAAAAGACAGCTTCGCTGCTCTATCCCCGTTTTGTTCGGCCTCTTTTTTAATCGGGCGTTTCCGATCGTGGTTAAAAAATATTGAAAATCAATACGTTGAAGAGTCTTTAAGTAAATTCTCCGAATGTGCGCGGATGACGCGCGGAGTTCGTTTGTATCTCGTCGGCTCCTTCGTCCTCGTATCGCTGGCAGGTTGCGGGCGCGGCTTTTTTCAGACCGCGGAACGCGAACCCTGGCGGCGCGAGGCGGAAGTCGCTTGCCTTAAATCCGGTACGGTCAAGGAAACGACGGAGCTTGTTCGCGTCAATCCGATCGCCGGTCCCGGCGTTTGTGGCGCCGAGTTTCCGCTGAAAGTCGCAGCCCTCGGAGAAGGTGCCAGCACGTTCGGCTATGCCGACGAACTGCGGCCACCAGCCGCGGTCGGACGCGGCCAGCCGCGCTGGCCGGTGAACGATCCGCCGCAGGTTTATGAATCCCGGCCGCAGTCATCTTATCCTTCGCAGCCAAGCTATCCTTCGCAGCCAAGCTATCGTTCGCAACAAGGCGGTCGCGGCCCGGTGTCGTTGTCGGCGCCCGGTGTAGTCACCCCGGAGCCCGACGAGCCTGCATTTGAGGCCGAAGACGCCTCGCCGCAAGAATCGCTGCAGGAATCGCCGCAACGGCAGGGATACGGTCAGCGCGGCAACGGAAACTATCGCGCGCAGCCCGATAGCGGTCCGGGTTTATATCCCAACCCTTACTCGCGCGGGCGCTCCGCCGCGCCGGGCATGCCCGTGCAAAATCCGCCGCGTCTCGGGCCGGCGCAGGGCAATGTCGTCGGCTCGATCGGCCCGGTCAGCATCAAACCGACCGCGACGCTGGCTTGTCCGATCGTCTCTGCGCTGGATCGCTGGATTCTGGACTCGATACAGCCGGCCGCGACGCGCTGGCTCGGCGCGCGTGTGGTCGAGATCAAGCAGATCTCCGCGTACTCCTGCCGGGGCATGAACGGCAATCCGAATTCGCGGATTTCCGAGCACGCGTTCGGCAATGCGCTGGATATCTCTGCGTTTATTCTGGCCGACGGCCGGCGCATCACGATCAAGGACGGCTGGAAGGGCTTGCCGGAAGAGCAGGCGTTTCTGCGCGAAATTCAGGCCTCGGCCTGTCAGCAGTTCAACACCGTGCTCGCTCCCGGATCGAACATCTATCATTACGATCACATCCACGTCGACTTGATGCGCCGGAACAGCGGCCGCGTGATTTGCCAGCCGGCGGCATTGTCGGACGACCAGATTGCTTCGCGCGCGACGCCGCGCGGCGGATACGCCAGCCGCGATTCGAGCATCACCGGCTCCATCACGCAGAACTGGAAGCGGGTGTTTTCGCGCGGGCCATTATCCAAGGAAGATCGTGACTCGATCGAAGACGAGTCAAAGGGCCGCTACGGACACTAGGTCTGTTTCGTCCCGTAAGCGGCCATGAACATCCGCGTCGCGCTTGCCACGACGCGCTCGACTTGATCGGATGATGGCGCGGGCTTCACTTGGAAGATGTAGGGCTGGAACAGCGTCGACTGGCACACCTGCATGAACTGGGTCGCCGCCAGTTCGCAGTCGTCGATCACAAGCTCGCCGGCCTTCACCTTGGCTTGAAGAAAACCGGCGAGGCTCTGCACGGTGAAGTAGATCACCTTCTCGTAAAACCGTTTGCCGACCTCGGGCATGCGTTCGGCAATCGCCATCACAGTGCGCAATGCGGAGCCGCCTTCAGGCCGGCACAGCAGTTCGATGTAGGCGCGGCCGAAATGCCGCAGTGTCGTCTCGAGATCCTGAGCCGGATCGAAATTGAACGAGGCCTTGCCCTGATCGAGATTCTGCTGCTCGACGATGGCCTCGAACAAGCTGCTCTTGTCGGAGAAATAGACATAGAGCGTGCCTTTTGAGACCCCGGCGGCGCGCGCGATCTCGCCCATGCTGGCGCCATCGAAGCCGAGGTCGAGAAAGACCTTTTTGGCGCCGTCCATGATCTGGCGGCGCTTGGCGCTGTCGTCCTCGCCGACGACTTTGAGCGTGGGGCGGTCCCTTGCAGCCATTATCTCGGCCTGTCGCCTTGTTCCGTAACGCCGCCGGTATCCTTAGCCTTCCGGACGGGGTCAAATTCATTGAGATTTCACGATCTATGTATCTTGACCGAACCGTTCGGTCAATCTATTTTAGAGCTGGGAGTGATGGACTTCGGCAGCTGCCGAGCCGTGCTCATAAGAACGCGCTGATAAAAACATGGAGCCCTCGATGGCTGCCGCTCGCGATCAAACCGCACGCATCGTGCGACCGGAGACTTCTTCCGAGGACGAAAGCGCGGCCGCACGTCAGCAGCATGCAGTCGAGGCGCGCAAGCGCGGCGACGACACCGAGGTTTCCTTTACCGATGCGCCTGCAACAGAAATTGCGTCCGATGCTGCCGATGCGGGCGTGCCGAAATCCCGGCTCAAGAGGCTGATCCTGATGGGTCTCGGCATCGTGGCGCTCGCGGCGGGCGGCACCTACGGCACAAATTATTATCTGGTCGGCCGCTTCAACGTCGGCACCGACGATGCGTATGTACGTTCTTACAACACCACGCTCGGCGCGCGTGTGTCGGGCCACATCATGAATGTGATGCCGCGCGACAATGCGCAGATCAAAGCCGGCGACGTGGTTTTCAAGATCGATGATGGCGACTACAAGATTGCCGTGGACGCCGCTCGCAGCCGCGGCGCGACGCAGGACGCGACGATTGCCCGCATTGGCCGTCAGGTGGTGGCCGCTGAAAGCCAGGCCGATCAGGCGAAAGCGCAACTCGCCTCCGCCGACGCAGCCAGCAAGCGCGCGGAACAGGATTTGGCCCGGCAGCAAGCGCTGTCCGATCGCGGCTTTGCGTCGAAGGCCGTTTTCGAAGGCTCGCAAGCGACGCGCGATCAAGCCGCGGCTTCTGTGCGCAGCGCGCAGTCGGCCTACGAGGCTGCCAAGGACAATGTCGAGGTCATCAAGGCGCAGCAGCAGGAGTCGATCCGTCAGTTCGACGAGTTGAAGACGACGCTTGCCAAAGCCGAACGCGATCTGGAATTCACCAATGTTCGCGCGCCCGTCGATGGCGTCTTCTCGAACCGCCTCGTCAATCAGGGCGATTTCGTCGCGCAAGGCCAGCGGCTCGCCAATCTGGTGCCGCTCAACGATGTTTTCATCGACGCGAACTACAAGGAAACACAGCTCAAGCGCATCCACCCCGGCCAGCCGGTGACGATCTCGGTGGATGCTTACGGCCATCGCAAGTTCAAGGGTGTGGTCGAGAGCATCTCGCCGGCCGCGGGCTCGGTGTTCACGCTGCTGCCGCCGGACAATGCGACGGGCAACTTTACCAAGATCGTGCAACGTCTGCCGGTGCGCATTCGCGTGCCGAAGGATGTCGCCAAACAGAACCTGTTGCGTGCCGGCATGTCGGTCTACGTCGCGGTCGATACGCGCGACGGCGCAAAGGACGCAGACAGCGAAGCCGATCTCGACGACCCGAACGCGGCTGTCTCCTCAAAATAAACCCTCTCGCGGTCCTCAACTGACTTGCGATTGATCAGAGACCGGCATTAGAGACCGACATGGCGAACGCCACCACCGCAACGCCATCGAGCATCCCCGCCGCACCGGCGGAGGCGGAAACGATCCGGCCGCGCCGGCTGGTCGCATTCCTCATCATGGTGTTCGGAATGTTCATGGCGATTCTGGACATCCAGATCGTCTCGGCGTCGCTCGCCGACATTCAGGCTGGACTGTCCGCCAGTAGCAGCGAAGTCGCCTGGGTGCAGACCTCGTACCTGATCGCCGAAGTGATCGCGATCCCGATGTCTGGATTTCTGTCGCGCGCGCTCGGCACGCGATTGCTGTTCGCGCTGTCGGCGTCGGGCTTTACGCTCGCCAGCGTCGCCTGCGGGCTGACCTCGACCATCGACCAGATGATCGTGTGGCGCGCGATTCAGGGCTTTGTCGGCGCCGGCATGATCCCGACGGTGTTTGCCTCGGCCTATTCGGTATTTCCACGCAGCAAGTTTCACATCGTCGGCCCGATCATCGGCCTTGTTGCGACGCTGGCGCCGACCATCGGGCCGACTGTCGGCGGCTACATCACCGAACTGATGTCGTGGCACTGGCTGTTCTTCATCAACATCGTGCCCGGGATCGCGATCACCATCGGCGTGCTGGCGCTGGTCGATTTCGACGAGCCGAACTTTGGCCTGCTCGAACAGTTCGACTGGTGGGGCCTGCTGGCGATGGCAGGATTTCTCGGCTCGCTCGAATACGTACTGGAAGAGGGTCCGCGCAACGACTGGTTCGCGGACGAGACGATCTTCTATTTCGCCATCGTCTGCGTTCTGTCCGCGGTGTTTTTCTTCTGGCGCGTGCTGACGGCAAAGGAGCCGATCGTCGATATCCGCGCGTTCGCCAATCGCAACTTCTCGCTCGGTTGTTCGTTTTCGTTCTGCGTCGGCATTGGACTTTATGGCTTGACCTACCTGTATCCGCGCTATCTCGCCGAAGTGCGCGGCTACAGCGCGCTGCAGATCGGCGAGACGGTATTCGTGACCGGAGTGGCGATGTTTCTCAGCGCGCCGATCATCGGCCGTCTGATGCAGAAGATTGACATGCGGATCCTGATCGCGCTCGGAGTTCTTATATTCTCGCTGAGCTCGTTTCTGATGACGGGCATCACCCGCGAGTACGATTTCTGGGAACTGCTGCTGCCGCAGATCCTGCGCGGAGTCGGCATCATGATGGCGATGGTTCCGGTCAACAACATCGCACTCGGCACGCTTGAGCCGCATCTTCTGAAGAACGCGGCCGGGCTGTTCAACCTCACCCGCAATCTCGGCGGCGCGGTGGGTCTCGCGATCATCAACACGGTGCTCGACAAGCGCACCGACTTTCACATTTCGCGGCTGCACGACAAGGTGACGTGGGGCAATGCGAAGGCGGTCGAGATGCTGGAGATGTTCACCCAGAAATTTCAGGGCATGGGCGATGCATCGCGCATGGCGCTGAAGCAGCTGTCGAACATCGTGCACCGGCAGGCGGTGGTGATGGGCTTCGGCGACGCGTTCTTTCTGCTGGCGATATTTTATCTGGCACTCAGCCTGCTGGTCTTCTTTCTGAAGAAGCCGAACATGATGGGCCCGTCATCCGACGCGCACTGAAACCAGCGCACGAAAACGGCATTCCAAACTGGTGAGGGGCCCGGCGTGTTCGCGCCGAACCCCTCGATCGTTGCGTATGGTCTGGTCCGAAAACCGGTACCCGCTTTTCGGGACCATGCATCTTCTTAAAAGTATCAGCCAGCCTGTAAGCCGGGTTCTGTAGGGCGCTGCACGCTTGCGCATACAACACGTGACGGCCATTCCTCTGGGACCATGATTGCGCATGGCCTCAAGCAACCTACCCGGACAGCGAGCCTGACATCGCCCTGCGGTGTTATCGCCCGAAAGCGAACTGACCGCGTTGCTGTCCCTATTCGGTTTTGCTCCCGGTGGGGTTTGCCATGCCGTCTCCGTTGCCGGAAACGCGGTGCGCTCTTACCGCACCTTTTCACCCTTACCGCGCCGGCACTCTTTCGAATGAAGACGAGGCGGTTCGTTCTCTGTGGCACTGTCCCTGAGGTCGCTCCCGCTTTCGCGGAAAAGACCCCGCCGGACGTTATCCGGCACCGCATGTCGATGGAGCCCGGACTTTCCTCCC
>JAKFUP010000241.1:0-13037 GCA_021732625.1 Hyphomicrobiales bacterium
TGGCTTCAAGTTTTGCCGCGTCCATATTAGGGCGCGCCAGTATCCGCTCGCGCTGGATTTCGGCAGCGGTCGTCACCACCACCACCGCATCGACACGTTTCTCGCCGCCGGTCTCGTACAGCAGCGGCACATCGACCACGGCGACCGGGGCACCAGAGTGCTCCGAATCTTCGAGAAATTTCTGATGATGCGAGCGAAGCAGCGGATGGACGATGGTTTCGAGCTGTTTCATGGCGTCTGCATCGTGCACCACGCGCGCCGATAACTTCTGCCGGTCAACCTTGCCGTTTTCTGTTGTGCCGGGGAACGCCGCTTCGATCAGCGGGGCTGCTTCGCCTTCATAGATTTTATGAACGGTGGCGTCGGCGTCGTAGACCGGCACTCCTGCCTCGGCGAACAGTTTCGCCGTGGTCGATTTGCCCATCCCGATCGATCCGGTCAGTCCCAGCACAATCATCGTTTGATCCAAAATCCGATCAGAAAGCCAACAAACCCTTGCCACGCAAGAAATTAAGCAATGGCGGCAGCGGCAACCCAAGAATCGTAAAATGATCGCCATCAATCCGCTCGAACAGATGCACGCCTAAACCCTCAAGCTGATAGGCGCCGACGCTGGTGGTCACACGCTCGCCAGCGGCATCGAGATAAGCGTCGATCGCAGATTCGCTCATCGGCCGCATCGTCATGCGCGCCACTGCGATATGATCGAACAGAATTTGTCCATCGAGCGCAACACTCACCGCCGAAAGCAATTCGTGGGTATTGCCGGCCAGACTCTTTAACTGTGCAGCAGCTTGTTCGCGTCCCGTTGGTTTGTTGAACTGCATGGCCCCGAGAGCCAATGTCTGATCCGCGCCGATGACATAATGGCCAAGCCGCACCTTGGACACATGAAGCGCCTTCTCGCGCGCGAGATGCTGCGCGATGCCGGCAGGATCGGTGAGTTTCATCGCTGCAACCGCACCACGCTCGTCAATATCAGCAGGCAGCGCTTCGAATGCAAAGCCGGCATTGGTCAGGAGCATCTGCCGCGCACGGCTCTGCGACGCCAGAACCAGCGCCTTGTCTCCGCGCCACAAATTCATTCGGAAAGCCGCTGACGTTGCCGGTCGGTATGCAGCTTCATGATGGCGGCGGCGGTTTCCTCGATCGAACGCCGGGTTACGTCGAGCACCGCCCAGCCGTTCTTGGCGCTCAGCCGGCGCGCAAAGGCTACTTCGTCAGTGACGGCCTGACGGTCGATATACGTATCGTTGCCGATCGGTGCGCCCATGCTGAGAATCCGGTTTTGCCTGATCTGGATCAACCGTTCCGGCGTCGCGTGCAGACTGACCACCAGCGGTTTTTTCAACGCCTCAAGCTGGTGCGGAACGGGAATTCCCGGCACCAGCGGCACATTGGCGGTGCGGATGCCGCGGTTGGCGAGATAGATCGACGTCGGTGTCTTTGAGGTGCGCGATACGCCGGTCAACACAACATCGGCATCATCCAGACCTTCCAGATGCTGACCGTCATCGTGCAACATGCTGTAGTTGAGTGCATCGATCCGCTTGAAGTATTCAGCGTTCAGCACATGCTGCGCACCGACCTTGTGATTGCTGTCGGCACCGAGATAAGCCTGGAACAGTTGCAACACCGGGCCGAGCACCGACAAACTCGGAATGTTGAGCTCACGGCATTTGGCTTCGATCCTACCGACCAGATCCTTCTCGAGCAGGGTGAACAACACGATGCCCGGCGCTTCCTCGATTTCGCTGAGTACGCGGTCGAGCTGCTTCTGGCTGCGAACCAGCGGATAGACGTGTTCGACCGGCGAGACGTTGGCGTATTGCGCCGCGACTGCACGCGCGACGGTAATCAGCGTTTCGCCGGTCGAATCGGACACCAGATGAAGATGAAAATAGCTGCCGGTCACGGACGACATAAGCACAGCCCGTTCTGTATGCGCTGTGGATGACTGTGGAGCATTGCCGAGAATTGTCCCCTCGCCTCACCGTCTCCGGGATAACCGGACAATCGATGCACAGGGCTCACCATCGGTATGAATTCAGCGAGCAGACGCCATGATAGTGGGATAATTCGAGCCTGTCTCTGGATAAAGCTGGGATAGATTCCCGCAAGCATTTGAATTAGCGAAACGATCCCGTTCGCCGAACAGCTTGCTTATGAACGGGACAGGATGACGATGATGTGGATCGATGCAGGGAATTCGGAGAATAAAGAGTCGTGAGTCAATTTCACGGTCACATAGACTCAAACCTAAGAATCTAAATATTGATTGGTAGAAAAGGTTTCTCGAATAACCCGGCTGATTTCATGTCATGTTCAATGCATAATTTCGTCAAACGTTCCGATTTCTCATCTTGAGTATCGAACGCTTGGTATATGAGATCGCTGGATATTGAGATCACTGGCCAATGTACGAATGGATCAAGGCACTGCATGTGATTGCCGTCATCTCCTGGATGGCCGGAATGCTCTATCTGCCGAGGTTGTTCGTCTATCACTGCGAGGCTATCGCGGGCTCGGTCCAGTCCGAAACATTCAAGATCATGGAACGCCGCCTGTATCGGGCGATCATGACGCCTGCGATGGGCGTGACCTGGCTTGCCGGACTTTGGCTGATCTGGCAGGGCGGCTGGATGTTTGCCGGCTGGCTGCACGCTAAACTAGCGCTGGTGATCGTGCTGTCAGGGACCCACGGGTTTTTTGGCCGCTGTGTCCGTGATTTCGCAAATGACCGTAATTCACGCTCTCATAAATTCTATCGTCTTATCAATGAGATACCAACAGTCTTGATGATATTGATCGTTATTCTGGTGATTGTCCGGCCGTTGTAGGTGCAAGCCGCTTGGACTGATGTGTGCGCTGCACAATTATCTAACACTGTGAAAATATGGATGAAACTGTGCGATGAGCGACTCTGTCGCGCCGGCTTTATCTTGCGCTAGCTGAACCGATTTTCTATATTGGTCGTATCCCTCCCAAAGCAGGCGGATGTGGTCGCATCCCGGTCTTCCAGATCGGTGACCGCATCGAGTTCAAGGCCTCCCAACGGGCACCTTCCTCGCTCAAGACCTGTGAACCTTTCCGGTTCGCAATTCGTCAGCAGCCTCGCAGACCCCTCTCCGCTTCTCTCCACAGGATTTCTCCCAATGCGGGAAATGAAACTTCAAGACCTCAAATCCAAAACGCCGGCCGAGCTTGTCTCGTTTGCGGAAGGGCTCGAGGTCGAAAATGCCAGCACCATGCGCAAGCAGGAGCTGATGTTCGCTATTCTCAAACAGCTTGCCGTCCAGGAAACCGACATCATTGGCGAGGGCGTCGTCGAAGTGCTGTCCGACGGCTTCGGCTTCCTGCGATCGCCGGACGCGAACTATCTGCCCGGCCCGGACGACATTTACGTGTCGCCCTCGCAGATCCGCCGCTTCGGCCTGCGCACCGGCGATACCATCGAAGGCCACATTCGCAGCCCGAAGGAGGGCGAGCGTTACTTCGCGCTGCTGAAGGTCAACACGCTCAATTTCGAGGATCCGGAAAAAGCCAAGCACAAGGTCAATTTCGACAACCTGACGCCGCTGTTTCCGGACGAGCGCTTCCGGCTCGAGATTGACGACCCGACGAGAAAAGACCTGTCTGCAAGGGTTATCGACATCGTCGCGCCGATCGGCAAAGGCCAGCGTGCGCTGATCGTGGCGCCGCCACGCACCGGCAAGACGGTGCTGATGCAGAACATCGCGCACTCGATCACCGCCAATCATCCGGAATGCTATCTGATCGTTCTGCTGATCGATGAGCGTCCGGAAGAAGTCACTGACATGCAGCGCTCGGTGAAGGGCGAGGTCGTATCCTCGACGTTCGACGAGCCGGCGGTGCGTCACGTTCAGGTCGCCGAGATGGTGATCGAAAAGGCCAAGCGTCTCGTCGAGCACGGCCGCGACGTCGTCATCCTGCTGGATTCGATCACGCGTCTTGGCCGCGCCTACAACACGGTTGTTCCTTCATCGGGCAAGGTGCTGACCGGCGGTGTCGACGCAAACGCCTTGCAACGGCCGAAGCGCTTCTTCGGTGCTGCGCGTAACATCGAGGAGGGTGGCTCGCTCACGATCATCGCGACCGCGCTGGTCGATACCGGCAGCCGCATGGACGAAGTCATCTTCGAAGAGTTCAAGGGCACGGGTAACTCCGAACTCATCCTGGACCGCAAGGTTTCGGACAAGCGCACCTTCCCGGCCATCGATATCTCGCGCTCGGGTACCCGCAAGGAAGAGCTCATCACCGATCCGCAATTGCTCAAGAAGATGTATGTGCTCCGGCGTATCCTCAATCCGATGGGGACGATGGACGCCATCGACTTCCTGCTCGACAAGCTGCGCAGCACCAAGTCGAACTCGGACTTCTTCGATTCGATGAATACGTGACGGAGTTCATGCTGCAGCGCACACTGCAGCATGAATCAGCCCCACTAGCCACTTGACGATTTTCCCCAACTTACTGTGAATGCTGAGTAAATATACCAAATGGGATTGATGTTGCGATATTCGCTGCAGCATGCGCCCATCTTGATCTGAGCTTTATGCTGCGGCCAAGAGTGCAGCATTTTTTATTGTGCATCGCAATATGGGATCGTTTATTGCCAGCGGCGTTCCGCTTGGCGCGTAGCCGATTTCGGTGACAAATAGGCCATGATTTCACGGCCAACCATTTTTGCGCTGTCATCAGGCCGCCCGCCCGCAGCTATCGCCATCATCCGCGTCTCCGGCCCCGCGGCTGGCGAATCGATTCGCAGCCTGGCGGGTTCGTTGCCCAGGCCGCGCCATGCCCGGTATGTCACTCTGCGCGACCAAACTGGCGATCCGCTCGATGAGGCCGTGGTGTTGTGGTTTCCGGCCCCGCATTCGGCAACTGGCGAAGACGTCGCCGAGTTTCACGTTCATGGCGGCCGCGCCGTCATCGATGCAATCATTACCGCGCTCGGCAAGCTTGGCGGATTGCGTCCGGCGGAGCCCGGCGAATTTACCCGGCGCGGATTTGAGAACGGCAAGCTCGATCTCACCGATGCCGAGGGTCTCGACGACCTCATTCATGCCGATACCGATCGCCAGCGTCGCCAGGCATTGCGTCAGCTCAAGGGGTTGCTTGGCGAGAAAGCCGAGAGTTGGCGGCGGCAGATCATTGAAGCGTCGGCGCTGATCGAAGCGGGGATTGATTTTTCCGACGAAGGCGATGTGCCGGACGATTTGACCAAACCAGCGCTTGCGAAGGTGGCCGCGCTGCTGGGCGAAATCGAAGAAACCCTTGCGGTATCGGCTCAAAGTGAACGCCTGCGCGACGGGTTCGTGGTTGCGATTGCCGGTCCGCCGAACGTCGGGAAGTCGACGTTGCTCAATCGTCTGGCGCGACGTGAGGCCGCGATCGTCTCGCCATATGCCGGCACGACGCGTGATGTGATCGAGGTGCATCTCGATCTCGACGGTTATCCGGTGACGCTGCTCGACACCGCCGGCATCCGCGAGACCGACGATCCGGTTGAACAGGAGGGCGTGCGACGTGCGCGATCGCGAGCGTCGTCGGCGGATCTCGTGTTGTGGCTGATTGATGGACAATCCAGCTCGTACGAGGAGCGCGAAGAGGCGCTGAGAGATGCCGTTGCAGCCAAGGGCGATTCGGCGCTCTGGTTTGTTCGCAACAAGGTCGATGATGCCGGTCCGCGCGTGAGCGGTGTGACGTTTGGTTATCCCCGCTTCGATGTATCGGCTGTGCATGGGCATGGTGTGCCGGAGCTGGTAACGGCGCTGGGAGAATTCGCCGGGACGTTCTTTGGATCGGGCGAGGGCGGGGCGATCACCCGTGCCCGGCACCGGTTGTTATTGGCCGAGGCGGCCGGTGCGCTGAGGCGGGCGGTTGATTTGCCGGATCAATCCCCGGAATTGGTGTCAGAAGAACTAAGAATAAGTATTCATTCTTTGGGTCGGTTGTTGGGAAGGATTGATGTCGAGGATGTCCTCGACGTGATCTTCCGAGACTTCTGTATTGGCAAGTAGTGAATCAATATTTTCCTTGTTTCACGTGAAACAAGTCCGATCCAGACGATGGAACCCGAAGCTTGATTTTGTTTCACGTGAAACAAATCAACGCCTTGGCGAATCCTGCCTTTGCGGTTTCATGATCGCGGAGTAGAACGCTCCCGCACCATGTCAGATTCATTCGACGTTATCGTCATCGGAGGAGGCCACGCCGGCTGCGAAGCCGCGGCGGCGTCTGCGCGTATGGGTGCCAAGACTGCGCTGGTCACGCACCGGTTTGCGACGGTCGGCGCCATGTCCTGTAACCCGGCCATTGGCGGGCTCGGTAAGGGCCATCTGGTCCGGGAGATCGACGCTCTCGATGGTCTGATGGGCCGGGTGGCCGATCAGGCCGGCATTCAATTCAGGCTGCTCAATCGCCGCAAAGGTCCAGCCGTGCGCGGACCCCGCGCCCAAGCCGACCGCAAGCTGTATGCGGCCGCGATGCAGGCCGCGATCCGTGAAACCGCCAATCTGTCGGTGATCGAAGGCGAGGCCGACGATCTGCTACAGGTGGATGGACGGATCACCGGCATCCGACTGGCCGATGGCCTTGAATTGCGGGCGGCGGCGGTTGTGATCACCACCGGCACGTTTCTGCGTGGTTTGATCCATCTCGGCGAGAAGTCATGGCCAGCGGGCCGGATCGATGAGGCGCCCTCGCTCGGACTTTCAAAGGCGTTTGAGCGCGCTGGTTTTGAGCTTGGACGACTGAAGACCGGCACTCCGCCGCGCCTCGACGGTTCGACGATCGACTGGAGCGCCGTCGAAATGCAGCCCGGCGACGACCCGCCGGAGCCATTTTCGGTACTTACCCGCACAATTACCACGCCGCAGGTCCAGTGTGGGATCACCCGCACGACCGCGGCGACCCATGAGGCGATCCGGGCCAATGTGCATCGTTCGCCGATGTATTCCGGCCAGATTCAGAGCCGCGGACCGCGATATTGCCCGTCGATCGAGGACAAGATCGTCCGGTTTGGCGATCGTGACGGGCATCAGATCTTCCTCGAGCCGGAAGGGCTCGACGATACGACGGTCTATCCCAACGGCATCTCCACATCGCTGCCGGAGGACGTCCAGCTCGCAATCATCGCGTCGATCCCGGGCCTTGAGCGCACCCGGATGGTCCGGCCGGGCTATGCGATCGAATACGACCACGTCGATCCGCGCGAGCTTGATCCGACTCTGCAGACCAAGCGTGTGCCAGGGCTTTTTCTGGCGGGGCAGATCAACGGCACCACCGGCTATGAAGAGGCTGGCGCGCAAGGACTTGTCGCCGGCCTGAACGCCGCGTTGCTCGCCGGTGGTGGAGAGCAGATCGTGTTCGATCGTGCCGATGGCTATCTCGGCGTGATGATCGACGATCTGGTGACGCGGGGAATCACTGAGCCGTACCGCATGTTTACATCGCGCGCGGAGTATCGATTGACGCTGCGTGCGGACAATGCCGATCAGCGTCTCACCGATAAAGGCATTGCGCTTGGATGCATTGGTGAAGCTCGCAGTTCGTTTCACGTGAAAAAGATGGCGTCGTTGAACGCCGCGAAAACATTGGCGAAGTCGTTGTCGCTGACACCCACGGAAGGCCTGCGGCACGGGCTTAATTTGAATCGCGATGGACAGCGCCGAAGCGCGTTCGAGCTTCTTGCGTATCCCGACATATGTTGGGGCAATCTTGCGGCAATCTGGCCTGAACTTTCCAACATCGATACATCGATCGCGGAGCATGTCGAGATTGATGCGACCTATGACGTTTATCTCAAGCGTCAGAATGCGGACCTCGAAGCCTTCCGCCGCGATGAAGGACTGGTGCTGACCGGCATCGATTACAGCGCTGTACCCGGTCTTTCCAACGAGGCTCGCAACAAACTCGAAGCGTCGCGGCCGATGACAGTCGGGCAGGCCGGCCGTATCGACGGCATGACGCCGGCGGCGCTGGGTATCCTGGCGGCTTATCTCCGGCGTGAAAGCCGCCGCGGAGCTGCTGTCAGCGCCTGACCGCCATTCCGGAAGGCCGCTCCGAGGAACGCTGATGGCGAAATCGCCAACTCCACCGATCGATCTCAGAGCCGATAAAGCCGCGGCCCTAAAGCTGACGCCTGTTTCACGTGAAACGGAGGCGCGGCTGGACCGCTATGTCGAAGTGCTGCTGGAATGGCAGGCCAAAACCAATCTGATCGCGCCCTCGACCCTTCCAAACCTCTGGACCCGGCATATCTCTGATTCACTGCAGCTTCTGGATATCGCGCCCTCCGCAAGGACTTGGCTTGATTTCGGCAGCGGTGGCGGTTTCCCCGGGGTGGTGCTGGCATGCATCATGAAAGACGCAGGCGGGATGGTCCATCTGGTGGAGCGTGTCGGCAAGAAGGCGGCGTTTCTGCGCGAGGCGGTCCGGATCGCCGGTGCAGCCGGAAAGGTGCACGCCACGGACATTCAGGATCTGAATATTAAAGACTGGGATATCGAGAATGTCGGGGACAGTTTGCGTAGACCGGTCGATTGCGTCACAGCCCGGGCAGTAGCTCCGCTACATCTGCTGCTCGGCTTCGCACAGCCGTTGGTGAAGCAGGGCGCAAAGGCCTTGTTCCTCAAAGGACAAGATGTAGAGTCAGAATTGACGGAAGCTACTAAATATTGGAATATCGAGCCCAAGTTTCACCGCAGCAAGACAGAAGGCGGCGGCTGGATCGTGGAAGTCAACGAAATTGTGCATCGCAGCAACTCTCATGCTGCAAGGTCGCCGAGCACCTGACATGACAGTGATTGATCCATCTTCTCAGAGCGATAGCGGCAACACCGAAAATGCTGCGGGTCATCCGCGCATTCTTTCGCTGGCCAACCAGAAAGGCGGGGTCGGCAAGACCACCACCGCGATCAATCTGGGCACCGCGCTGGCCGCGATCGGCGAGCGGGTTCTGATTGTCGATCTCGATCCGCAGGGCAATGCCTCAACTGGTTTGGGCATCGACCGGCGCAACCGCAATTGTTCAACCTATGACGTGCTGATCGGTGAAGCTGATCTGCGCGAGGCGATTGTCGAGACTGCGGTGCCGCGGCTTCATATCGCTGCCTCCACCATGGACCTTTCCGGTCTCGAACTTGAACTTGGCGCCACCCGTGATCGCGCCTTCCGTTTGCGCGATGCGATCGGCGCGCTCAACGCCAATGCTGCACCGGGCACCGACTACACCTATGTGTTGATCGATTGTCCGCCGTCGCTCAATCTTCTCACCGTGAATGCAATGGCCGCGTCGCACGCGATCCTGGTGCCGCTGCAATGTGAGTTCTTTGCGCTCGAAGGTTTGTCGCAACTGCTGCAGACGGTGGAGCAGGTTCGCTCGACGCTGAATCCGAATCTATCGATCCATGGCATCGTGCTGACCATGTTCGACTCGCGCAACAATCTCTCCAATCAGGTGGTCGCCGACGTGCGCCAGTTCATGGGCGCGAAAGTCTACGACACGATGATTCCGCGCAACGTGCGCATCTCGGAAGCGCCGTCCTACGGCAAGCCCGTGCTGGTTTACGATCTCAAATGCGTCGGCAGCGAAGCCTACCTCAAGCTTGCAACTGAAGTGATCCAGCGCGAACGCGAGCTGCGCGCGCACTGAAAATATTCATCGTCATGGCCGGGCTTGACCCGGCCATCCACGTCTTAACCCGCTGACCATCAGCAAGACGTGGATGCCCGGCACAAGGCCGGGCATGACGATCATAGTTTGTTGGAACGGGAGTGCAGCGTTGAGTTCGAGGGAGAGGGCAATGGCCGATGAGCGTTCGCGATTGGGCCGGGGACTTGCGAGCCTGATCGGCGATGTCGGCGGCGAGGCCGCGCATGTCGATCGCCCGCGCGCGACGCCGCGCCGGGTGCCGATCGAATTCCTGAAAGCCAACGCGCGCAATCCGCGCCGCGCTTTCGCTGAAGCCGAGCTTGATGAACTCGCGGCCTCGATCAAGGAGCACGGCGTCATCCAGCCGATCGTGGTGCGGCCGGTGCGCGGCTCGCCCGATCGTTTCGAGATCATCGCCGGCGAGCGGCGCTGGCGCGCCTCGCAGCGCGCGGGGCTGCATGATGTGCCGGTGGTCACCATCGACGTCAGCGATGCCGACGCGCTGGAAATCGCGATCATCGAAAACGTACAGCGCTCCGATCTCAATCCGATGGAAGAGGCGCAGGGCTATCACGCGCTGGCGAGTGACTTCAAACGCAGTCAGGACGATATTGCACGCATCGTCGGCAAGAGCCGTAGCCACGTCGCCAACATGATGCGGCTGACCAAGCTGCCCGACGAGGTGCAGGGCTATCTCGCCGAAGGCAAGCTGACGATGGGCCATGCGCGCGCCCTGATCGGCGTTGATGACGCCGTGACATTTGCAAAGCGCATCGTCGATGAAGGGTTGAATGTTCGCCAGGTGGAATCTCTGGCGCACGAAGCCGGCGTGCCGGAGCGCGCGCCACAGAAGGGCCGCGCGGGAAAGACCTCAAAGGCTGCGGACACGATCGCGCTGGAAAAACGTATCAGCGATGTTCTGGGTTTGAAGGTCAGCGTCGATCACAAAAATACGGGCGGCGTTGTGCAAATCCGTTACACCGACCTCGACCAGCTCGACGATATCCTGCGGCGACTGGAAGCGGGACGATAGCGCTCGGAGCCAGTTCAACTGCGTTGAATCAGGCTCGTTCGCTTTCTTTTTTGGGCATGATCTTGTCCGAAAACCGGTTCCCACTTTTCGGGATCATGCCTAGCGCCGTCGTGCGTTCGCAGCGATTGCTAGCAGCGCTCGCTGGGCAATCGTCGGCGCCAGCGCGGTCTGCTTGCGCATGTCAAAGGCCGTTGCTGCAAGCTGCGTGATGATTTGCAGCAGCCGCTCGGAATTCAGATTGCGCAGCGCGTTCTCGACGATGCCCTTGCGGGAGAAATGCAGCCGCGGGAACGCGCTCTCCATCACGGTCGATACAGGCGAGCCTTCCTCGACACTGAGACGGGCCTTGTGCAGCAGCGCGGCGTGTCGTTGCGCCGATGCGATGATCATTCCCGGATAGACGCCTGATGCCATCGCCTTGCGGAAGGCAACTTCGACATCGGCCGGTTGGCCTGCGAATGCACCGTCGACGATCGGATCAAGCGCGAGGCCCGAGGCATCGGTGACAATGGCTTCGATATCCTCCAGCGTCACTTCGCGTTTGCCGTGGGCGTAGAGCGCGAGTTTACGGATTTCGTTGCGCGAGGCTTGCCGGTCGCCGCCGAGCAGCGCAGTGAGCGTTGACTTTGCATCCGGCGCAATTGTCAGTTTCGAGGCGCGCAACTCATCGTCGATCAGACGCGCGAGATCGCGTTCGCCATCCGGGTAGCAGGCAATGGCCACCGCGGTTTTGGCGCGCTCGCACGTTTTGCGCAGTGGTGCGTCCGGGCGAAGTTCGCCGGCCTCAATGACAATGCGGCAATCCTTGACCGCCATCTGTGTCAGCGTTTCGACGCCACTGGCGAAGCTGCGCGACCCGGCTCTGATCCGGATTGCACGCCGGCCGCCGAACAGCGGCACCGTCATCGCTTCATCGACAAGGCGCGAGGGTTCGGACGACAGCTCGTCGCCATCGAGGCGCACCATGGAGAACGGATCGCTGGGGTCATCAACGGCGGATGCGCTCAGCGCATCGGCTCGTTCGCGCACCAGACCCGCATCGGGGCCGTAAAGCAGGACGATCGGCCGCGCAGCGTCAGGTCTGGCGAGGAAGGCGTCGATGTCTTTGCCGCGCAGTGCGACCATCGTCTGTCTCGAACTCTATTCTGTCATTGCGAGGAGCGCTTGCGACAAAGCAATCCAGTGCTGCATTTATTCCAGCTGGATTGCTCCGCTCCGCTCGCAATGACGATGGATGGCGATAGAGCGAACGTCCTGACTACCGTTTAGATACCGGACGCGAAAAACGACGCGAGACGCTCGTTGACGTTCTCGGCGATCACCTTCGCTGCACGATCCTCGGCATCGCGGAAGGCGCGTTGCCGGGCGAAGCGCTGCTCCTGTCCAGGAATATCGTAGGACACGCGCGCCGCGGCCGAGCCGGTCACGACGCTCTTGCCGGTCACGATATCCTTGAGGACATAGTCCGCGTCGATACCGTAATTATCGATGTCCGGCCGTGTCGTTCTCGCATCGACTAAAACCGACAGTCTGCTGACCCGGATCTTCATTGTCAGCTGATGCGTCGGTGGACTGCCGGTGGCAGCGCCGTAGAGGCTGAACAGCAGCGCGTTGCGGATTTCCTGGCCTACCCGCGCTTCGCGCGTTCCGTTCGGCACATTCAGCGGCAGAAACTCGACGCCAGACAGCAGTTCACGGACGCCTGGTCCGCCGCCGGGCGGTCTCTCGGCATACAGCGGCCGGAAACAGCCACCGAGCGCTGCAGCCAGCGCGGCAATGGCAGCAAACCGGACAGCGATCCGCAAACCATGCGAAAACCGGTTCCCGTTCTTCGGTGCCATGCCCTTAGCCGACAACATTCACAATCCTTTGCGGCACCACGATCACCTTACGGGCGGGCTTGCCGTTCAGGGCCGTCTTTACAACATCGAGGGCCAAAACGGCAGCCTCAATTTCCTGATTCGAGGCGGTCCGGCCGATCACGATGTCCCCTCGCTTCTTGCCGTTCACCTGGACCGGCAGCGTCATGCTATCGGACACAAGTAAAGCGGCCTCTACCTCGGGCCATCCGGCCTGCGATACCAACCCCTGGTGCCCGAGTGCTGCCCAGCATTCTTCAGCAAGATGCGGCATCATCGGGGCAATCAAGCGGACCAGAATGTCAAAAGCTTCGCGCGCTGAGGCGGCCAGTACCGGATCGGTCGCCAGCGGCTTCTTCGGGTCATCGACCACATCGGCCAAAGCTCCGACGAAGCTGTAAAGTTTGGCGATCGCGGTGTTGAAACGCAGCCGCTCGATACCGGCGGAAACATCCGACAGGGTCTG
>JAKFUP010000241.1:13641-17033 GCA_021732625.1 Hyphomicrobiales bacterium
ACGAAGTACCAGGACGAATCCACGAACGTGTCCATCGTGTCGGTCTCGCGCCGCGCCAGCTCGCCGCATTGCGGGCAGGCGACGTGCCGCCAGGCCGGATGACGGTCGAGCGGATTGCCGGGACGATCGAATTCGATGTCGTCAGGGAGTTGAACAGGCAGATCCTTGATCGGTACCGGCACCGTGCCGCAGACCTCGCAATGGATCATCGGGATCGGACAGCCCCAATATCGCTGTCGCGAGATACCCCAGTCCCGCAGGCGGAAGTTGATTTGCCGCTGCGCCACGGCGCGGTTGCCGAACGCCGTATTCTCCAGCCGCTTGGCAACGTCGTCCTTGGCGGCGGCAATCGTCATCCCGTCGAGGAATCGCGAGTTGATCATGCGGCCGTCGCCGTCATACGCCGTGTCGGCGATGACGAATGTGGCCGGGTCCTGTCCTTCTGGGCAGACAACAGGCGTGTTGCCGAGATTGTATTTGTTGACGAAGTCGAGATCGCGCTGGTCGTGCGCCGGACAGCCGAAGATTGCGCCGGTGCCGTAATCCATCAGTACGAAGTTTGCGACATAGACCGGGAGTTTCCATTCGCCATCGAACGGATGCATTGCCTTGATGCCGGTGTCGAAGCCCTGCTTCTCCGCGGTCTCGATGTCGGCGGTTGCTGTGCCCGATCGTTTGCACTCGGCAATGAACGCCGCGAGCTTCGGATTCGATTTTGCGGCCTCGGTGGCAAGCGGATGATCCGGCGACAGCGCCAGAAATTTTGCGCCGAACAGCGTGTCTGGCCGCGTCGTGAACACCTCGACTTCAGTTTCGTTGTTTGGAGTGGTCGCAGCGTCAAGCGCAAAGCGAACCAGCAGGCCTTCTGAACGGCCGATCCAGTTGCGCTGCATCAGCCGCACCTTGTCGGGCCAGCGATCGAGCGTATCGAGTGCTGCGATCAACTCGTCCGAATAGGCGCTGATTTTGAAAAACCACTGCGTCAGCTCGCGCTGCTCAACCAATGCGCCCGAGCGCCAGCCGCGTCCGTCGATCACCTGCTCGTTGGCGAGCACGGTTTGATCGACCGGGTCCCAGTTGACCTTCGATTTTTTACGCTCGACGAGGCCAGCTTTCAGGAAGTCGAGAAACAACCGCTGCTGATGCTTGTAGTAGGACGGATCGCAGGTCGCGATCTCGCGGCTCCAGTCGAGGGACAGCCCCATCGACTTGAGCTGCTTCTTCATGGTGGCGATGTTCTCGTAGGTCCACGCCTTGGGATGGACCTTGTTGGCCATCGCCGCATTCTCGGCCGGCATGCCGAAGGCATCCCAGCCCATCGGATGCAGCACATTGAAGCCCTTGGCGCGTTTGTAGCGCGCGACCACGTCGCCCATCGCATAATTGCGAACGTGGCCCATATGGATGCGTCCCGAGGGATACGGGAACATCTCGAGCACGTAGTATTTCGGCTTCGGATCGTCGTTTTTCGTCGCGAAGATTTCGCGCTCGTCCCAGATCTTTTGCCAGCGCGGCTCGGATTCGCGGGCGTTATAGCGTTGCGAGGTCATTATGAAATCGGTGTCTTGTCAGCGGGTTAGCGCGATCCTGCGCGTCAATTTGCGGCTGACTAGGCCATAAAACGCATCGGCGGGTCAACGCCCGCAGCCTCAAGACGCCAGATCGCGATCAGGTCAAATCCGGTTAGCTGGCCAGCGCCATTGCGCGATCGACGCGGCAAATCAGGCCATGTTCGATCACAAGGTTCCGGCCGCCGCTTTTGGCCTGATACAGGGCGGCATCGGCCGCTTCGATCAGATCGACCGGTTGCTGAATGCCGCTCGGCTGGGCGTGTGCGACGCCAGCGCTGACCGTGACGTGGCCGAATTCGCTTCCGGTATGCTGGATGGCCAGCGCCTCGATTCGGGTTCGCACCGTCTGACCGACGGCCATGGCCGTCGCCGTATCCGCGCCCGGCAGCAGCAGGCAAAACTCTTCGCCGCCATAGCGCGCGGCAAAGCCCATGGTCTCGCTTGCGACGGCAGCCAGCGCTTCGCCAATGCGGCCGAGGCAGACGTCGCCCTCGGGATGGCCGTAGGTATCGTTGAATGGCTTGAAATGATCGACGTCGATCATCAGCAGCGCAACGGCAGCCCCGGTCTGTTCCGCCTTCAGCCACTCAAAATCAAGGCGGCTCTGGAAGCCGCGGCGATTGGCGAGGCCGGAGATGAGATCGTTCGACGCCATCACGGTCAGCCGATCGTTATTTGCAACCAGCTCGCGTTCGCGCCCGGCAAGTTGCACGGCCATGATATTGAAAGCACGCGCCAGCGGCACAAACTCCGAAGGCAGACCGGTACGGGTCGCGCGTACATTCCAGTCGCCCATTCCAAAGCGTCGGGCCATTGCCGTCATCGAGCGGATTGGCCGAATGATCAGATGTTCGCTGGCGAGCCATGCACCGCCCAGCGCAATCAGAACGACGATCGCCAGCTGGATATAGGCATGACGGATGTCATTATTAATCCCGGCCAGCATGACGGATTCGTCAATGCGAACGATAGTGAGCAGGCTGGTCCCTGGCACGCGATGATACGCGAGCATCTTCGTCGCGCCGTCCTCCGATATCATCGACAGCGAGCCGGTGTCACGTTTACCGATCACGTCAAGCATTGGAAGGTCGTCCATCGGCTTGCCAATGCGATCCGTTCTTTCGGAGCGCTCTGCAACAATGGTGCCGTTGCCATCAACCAGGAATGCCTGCAATCCGGGGCGATTCTCGGGAAGTGCAATGATTTTCGTAAGCCAGTCGAGGTTGACGCTGGAAATAATGATGACGGGATCGCGTTCGTCGAATGCCAGCGTCGAGTATGCCGCAGCAATCGATGGCGTCTTCGATCCACGGCCAACGAAGTAGTTGCTCAGCACGAATTCATGAGTGTCGAGCACGTTTTTGAAGAAAGGCCGGTCACTGACATCGATGCCGACGACGCTCGACATCGTCGAGCATTTGATGGTGCCATTGAGGTCGGCAACCGACATGCTTTTGATCCAAGGCAGATCGACCTGAAGACTTGCCCTCAGGATGGCGCAACCGCGGCCCTGCTGCGATGCGATTGCGTAAATATAGGCCGAGGACTTCAGCAGTGCTTCGATCGAGGAAATGACCTCGCGTTCTGCAGCAGCGCTGTTTCGCGCGATCGCGCGAAGCTCTTCGGACGCATTCTGAATTTGCTGGTTTCGGGTTTGTTCGAGGACCCTGACCCGATCGACCATCATCGGCGCCACGAGAATCAGGGCCATCAGCACGAGCCGACCCCGGATTCCGAGCAGGCCTTTGAGCCTTGCTCCTAAGCGTTTTGAGCTGATAAGCGCCATGGTCCCTATCCGTCCCCCTGCAAAAACCTAGACCA
>JAKFUP010000254.1 GCA_021732625.1 Hyphomicrobiales bacterium
CGCTTGGGTTCGTCTCCGTCGGGACTGAGGGTGTCCATATGCTCCGGTCGGATGCACAGGCTCTCCATCCCTTGATGCCAGCGACGGGCATCGGGACCACACGACTTGGGCCGGCGCGCAAAGGCATCACAGGTAAGGCGTATCTCCGCCCTGGCCCGCAACGCGCAGCGCCGTCGTCAGCACGTCAGAGCTGCGGGTCCATAGAAACAAAGGCCGCTCCCCGAAAGGAATCCTGCCAACGTCTCCCCAACCGCCTCTCGTCCGCGCCTGACGCTGCCGCGTCCACCGCATCCTGTCCCGCAGACCGTGACGATCGCGAACCGCCCCTCTCAGTGGGACAGGATACACGGACTATAATCCTAGTACGGGGAATGTCAAGCAGGAAATGTTGGGCGATGAAACACACCATCGTCGTCCCTGCGAAAGCAGGGACCCATAACCTCCGTATCAATTGGGATTTGGTGCCAGTGTCGCCGAGAGTATCTGCTGATGAGCACACCATGTTCGTCACGGCGTATGGGTCCCTGCTTTCGCAGGGACGACAGCGGAAGGTGCCGGGTAGCGTCCGCAACAAAAATTCAAATTTTGCGAGAAGATAGATGCCCGGATCAAGCCCGGTGATGACGACGGAGGGTGGTGATGCCAAAACTGGGCATTGCAGCCAAACAAACTCTCAGCCGTCATTCCGGGGCGCGCGCATTCTCTGCGCAGCCCCACGTAGACTCGGCTGCGTGCGCGCGAGCCCGGAATCCATAACCCCTGTGGTCGCGATGGCGTACACTGTCTACCTGCTCGCAAGCGGCAAGCACGGCACGCTGTATGTCGGAATGACAAACGATCTCGTCCGGCGCGGATACGAGCGGCGGAGCCGTTAAGATTCTATTTCTTTTCGCGCGAAGAAAAATAGTCGGCTCTCTTATTCAGCTCTCTTACCGCTACCACGTCGATCCCGACTTGGTTCTTTATCTCCAAAAGATATTTCGCGCGATATGGGCTTTCGAAGAGCGTTGGATCATCTGGTACTGAGGCGCTGGCTTCTGATTGAATGGCATGCCTCAATGACTGAAAAACAATATTGATCGCGTCCTTTACTCTCGCTCGGTCCCTCATCGTGGGTACTTTGCTGTTATCCGGCTTGATAGACCTTGCAATATCGATCATGTCGCGAACTTGCTCAAATGGGTAATAACCCTTCGGATTCTCAGCGCTTCGGCCAACGTTACAATAAATCAACCTTAGCGTGTCCATTGATGTAGACAGCTTGTAGAAGCCTTCAAAATAATCGTCCTCAGTTGCACCCGACTTGTCGCAGTAAACGAAGAACACAGATTTTGCTTCTACAATATCGTTCCACCAGCCTCTCAGCTCGTCAACAAACTTCCCACGCTGTTGGAATACGTAAGCGAGATATGCTGCAAAAACCAAGGCAATGAGGGTAGCATTGGAGCCAACGAATGTTGGCGTGTTATTGGGATATTTCGAAAAGTATTCGACCAAGGAAACGACGAGTACCAAGAAAACGATAAAGCCCGCCCAGAGCAGTCTTCGTCTAAAGCTTGATTTGTCATTTCAGCCTCGCAGCTTCGTTATGTTCTCTGACTTTGACTTCGAGCGAATGCTCATACGACTGCGAGTGTTGGCATCTTGACAGCCGCTCTCACTTCCCCGGCAGAAACATTTTTCTGTTCTTCCGCACTTCCTCGACGATGAAATCCGCCGCTGCCTTGACGCGGGCGAGGTTGCGGTTGTCCTCGTGCAGCAACAGATAGAACGTGCGCTCCAGCTTCACCTCGTTGCGCAACAGCGCCACGAGATCCTTGTCCTGATCGGCCATGAAGCAGGGCAGGATCGCGATGCCCTGGCCGGCCTTCGCCGCCTGATACTGCGCAATCAGATTGGCGCTCTTGAAGCGCGGCGCGATCGTCTTGGAGACGATCCGCACATAATCCAGCAGCGGCGTATAGAGAAACTCGTCGATGTAGCTGATGAACAGATGATCGGTGAGATCGTCGATGCGTTTGATCTTCGGATGGGTCTTCACGTAAGCGCGTGAGGCATAAAGCCCGAGGCGATAGTCGGTAAGCTTGCGGCCGACGACGCGGCCCTGCGCCGGCAGCGCCAGCGCAATCGCGATATCCGCCTCGCGGTTCGACAGGCTGAACACCCGCGCGGTCGCCATCAACTGCACTTCGACTTCGGGATGCGCGTTGCAAAATCCGGCGAGGCGAGGGGCGAGGAAGAAGCTGCCAAAACCATCCGGCGCGCCGACCCGCACGATGCCGGTGAGCGAAACATCGCGATCCGCGAGCTCGGTCTCGCCCTGCACGATGGCGCTCTCGACCCGCTCGGCGGTGCGCCACAGCTTTTCGCCAGAGCGCGTCGGCACGTAGCCGGTGTTGCGGCGCTCGAACAGTTTTGTCTTGAGCGATTTCTCCAGCCGCTCGATCTTGCGCGACACCGTGGTGCTGTCGATGCCGAGCGTCTGCGCCACCGACGACACTGTCCCGGCGCGGCAGGTCGCGAGAAAAATACGCAGGTCGTCCCAGCGGATCCGCTGGTCCAAATTTGCGGCGACCGGGCGGTCCGGTTGCCGATATTTTGCAGTGCCGTTGCGCATCCGTGGGGCTTCGTTTTTTGGGAGCGAGGGAGTATCACTACCACAACAAACAAATCCCAAGCACAGGCAGGAACGCTCACATGCGCAACATTGGTCATTTCATCGGCGGCAAGGAAGTTGCAGGCAAATCCGGCCGCACGGCGGACGTTTTCGAGCCGATGACCGGCGATGTGCAGGGCAAGGTGGCGCTGGCCTCCAGGGCCGAGATGCGCGAAGCGGTGCTCAATGCCCGCGCGGCGCAGCCTGACTGGGCCGCGACCAATCCGCAGCGCCGCGGCCGCGTGATGATGAAATTCCTCGACCTGGTGCATCGCGACTACGACAAGCTGGCTGATTTGCTGGCCCGCGAACACGGCAAGACCGTGCCGGACGCCAAGGGCGACATTCAGCGCGGGCTCGAGGTGGTCGAGTTCGCCTGCGGTATCCCGCACCTGATGAAGGGCGAATACACCGAGGGCGCGGGGCCGGGCATCGACATTTACTCCATGCGTCAGCCTCTTGGAGTGGTCGCCGGCATCACGCCGTTCAACTTCCCGGCGATGATCCCGATGTGGAAATTCGCCCCCGCGATCGCTTGCGGTAATGCGTTTATCCTGAAACCGTCGGAGCGCGATCCGGGCGTGCCGATGCGCCTTGCTGAGTTGATGATCGAGGCCGGCCTGCCGCCGGGCATCCTCAACGTCGTCAACGGCGACAAGGAAGCGGTCGACGCCATTTTGGACGATCCGGATATCCGTGCGGTGGGCTTCGTCGGCTCCTCGCCGATCGCGCAGTACATCTATGAGCGAGCCGCGCAGACCGGCAAGCGCGCGCAGTGTTTCGGCGGCGCCAAGAACCACGCCATCATCATGCCGGATGCCGACTTGGACCAGACTGTGGACGCGCTGATCGGTGCGGGCTACGGCTCGGCCGGCGAGCGCTGCATGGCGATCTCGGTCGCGGTGCCTGTCGGCAAGACCACCGCCGACCGTCTGATGGAAAAGCTGATCCCGCGTGTCGAGAGCCTCAAGATCGGCCCCTCGACCGATCCGTCAGCCGATTTCGGTCCGCTGGTGACGGCCGCCGCACTCGAGCGCGTCAAAGGTTACGTCGAGACCGGCATCAAGGAAGGCGCGACGCTGGCGGTCGATGGCCGCGGCTTCAAGATGCAGGGCTACGAGAAGGGCTTCTACATGGGCGGTTGTCTGTTCGACAACGTCACCAAGGACATGACAATCTACAAGGAAGAAATCTTTGGCCCCGTGCTCTCGGTGGTGCGCGCCAAGGATTACAACGAGGCGCTGGCGCTGCCGAGCGACCACGACTACGGCAACGGCGTTGCGATCTTCACCCGCGACGGCGATGCGGCGCGCGACTTCGCGGCCAAGGTCGAGGTCGGCATGGTCGGCATCAACGTGCCGATCCCGGTGCCGATCGCGTACTATACGTTTGGTGGCTGGAAGAAATCCGGCTTCGGCGATCTCAACCAGCACGGCCCGGATTCGATCCGCTTCTACACCAAGACCAAGACCGTCACCTCGCGCTGGCCGTCCGGCGTCAAGGATGGCGCGGAGTTCGTCATCCCGACGATGAACTAGGCTGGGGCGCTAGCGCCGCCGATCTGAAGTTCCTGCAGCAATTGCTGCGGTCGTTTTCAGGAACTTCAGATCGAAAGCGGCTCTAGCAATTTATAATTGCTCGTAACCCCTTTGTTTCCGAAGTTCGTGTCGGGGTTGCTGCGATGACTGACGAACTTCGGAAACGGGTTACGAGGCATGCAGTTCGCTCTCACAGAAGATCAAACCGCAGTCCGCGATATGGCGCGGGCGTTTGCGGACGAGAAGATCGCGCCGCATGCGCTGAAGTGGGACGAGGAGCGGCATCTGCCGCTCGACGTGATCCGCGAGGCGGCGGCGCTCGGCATCGGCGGCATCTACATCAAGGACGACGTTGGTGGCTCAGGCATGTCGCGCTTCGACGCGGCGCTGATTTTCGAGGCGCTGGCGACCGGCTGCCCCGCGGTGTCGTCGTTCATTTCGATCCACAACATGGCGTCGTGGATGATCGACGGCTTCGGCTCCGACGAACAACGCCACAAGTGGCTGCCGAAACTCTGCACCATGGACATGGTCGCGAGCTATTGCCTGACCGAACCCGGTGCGGGCTCGGATGCGGCGGCGCTGCGCACCCGCGCGGTGCGTGACGGCGATCATTATGTGCTCAACGGCCAGAAGCAGTTCATCTCCGGCGGCGGCGCCAGCGATCTCTACGTGACCATGGTGCGCACCGGGGCCGAGGGCGCGGGCGGCATCTCGGCGCTGGTGATCGACGGCAAGACGCCGGGCGTGTCGTTCGGCGCCAACGAACGCAAGATGGGCTGGAACGCGCAGCCGACCCGCGCGGTGATCTTCGAGAACGCGCGCGTGCCGGTCGCCAATCGCCTCGGCGATGAAGGCATCGGCTTCAAGGTCGCGATGGCGGGTCTCGATGGCGGGCGGTTGAACATCGCGGCGTGTTCGCTCGGCGGCGCGCAGTCGGCGCTCGACAAGTCGCTGGCCTACATGAAAGAGCGCAAGGCGTTCGGAAAGCGCCTCGACGAGTTCCAGGCGTTACAGTTCAAGGTCGCCGACATGGCGACCGAGCTTGAAGCGGCGCGGACGTTCTTGTGGCGCGCGGCGGCCTCGCTCGATGCCAAGACGGCGGATGCGTCGATGCTGTGCGCGATGGCGAAGCGGTTTGCGACCGACGTCGGCTTCGAGGTTGCCAACGACGCGCTGCAACTGCATGGCGGTTACGGTTATCTCGCCGAATACGGCATCGAGAAGATCGTGCGCGACCTGCGCGTGCACCAGATTCTCGAAGGCACCAACGAGATCATGCGCGTGATCATCTCGCGCAGACTTATTGAAGGTGTAAGATGAATGCTCCTTTTATAGAGGGAGACCTCGTCGCCGTGCGCGAAGGTGCCGCCGGGATAATTCGCCTCAATCGCCCGAAGGCGATCAATGCGGTGACGCTCGAGATGTTTCGCGACGTCGACAAGGCGCTGGATGCTTTCGTAGCCGATCCTGCGGTGAGCGTCATCGTGCTGGAAGGCGCGGGCGATCGAGGCCTGTGCGCTGGCGGCGATATCCGCGCGCTGTGGGAGAGTTCGCACGCCAAGGGCGATCTCGGCAAAATCCTGTGGCGCGAGGAATACATCCTCAACGCGCGCATCGCGCATTTCCCGAAACCCTATGTCGCGTTGATGGATGGCATCGTGATGGGCGGCGGCGTCGGCTTGTCGGCGCACAGCAAGCATCGTGTCGTCACCGACAAGACGAAATTGTCGATGCCGGAAGTCGGCCTCGGCTTTTTCCCTGATGTCGGCGGCACGTGGTTGTTGTCGCATTCGCCGGGCGAGATCGGCACATACTTTGGCCTGACCGGCGCGCCGATGAACGGGCCGGATGCGATCCACGCCAAGTTTGCCGATTGGGTGGTGCCGCAGTCAAAGCTGTTCACGCTGCGGCAGGCGCTGACCAACATCCATCCGGGTGCGGCGGATTCCGACGTCTGGGACTTGATCCGCAGCTTTGCGACCGGCGAAAAAGCAGGCCCGGTGGCGGCGCTGCAACCGCAGATCGACAGGTGGTTCGCATTCGATCGCATCGGCGAGATCATGGATGCGCTGACGCAAGACGGTTCCGAACTGGCGCTGGCGACGCTCAAAACGCTGAACGAGAAATCGCCGCGCGGCCTTGTGGTGACGCTGCGGCTGCTGCGGCTGGCGCGCGAGTCCATGACGCTGGAAGAATGTCTCACGAGGGAATATCGCGCCGCGCTTGCAGTGTTCGCCAGCGACGATTTCCGCGAAGGCGTGCGCGCCGCCGTGATCGACAAGGATCGCAAGCCGGTGTGGTCGCCGCCGACTGTCGCTGGCGTGACGCACGCGATGATCGCGCCGTATTTCACCAGCCTCGGCGACGAGGAACTGGTATTCGACAAGGGAGTTTGAGTTCGCGTCATTGCGAGGCCTGAAAGGCCGAAGCAATCCAGAGCTAATAGGCCGGATGTTGTGATGTTGCTGGATTGCTTTGCGTCGCTCGCAATGACGAAAGAAAAATAGAGGTAAGGGAGAAACACATGGCCACCATCGCATTCATCGGGCTTGGCAACATGGGTGGGCCGATGGCCGCCAATCTGTTCAAGGCCGGTCACAAGGTTCTGGGCTTCGATCTGGTCGAGGCATCGAAGGCCACCGCGAAGGCCGATGGCGTCGGCATCGCGGATAGCGCTGCGGCATCGGTGAAAGGCGCGGATGTCGTCATCACCATGCTGCCCGCCGGCAAGCATGTGGTTTCGGTGTGGACCGAGATCGTTTCTTCGATTGCCAAGGGTGCGACAATCATCGATTGCTCGACCATCGACGTGGATAGCGCCCGTGCGGCCCACACGCTGGCGAGCAAGGCCGGGTTGCTCTCGGTCGATGCGCCGGTGTCCGGCGGCGTCGGCGGCGCGAAGGGCGCGACGCTCACCTTCATGTGTGGCGGCGATGCCAGGGCATTTGCGGCGGCGAAGCCCGTGCTCGAAGCGATGGGTAAGAAGATCGTGCATTGCGGTGATCCCGGCGCGGGGCAGGCGGCGAAAATCTGCAACAACATGATCCTCGGCATTTCGATGATCGCAGTCGGCGAGGCGTTCGCGCTTGCCGAAAAACTCGGCCTGTCGCATCAGGCACTGTTCGATGTGTCCTCGACCTCGTCGGGCCAGTGCTGGGCGCTGACCAGCTATTGCCCGGTGCCGGGTCCGGTGCCCGCATCGCCTGCCAACAACGGCTACAAGCCGGGCTTCGCGTCGGCGCTGATGGTGAAGGATTTGACGCTGGCGCAGGACGCCGCGAAAGCCGCGGGCGCAGCGACGCCGCTTGGCCAACATGCACAGGAACTTTACAAGGCGTTCGACGCCGCCGGCCACGGAGGAGTGGACTTCTCCGGCATCATCCAGCACGTTCGCGCGATGGCGAAAAGTTGAATCGTTTGCTGCGTCATGGCCGGGCTCGTCCCGGCCATCCACGTCTTCCTCGGGAGGGGTGCTGCAAAGACCTGGATGCCCGGAACAAGTCCGGGCATGACGGAGAGAGCATGACGGGTCGGAGACAATTATGACCACATTTCAGGACGCGCGCGCGTTTCTTCTACGCCATCGCACCGACTACGATACGGCGGTGAAGGATTTCCGCTGGCCGGACGCGGAGAACTTCAATTGGGCGCTGGACTGGTTCGACGCGGACCTCGCGCGCAACGCCGACAGTGCGAGCCGCACCGCGCTCTGGATCGTCGATGTTGCGAGCGCTGCGGAAACCAAGCTGACGTTCGCGCAACTCTCGACGCGCTCCAATCAGGTTGCGAATTTCCTGCGCGCGCAGGGCCTCAGGCGTGGCGACCATCTGCTGTTGCTGCTCGGCAATGTCGTTCCGCTCTGGGAGACGATGCTGGCGGCGATCAAGCTCGGCGTCATCGTCATCCCGGCAACGACGCTGCTGACACCCGACGAATTGCAGGATCGGCTCGATCGCGGCAAGGCGCGCGCAGTGGTTGCCTCGCCCGATCAGGTTGCGAAGTTTGATGGGTTGAAAGCGCCGGGCGTGGTCAAGATCGTGACCGGCGACGGGAGTGCGCAAGGCTGGCTGCCGTTCGATCAATCGAAAAAGCAATCCGAAGCCTTCGCACCGGACGGCGTGACCAAGGCCGACGATCCGATGCTGCTGTATTTCACATCTGGCACCACCGCGAAGCCGAAACTGGTGCTGCACAGTCATCGCAGCTATCCGGTCGGCGCGCTGACGACGATGTTCTGGATCGGGCTGCAGCCCGGCGATATCCATCTCAACATTTCTTCGCCGGGATGGGCGAAGCATGCGTGGAGTTGTTTCTTCGCCCCATGGAATGCGGGCGCGACCATCTTCATCGCCAATCAGGCGCGGTTCGAAGCCAAAAGCTTGCTCAGCACGATCCAGCGTTGCGCGGTGTCGACGCTATGCGCGCCGCCGACGGTGTGGCGTCTGATGATTCAGGAAGACCTTTCGCAATACAAATTGTCGCTGCGCGAAGTCTGTGGCGCGGGCGAACCGCTCAATCCGGAAGTGATCGACCAGATCAAGGCGGCGTGGAATCTCACGATCCGCGATGGCTACGGTCAGACGGAGACCACGGCGCTTGCGGGCAACTCGCCCGGGCAGCCGGTGAAGATCGGTTCGATGGGCCGGCCTCTGCCGGGCTATCGCGTGCGTGTGGCAGACGCCGACGGCAATCCATCGAGCGAAGGCGAGATCAGTTTGTTATTGGGCGAGGATCGCCCGGCGGGATTGATGCGCGGCTATCTCGGCGAAGGCGGCACGCCGCAGGGCGCGGACGGCGATGCTTATCGCACCGGCGATGTGGTGTTCGTCGATGACGACGGCTATCTCACCTTTGTGGGACGCTCTGACGACGTGTTCAAGTCGTCGGACTATCGCATCTCGCCGTTCGAGCTGGAGAGCATCCTGCTGGAACACGAGGCGGTCGCGGAGGCTGCGGTGGTGCCGTCGCCCGATCCGATCCGTCTTGCGGTGCCGAAAGCCTATGTGCTGCTGGTCGGCGGCGTCGCGCCATCGGCTGCGACGGCGGAGTCGATCTTTGCGCATACCCACGCACGGCTCGCGCCGTTCAAGCGAATTCGCCGCCTCGAACTGGTGACGGAGTTGCCGAAGACGATCTCGGGAAAAATCCGCCGGGTGCAGTTGCGGCGTCTGGAGCACGACAACAACCGCGGCGATCCGCTGCGCGGCGAGGAATTTCGCGAAGAGGATTTTCCGTCGCTGCAGGGCGTGCGGGGTTGAGCGGAGAGACAATGAACAGTGTCTGGATCAAACCGCCCATCACGCTTGATGCATATCAGAAGATGGTCGGGCACGAAGTCGGCGTCTCGAGCTGGCACCTGATCGACCAGAAGCGGATCGATCTGTTTGCCGATGTCATTGAGGATCATCAATACATCCACGTCGATCCGGTGCGCGCAAAGGACAGCGCGTTTGGCACCACGGTCGCGCATGGCTTTCTCACCATGTCGCTGATGAGCATCTTCTCCTATGAAGTGATGCCGCCGATCGAGGGAGCCACCACCAGCGTCAACTATGGGCTCGACAAGCTGCGCTTTATTTCGCCGGTGAAATCCGGTTCGCGCGTCCGCGGCCGCTTCAAGCTCGCGGAGGCAACCCTGCGCAAGCCGAACGAACTGTTCTCGCGCACGCTCGCCACCGTCGAGATCGAAGGCGAGGACAAGCCCGCGATTGCCGCCGACTGGATCGGCCTGATTTATTTCTCATGAGGCACGCTTAAGCATGACAATCCGATTTGATGGCCGCGTCGCAATCGTCACCGGCGCGGGCAACGGTCTTGGCCGCAGTCACGCGCTCTCGCTGGCGAAGCTCGGCGCCAAGGTCGTGGTGAACGATTTCGGCGGTGCGCGTGATGGCACCGGCGCATCGCTCGCGCCAGCCGATGCGGTGGTCGAGGACATCAGGAAGGCCGGCGGCGAGGCGATCGCCAATGGCGCGGACGTCTCCGACTTCGAGCAGGTCACAGCGATGGTCGCGCAGGCGACGGAGACGTGGGGCAAGGTCGATACGCTTATCGCCAACGCGGGCATTCTGCGCGACAAGTCGTTCGCCAAGATGGAGCCTGCGGATTTCACCAAGGTGATCGGCGTGCATCTCACAGGCAGTTTCAACTGCTGCAAGGCGGTGTGGGCAGGGATGCGCGAGCAGAGTTACGGACGCATCGTGCTGACGTCGTCGTCGTCGGGCCTGTTCGGCAATTTCGGTCAAGCCAATTACGGCTCGGCGAAAGCAGCGATGGCCGGGCTGATGAATGTGCTGGCAGAAGAGGGGCGCAAGACCAATATCCGCGTCAACACGATTGCGCCGACGGCCGCGACACGCATGACCGAGGAATTGCTGCCGCCCGCGGCGCTGGGGCTGATGAAGCCCGAGGCGATCACGCCGGCGGTGCTTTATCTGCTCAGTGAAGATGCGCCGACCCGCACTATCATGGGTGCTGGCGCGGGCTCGTTTGCGGTCATCAAGATCGTCGAGAGCGAAGGTATCAACCTGCCGGACACCGAATGGACGCCGGACGCGATCGCGGCGCGCTTCAACGAAATTGCCGACATGTCGAAGGGGCAGGCGCTGGAGCAGGCGTTTCAGCAGACCATGAAATACGTGCAGCAGGCCGCGGCCGCGCGCGGCGTGAAGCTGTAGCACCGTCATTCAGGAAGCAGCGCAGCGGCTGCGTTCCGGAATGACGGCCAGCGGCACTGCCGCTATCGCTTCGAACCCGACGACGAGCTGCCCGATGACGAGCCCGAAGAAGATGAGCTCGACGACGAGCTTGATGAAGATGTCGTCGTTGTTGTCGTGGCCGGCCGCGACGGCGCCGATTGCACCCGCGCCGGTGCGGAAGATGTCGTGAAGGTTGTCGTCGAGGGCTTCACGCTTGCCGAAGGTGCCGATGCCGGTCGCGCCGGAGCAGCCACTGTGGCTGGTTTGGGCGCAGCGGCCACCGGCTTCGGTGCAGCGGCCACAGGCTTTGGTGCCGTTGCGACGGGCTTCGGCGCAGTGGTCGTGGCTTTCGGCGCCGTTGGCGCCGCTGCGGTCGTGGGCTTGGTCGCACCGGGTGAGGGCGGTTCGGCGAGCGGCTTGCGCTTGATGGTCGCCCCAGTCTCCGGCTTGCTGGTGTAGAGCTTGATCGCCGCTGCGTCCCGTTCAGCCTTGCTCTGGGTCGACGAAGGGGCCGCGCGCACCGACGGTTTCGGCGCGGTGTCGATATTCTGGTTCGACTTGGCTTTCGACTGCTCGGGATTTGTTGTGCGAGCCGCGTCCTGCGAACTCTGGTTGACGTCCTTGAGCTGCTTGAGCGCGTTGTCCTTGGGCGGAGTCTGGGCCAGCGCAATTGAGGGCAAGGTGGAGATCAGCGCGGCAGACAGCAGGATGGTCTTGCAATAAAGCATGGAAACCCCCATCGCATTCCGAGGTATTTTCAAATTCCAACGGGTCAATGGTAGCAGGTTAGTGTGCCGTTGGCCCGGACCTTAATTCAGGCGCGAGGCGGCTCAGCGGGTGAACAGAATTGCTGCGATGCGGTTGAAGGCAGGACGGATCAGGTGAGCGCGGATCGCAGACAGCCCGAGATCGCCATCATCGGCGCTGGCCCCGCAGGCCTGATGGCCGCCGAGACGCTGGCCGCGGGTGGCGTGCGCGTCACGATCTACGACGCGATGCCGTCGGTTGGCCGCAAGTTCCTGATGGCCGGGCGCGGCGGATTGAACCTCACCCACAGCGAGCCGCTTGAGCCTTTCATGACGCGCTATGGCGCAGCGGCAGAGCATCTGCGTACGGCAATTGATGCCTTCACGCCGCAGATGCTGCGCGACTGGTCAGCTGAATTGGGACAACCGACATTCGTCGGCTCCAGCGGCCGGGTGTTTCCGCAAACTTTCAAGGCCTCGCCGCTGCTGCGTGCATGGCTGGGGCGTCTCGATGGCGCGGGAGTCGTATTCAAACTGCGCCATCGCTGGGCCGGCTGGAACAGCAACGGGTGGCTGGTGTTCGAGGCGCCGACCGGCCGCGAGACCGTGAAGGCTGACGCGGTCGTGCTGGCGCTTGGCGGCGCAAGCTGGCCGCGGCTTGGATCGGACGGCGCATGGGCGGAGTCGCTTCGCAAGAAAGACATCGTTGTATCGCCGCTGCGTCCGGCCAACTCCGGGTTCACCGTCAACTGGTCGAACATGTTCCGCGACCGCTTCGCCGGTCAGCCGTTGAAGACAGTGCAACTGCGCCACAGCGAACATTCCGTGCGTGGCGACGCGATGATTACCAGCGACGGCATCGAGGGCGGCGCGATCTACGCCATCGCAGCCCCTCTGCGCGATGCGATCGGCAAGGCGGGTGAGGCGGTGCTGACGATTTCGCTGCGCCCGGATGTCGCCAGCGATGCGCTGGCCACAAGACTTGCTGCGCCGCGCGGCAAGCAATCGGTCTCGACCTTCCTGCGCAAGGCTGCGGGGCTGCCGCCGATCGGCATTGCGTTGCTGCATGAGGCGGCAGCCCATGCGGAGCGCAAACTTGCAGACTATGCGCCAGCCGATCTCGCTGCGCTGATCAATGCCGTTCCGATCAAGCTCGTTGGCGTGTCGCCGATCGAGCGGGCAATCTCGACTGCGGGTGGCGTGGCATTCGATGAGATCGACGGCGGATATATGTTGAAGCGTCTGCCCGGCGTGTTCATCGCGGGCGAAATGCTCGACTGGGAAGCGCCGACCGGCGGCTATCTGCTGCAGGCTTCGTTCGCGACGGGAGCGGCTGCGGGGCGCGGGGCGCTGGCGTGGGTGAGCCAACGGTAAGTCGTCTTTGCGAGGAGGCGAAGCCGACGAAGCAATCCAGTCTTTCTTTGCGGCTCTGGATTGCGTCGCTTCGCTCGCAATGACGAAAGGAATTACCCCTCCAGTTCCTCGCGCAAAATTTCAAGTTCAAGCCAGCGTTCTTCGGATTGCTGCAATTCAGTCTGCGCTTTGACCAGTGCGGCCGATGCGGTGTCGAACGCCTTGCGGTCGGAGGCGTAGAGCTTCGGATCGTCGAGCAGCTTCTGCTGCTTCGCTATTTCCGCTTGCAGCTTCTTCATCGTCTTCGGCAGTGTTTCGAGCGCGTGCTTCTCGTTGAAATTCAGACGGCGCTTGGCTTGCTGAGTCGTTGCAGATGGCGAGGTCGCCGAGGCTTTCTTTGCTTCCGCATCGGCCTGTTTCGTCGTCTGCTTCAGATCCTCGCCGCGCTGCGCCAGCATGTCCGAATAGCCGCCGGCATATTCGATCCACTTGCCGTTGCCATCCGGCGCAATCGTCGACGTCACAACGCGATCGAGAAAATCACGGTCGTGGCTGACAAGAATGACGGTGCCTTCATAATCGCCGAGCATGTCTTCGAGCACGTCGAGCGTTTCGAGATCGAGATCGTTGGTTGGTTCGTCGAGCACGAGAAGATTTGACGGCTTCGCCAGCGCGCGCGCCAGCATCAGCCGTCCGCGCTCGCCGCCGGAAAGCACCTCAAGCGGCGTGCGCATCTGCTCCTGCGCGAACAGGAAGTCCTTCATGTAGCCGATCACATGGCGCGGCTTGCCGCCGACCATCACGGTGTCGCCGCGACCGCCAGTCATGGCCTCCGCCAGCGTTGATTTCGGATCGAGGCTTTCGCGATGCTGATCCAGCGTCGCCATCTCGAGGTTGGCGCCGAGCTTGATCTTGCCGGAGTCCGGCTGGTCGGCGCCGGTGAGCAGGTTGATCAGCGTCGTCTTGCCAGCGCCATTGGGGCCGACGATGCCGATGCGGTCGCCGCGCTGGATGCGGATCGAGAAATCATCAACGATGGGGCGGTCGCCGTACGCCTTGTTGACCTTGATCGCCTCGATGATGAGCTTGCCGGATGCATCAGCCTCGGCGGCTGCGAGCGAAGCCTGTCCTGTTGCGCCGCGATAGTTCCGGCGCTGGTCGCGCAGTGCATGCAGATTGCCGAGCCGCTTGACGTTGCGCTTGCGCCGGCCCGAAACGCCGTAGCGCAGCCAGTGTTCTTCCGCGACAATCTTGCGGTCGAGCTTGTGCTGTTCGCGTTCTTCCTCTTCGAGCACTTCGTCGCGCCACGCCTCGAACGCCGAGAAGCCACGATCGATCTGACGTGCTTTGCCGCGGTCGAGCCAGACCGTGCTGCGCGATAAGTTAGAGAGAAAGCGCCGGTCATGGCTGATCATCACCAGCGCGCAGCGGCGGCGCGACAGTTCGTCTTCCAGCCACTCGATGGTGGTGAGATCGAGATGGTTGGTTGGCTCATCGAGCAAAAGAATGTCTGGCGAGGGCGCCAGCGTTCGTGCAATCGCGGCGCGGCGCGCTTCGCCGCCGGACAGATGCGCCGGGTTTTCCTGCCCAGTGAGACCAAGCTGCTCCAGCAGATACGGCGCCTGATAGGCATCGTCACCGTCATTCAGTCCTGCCTCGACATAGGCGAGCGTGGTCGCAGCTTCTCCGAAATCCGGCTCTTGCGGCAGATAGCGCACGGTCGCACCGGGCTGCACAAAGCGGTCACCGCGATCCGCCTCGACCAGACCCGCCGCGATCTTCAGCAGCGTCGATTTGCCGGAGCCGTTGCGGCCGATCAGCGCGACGCGGTCGCCCGCCGACACGGACATCTCGACGCCCGCAAGCAGCGGCGTGCCGCCAAACGTCAGCGCGATGTCTTTCAGCTGGATCAGAGGAGGGGCCATGGCGCTGCGTCAGGCCCGGGCGCGCTGGAGACGGCGGATGGTTTGATCGAGCGCGGAGAGAAATGCCGAGCGGTCGCGCGGCGAGAACCCGCGCGGCCCGCCGGTGACCTCGCCGGTCTCGCGCAGGTCGGTCATCAGATTGCGCACCGCCAGCGCCATGCCGATGGAATCCTCGGTGAATGCCTTGCCGGTCGGCGCCAGCACTGCCGATCCTTTTTTCACGCAGCGGCTGGCGAGCGGAATGTCGGAGGTGATGACGACGTCGGTGGGGCCGGCGCGTTCCGCGATCCAGTCGTCAGCGGCATCCATGCCGGAGCCCGCGGCGACGCGCTCGATCATCGGATCGTCCGGCACACGGATGAAGTTTCCCGCGACGACGCTCACCGGCAGGTTGTGGCGCGCCGCCACGCGGTAAATCTCGTCCTTTACCGGGCAGGCGTCGGCATCGACATAGATTCGGGTGGTTGCGGGTTCGGACATTGCGGCAGCGTCTAGCGCAATGTGTTCCGGTTAGCGAGACCAATTGGCGGCTTGCAGCTTCACGATCTTTGCGTAGGCTCACAGCACAACAGCTAAGAAGATCGTGGTGGCCGCATGCCGATCGAGACCTATTCCGTCTCCGCCTACAATCTGGCGAAACAGTCCGAAAACAAGATGCACGATGACAGCGTGGCGCGGCGCTATGGCTTCGTCGGTGCGCTGGTTCCGGGCGTCGATGTGTTCGCCTACATGAGCCACATGCCGGTTGCGAAGTGGGGCCGGGCCTTCATCGACGGCGGATTGATGGATGGCCGCTTTCTCAAGCCGGTCTATGACGGCGATCAGGTCACGGTGACAGCCGAGGAAACCGCGAGTGGACTGTCGCTGCGCGCCGAAAGCCGCGGCGAACTCTGCGCTACCGGCAGCGCGTCGATGCCGGGGAGCAAACCGGTGATCGAGCTGAGCACGTTTTCAGACGTCGCGGTGGTGAGCGAGCGCAAGCCGGTCAATGGCAATTCCTATAAGCAAGGCGCCTGGCTCGGCATTCCGCCCTATACGCCAACCGATGCGCTCGCCACCCAGTACCTCAAGGACGTGCGGGAAAGCGACGCGCTGTATATGCGCGACAAACTCGTGCATCCGGGGACGCTGCTGCGCACGTTGAACTGGGCGTTGATGGAGAACGCTATTCTGGGACCGTGGATTCATGTCGGCAGCACCATGCGCCATCTGGCGGCGGCGAAGGTTGGCGATGTGCTCACCGTGCGCGCCAAGGTGACCGGCAACTACGACAAGAAGGGCCACAAGTTTGTCGAGCTTGACGGCGTCATCGTCGCCAACGGTGTGACGCCCGTGGCGCACTGCCAGCACACTGCGATCTATCAGCCGAGAGAGCAGGCGGCGGCATGATCCCGAAAAGTGGGAACCGGTTTTCGGATCGGATCATGCCGCAATAAAAGCGGCATAGGCAACTATCGCGCTCCGATTTTAGCTTTCTTGGAAGTTCGCGATTGGTTGGGTAATTCCTTCAGCTTCGATCGTAACGTTGTGTTCATTAGCGTCTGCCAGCCCGGGCCCGTCGAACGAAAAGCGTCAATGATATCGGCATCAAGACGCAAACTGACCGGCACTTTTATCACGTCTGTTTTAGGGCGGCCGCGGAGCCGCACTCCTCGGCTGATGACAGCTCTCGCCAACTGTGCATCCGTAATTTCGGGAGCATCTTGATAGTCGGTGCGAGTTGGTTCAGTCCGGTCGAGCTTCGTCAAATCGCTTTTGATACCGCTTTTGCTCTTTGGCATTGCACTTCCTCATCGATATCACGTGAACCGCACCATCGCGTTCCATCCAAACAACCATAACCATTCTATCGGCGAGAAAGCCGACGGTCTGAAATCGCGTTTCTCCATAGTCACGACGTGCGTCTTCAACGGTCAGCACGTGACCGCCAAGAATTATCTTGGCATCAAGAAAGTCCAGACCCCGATCCTTCAGCGTGGCTTTCCGCTTGACGGGATCGCAGGTGATCTTCATCTTGATTTATCGTATATACGAATAATCCGAACGTCAAGGCCCGGATCAAGTCCGGG
>JAKFUP010000204.1 GCA_021732625.1 Hyphomicrobiales bacterium
TGAAGGCGAGGGCGGCGGCATCGAGCCGCGTGTTCAGCGTGTTGAGAACGCCACCCGCCATCGGCACAGCGAAATGCAATTCGTTCATCGCGGGCAGGTTCGGCAGCATCGCAGCGACCGTGTCGCCGTGCTTGATGCCGCGCGCAGACAGGAACGAGGCAAGGCGCCTGCAGCGCTCATACGTCTGCGCCCACGTGAAGCTGCGGTCCTCGTACACAGCGCTGAGGCGATCTGGATAGATTGCCGCCGTTCGCTTGAGGAAACTCACCGGCGACAACGGCACGTAATTGGCGGCGTTCTTGTCGAGCCCGGCATCATATTGGCTCGGTGCGATACTCATTGCGTCTCGTCCCCGATCGTTTGTTTTATTGTCTGGTTTTGGCCATCCTACCTGCGATTGGCGTGCTGGAGGAGATAGAGTCTTTTGGTTTAGATTTTTACGTAATTTCAGTATGATGTGATGAATATCTAATGTATCAATATGATATCAAAATTTTCTTATAATTAAGATCGATAAGTACTCATAATATATTGATTATCAGAGGTTTTTAGAATCAAATCGTGATTGCGACTATCAACCAGCTCCCGAAATCGGGTCTAGATCTGAGGCCGATGGAATGACGGACAGAGGTGCTGCGATTGTCACTGGCGGAGCTTCAGGCATTGGCTTCGCCGTCGCCAGACAGCTTCTCACAGACGGCTGGAGTGTTCTCATTGCGGATCGCTCGCGCGACGGCCTCGCACGCGCTGCAAGCGATCTGAATGCATCTGGCGGCAAGCTCAAGTCGCTGGTGTTCGATGTTGCCATCGAGACTGAAGTCGTCGCAGCTATCGCCGATTGCGAGCGCAATTTCGCGCCGGTGCGCGGGCTCGTCAACAGCGCCGGAATCGGCCGCGATGTGCCGTTCTTCGACACCAGCGCGGACCTGTTTCGCAGCATTCTCGACATCAACCTGGTCGGCTCATTCGTGGTCGCGCGTGAAGCCGCCAAGCTGATGCGCGACCATGGCGGCGGCGCCATCGTCAATATCTCGTCCGTATCGGGCCAGCGCGGCAATCCCGGCCGCACGGCCTATGGCGCATCCAAGGGCGGGGTGATCGCGATGACTCAGGTGATGGCCGTGGAACTGGCGGCCGTTGGCATTCGCGTCAATGCCATCGCGCCGGGTCCGATCGATACGCCGCTGGTCAAGGAACTGCACACGCAATCCGATCGCGCCACCTGGCTGCGTTCGATCCCGCAAGCCCGCTACGGCACGCCTGACGATGTCGCCAACGCGGCCTCGTTTCTTCTGGACAGCAGACGCGCAGGATTTGTCACCGGACACGTGCTCAATGTCGATGGCGGCTTCGCATCTGCAGGCCTGCAAACGCCAGATCTTGGCTAAGCCTTTGCCGGGGCTGGCTTTCTGGATATCGATTTATATTCCATAATATACCTTATGCGAATCAAGCGATCGGGCGCGTAGCGTCTTTGGCGCTCATCCCGGGACCGCTCCCGGCCCGACGAAACACACCTGAAACAAATCTCCTGTCCGACGAAACCGTTTTCCGTTTGGGCGCAAAACCCTGGAAACGACTCGGGCCTAGAACGGTGAGCAACAAACGCGGCGAATGTCCGCGTGAGGCAAGACTGGCAAAGCGCCGGAGGCTCAGATGAACCACTCGATTTACAGCGCAGACCGGACCACCCATCTCAAGGTTGTTGCCGTCGCACTTGTCGTGGGAATCGCGCTCGCAGGCATTGGCATCACCGCGCGCGTGAATGACCTTTCAGCTAACACCCAGACTGCGGGTGTCGTCAAAGCGACCAACAAGCCGGTCCTCGCGACCAGCACGGCTTCGGCCGTGATCCGCTAAGGAAACCGAACCGTTCCAACCAACATCGCTCTACGAAGGCCGCTCCGTTGGGCGGCCTTTTTGTTGTGATGCAAAGGCTGGCGTGTTGCGCTCGCAAGCGGCTTGCTCTGGCCACCGGTTCACCGGATGATCGTGGCAATGACGGCTGGAAACAACGATCACACAACTGAGGATGAGAAGCTCGGCTTGAGCGACAGGGATCTTCTTGCGCATGCGACAGTCTATGCACCGGATTTGCTGCGCGATCAGGTTGTCGTTGTGTCGGGTGCGGCGGGCGGAATAGGCCGCGCCATTGTCTGGTTGCTGGCCCGGCTCGGCGCGCATGTGATTTTGGTCGGCCGCGACCAAATCAAGCTCGATGCGTTGAGAGACGCCCTCACCGCCGCCAAGCTCAAGGCATCCGCGCACGCCATCGACATTCGTGATGCCGATGCGGTCTCCGCATTGTTCGATCAGGTCTGGAAGGAATACGGACGGATCGATGGATTGATCAACAGCGCCGGCGGACAATTCCCGCAGGCCGCGATCGATTTCTCGGTGAAGGGCTGGAATGCCGTCATCAACACCAATCTCAATGGGACCTGGTACATGATGCAAGCGGCAGCGCAGCGCTGGCGCGACACCGAACGTCCAGGCAGCATTGTGAATATCGTCGTTATCACGACGCATGGGCTCTACGGCATCGCGCATTCCGTCGCCGCGCGTTCGGGCGTCATCGGTCTGTCGCGCAGCGTCGCTGTGGAATGGGCGCCGCTAAATATCCGCGTCAATTGCGTTGCACCGGGCTCGATCGTGACCGAAGGCTGGAAGGTTTACACGCCGGAGGTTCGCGCTGCCGCTCCGAGGTCGAATCCGATGAAACGCTCAGGCTCGCCATGGGACATCGCAGAAGCTTGCGTTTATCTCACCGCCAGTTCGGGCAATTTCGTCACTGGTGAAACGCTGACAGTGGATGGCGGCGGTCAGCTCTGGGGCGAGACCTGGACGACGGGCATGCCGCCCTACTTTCAGGACAATTGAAGCTGCAAAGCTGAGCCTGATCGCTCAACGGCTTGACCGGCCAACCACGTCCATCAACTCGGCAATCTTCTGGCGCTGATCGGCCTTGTTGCCGCTGATGATCGCGTGCTCCACGCAATGGGCAACGTGATCTTTCAAGATTTCTTCTTCGACCTTGCGAAGCGCGGCGCGGACTGCCGAAATCTGTGTGACGATATCGATGCAGTATCGATCACCTTCGACCATGCGCGCGAGACCGCGCACCTGCCCTTCGATCCGGTTCAGCCGCTTCTCGCAGGATGCCTTGATGTCTTTTCGCATCCCGCCTATATACCCCACCAGGGTATCATCTTCAAGAGCTGCCGGATCTCATGCAATCTCACGATCATCACACGTCTTCGCAAAGCGGCTCTGGTCACGCGCATGGCGGCGAGCAGATGGAGGCGATCGATCCGGTTTGCGGCATGAGTGTTGACATCAACGCGGGCAAGCCGCGTTTCGATTACAAAGGCGAGACCTATCATTTCTGCTGCGCCGGATGCCGCGCGAAGTTCGAAGCCGATCCGGTGCGCTATCTCGAAAAGAGCAAAGTGCCGCCTGCGAACGTGCGGAAAGATGCCGTCTACACCTGCCCGATGCATCCGGAGGTGAAACAGATCGGCCCTGGAAGTTGTCCGATCTGCGGCATGGCGCTCGAGCCTGTACTCGTCACGCTCGACACCGCGCCTAATCCCGAGCTGACCGATATGACCCGGCGGTTCTGGATCGCGCTGGTGCTCACCCTGCCCGTTTTGACGCTCGACATGAGCGCGCATTTCTCCGGCGGCCATGGTTTTGTCGCGCCACGATTGTCGCAATGGATACAATTCGCGTTCGCCACGCCGGTTGTGCTGTGGGCGGCATGGCCGTTTTTCCAGCGCGGCTGGCAATCACTGGTCACGCGCAACCTCAACATGTTCACGCTGATCGCGATCGGCACCGGCGTTGCTTTTGTTTACAGCGTGATTGCGATTCTCGCGCCCGGTTTGTTTCCGTCAAACTTCCGCGAGCACGGCGGCACTGTCGCGGTCTACTTCGAGGCGGCATCCGTCATCACTGTTCTCGTGCTGCTCGGTCAGGTGCTGGAGCTGCGCGCCCGCGAAGCCACATCAGGCGCGATCAAGGCGCTGCTGGACCTCGCACCCAAGACCGCGCGCTTGGTCGGTTTGGATGGCAACGAACAGGATGTGCCGCTCGATGACGTGCGCGCCGGCGACAGGCTGCGCGTGAGGCCGGGCGACAAGGTGCCGGTGGATGGCGTCGTCGTCGAGGGGCGCTCAACACTCGATGAATCTTTGGTGACAGGTGAATCCATGCCGGTCACAAAGGAAAACGGCGCCAAGGTGATCGGCGGCGCCATCAACCAGTCCGGAAGCTTCGTGATGAAGGCCGAGAGTGTGGGCCGCGACACCCTGCTTTCGCAGATCGTGCAGATGGTCGCTCTAGCGCAGCGTTCGCGCGCGCCGATCCAGCGTCTCGCCGATCAGGTCTCGGGCTGGTTCGTGCCTATTGTGATGCTGGCCGCGATCGCGGCATTCGCCGGCTGGTATGTGTTCGGGCCCGAGCCTCGCTTTGCCTTCGGCCTCGTCGCAGCTGTCAGCGTTTTGATTATCGCCTGTCCGTGTGCGTTGGGTCTCGCCACACCGATGTCGATCATGGTCGGGGTCGGACGCGGTGCGCAAGCCGGCGTTTTGATACGGAACGCCGAGGCGCTGGAGCGGCTGGAAAAGATCGACACGCTGGTGGTCGATAAAACTGGCACGCTGACCGAAGGCAAGCCAGAGGTGGTGTCCATTGTTCCCGCCGCTGGATTCGCGGAAGCCGATATCCTGCTCCTCGCCGCCAGCGTCGAGCGCGCCAGCGAACATCCGCTGGCCGATGCGATCGTTCGCGCCGCAAACGAGCGCGGAATGACGCTCTCGGCGGTTGCCGGTTTCGACTCGCCGACCGGCAAGGGCGCAACGGGTAGCGTGGACGGCAAGACGATTTTGCTGGGCAGCGGTGCCTATCTCGCAGCCTTCGGCGTCGATATCCTCGCGCAGCACGAGCGCGCCGAAGAATTGCGCCGCGACGGCGCGACCGTGATCCATATCGCAATCGATGGGACACCTGCCGGACTGTTCGCCATCGCCGATCCGGTGAAATCCACGACGCCGGATGCGCTCAAAGCGCTCGCGGCCGACGGCATCAAGGTCATCATGCTGACCGGCGACAATCGCACCACAGCGCAGGCGGTGGCTCGCCGTCTCGGCATCGCCAACGTCGAGGCCGAGGTGCTGCCGGATCAAAAGAGCGCGGTGGTTTTGAGGCTGCAGAAGCAGGGCCGCGTGGTTGCGATGGCGGGCGACGGCGTGAACGACGCTCCTGCTCTGGCTGCGGCCGATGTCGGCATCGCCATGGGGACCGGGACCGATGTCGCCATGGAAAGCGCGGGCGTAACTCTGCTTGGCGGCGATCTCGGAGGCATTGTTCGCGCGCGCAAGCTGTCGCAGGCAACGATGCGCAATATCCGTCAGAACCTGCTGTTCGCGTTTCTCTACAATGCTGCCGGCGTACCGATTGCTGCCGGCGTGCTGTATCCGGCGTTCGGCATTCTGTTGTCGCCGATGATAGCGGCGGCAGCGATGTCGCTGTCGTCTGTCAGCGTCGTCGGCAACGCGCTGCGGCTGCGGGCAACGGATCTTTGATTATTTGCCCTTGAACTTCGGCTTGCGCTTGCCGAGAAACGCGGCAACGCCTTCTTTGTGATCTTCGCTCATGCTGGCGAGTGCGAACTGATCGACATCCATGTGACTGGCGAGATCGTCGAGTGCATAAGTCAGCCGGTTCACGGTGAGCTTGGTCATCGCAACCGAGAGCGGCGGCTGCGCTGCAATCTTTTCGGCAAATGCCATCGCGACGTCGAATGCCTTGCCGTCATCTGCCAGGTGCTCGACCAGCCGCCACTCGTAGGCCTCCTGCGCGGAGATTCTTTGATCGGCCAAAATCACCGCCTGCTTGGTGCGTGCCGGGCCCATCAGGTGCAGCATACGCGGCACACTCTGCCAGCTCATGTTCATGCCGAGCCCAATTTCAGGCACCCGTATGTGCGCGCCCTGCGCCATGACCCGAAAATCGAGCGCGACCGCAAGCGCCACACCGCCACCAATGCAAAAGCCCTCAATCGCCGCGATTGTCACTTGCTCCATCTCCTGCCAGGCGCGCGTCAGCCGTGGCCCGAGCTTGAGATGACGCCGCAGCGTGCCGAGGTCCATCGATGCGCGTGATTTGCCCTCCGGGTCCTTCAAATCGAAGCCGGCGCTGAACGCCTTGGCATGACCGGCGAGCACCACGACGGATGTGTCAGCATCATCCTCAAAACAGCGGGCGGCATCGGTCAGTTGCCGCAAGGCTTCGGGTGACAGCGCATTGATGCCGTCGCCACGGTCGAAGCGGACGACCGCGATCCGGCCTTCCGGGCCGAGACCTTTTTCGATGATGACGAATTTGGCCAACGGCGGCTTGCCCAAACTTGTCATGACTCAAACTTCCCGTGCCGTCCTTCTCCGCTGGCGAAGCGTACAGCGCCCGCCAGCGTTTCGCCGGAGCCGATCACCACAAGACCGCCGGTCATCTCGTCGTTGATGGCGTCTTCTTCCTCGAGGTCCCACTGGCGCAAGGCAGAGCGTTTGTCGTTGCGCATGCAGCCTTGCGGAAATTTTGCCAGCTCGTGCGCAAGAGCGACAGCCTGCGCCCTCGCCTCGCCGCGCGGGACCAGCCGATTGGCCAACCCGATATCGAACGCCTCGCGCGCATCGACAGGCCGTCCGGTGAGGATCAGGTCCATTGCGCGTGAATGACCGATGAGGCGCGGCAGACGGATCGTTCCGAGATCGATCAGCGGCACCCCGAACCGGCGGCAGAACACGCCGAACGTAGCGCCCTCCGCAACCACGCGCATATCGGCCCATAGCGCCAGTTCCATGCCACCCGCGACCGCGAAGCCTTCGACCGCTGCAATCACGGGCTTCGATAATCGCAAACGGCTCGGTCCCATCGGCGCGATGGTCTGATGGCCGCCAAGCGCGTGTTTCTTTTCGCGATCCCCGACCGCCACTGCCTTCAGGTCCGCACCGGCGCAGAATGTACCGCCCGTCCCTGTAAACACCACAACCGATGCGCTATCGTCGGCATCGAATGCATGAAAGGCGTCGAACAGCTTTCGCGCCGTCGCGCCATCGACTGCATTCTTTCGCGCAGGGCGATTGATCGACACGATCGTTACCGGTCCGTCGCGTTCGATCAGAACCGGGTCTTCGCTGGTCATGACGTCCTCCCTCTTATTACGCTATTCCGTTCCTGTGCCGCAGACCGTGAAATATGAACCCTCTCCGAATGCTATTTTGCCGGAGGTGGAAACCGGATCGTTGTGCCGACCGTCAGCCAGTTCGAATGCTCGCCGTTGATGTTGTGCCCATACAGCAGGTCGATCGAGAAATCATCGATCGGCCGCCAACGCAGGCCGGATTGCACGCGAGGCCGCCGCACGCTGGAAAATTCCGTCGCGCCTGATTGCCCATAAACTTCAGCGGTAAATTGAAGCGTTTCGGTCAGCTTGTAATCGAACGATGCGCCGTAGGTGAAATAGTGATGCTCGGCGACACGGTCCCAGAGCCAGCCGCTGTTCAGGCTGATCCGCATCACCTCGGACAATCGTAGCGTCGCCGGCACGTTGAAGAAGATGGATGTATTTTCCCCGGACAGCGCATCAAAGCCCGCGCCGCCCTCGGCCGAGAAACCGAAACGGCCAATTGATGTGGGTATCACGGCGGTCTTAAATCGCGGCATGAGCGTCGTGCTCCAGTCGCCGCTTCCGCGCGCAGTGTTGGCCATAAGGCCAAACTGCGTCGGATTTGTCGGAAAAAACACGCAGGTTGGATAGACCACCGCCGAAAAATCCGCGTTGCGCGCGGTTGAAACCCACGACTCGACTTTGCAGCTGCCGGCGTCGCCGACATCCGCTGCATCGACTGCGAAAGCGCCGCTGCCGGCGCGAGCATCGCTGCTGAACACGAAGATTGCAGCGGTCAAGAGCGCTGTGACGATCCTGATCGAGGTCATGGTGCAGAGTCCGCCCGGATGCTTGTTGGCCGATATTCGCGCCATCCTTTCGCTCGCAGGTCGCAGGCCGGGCATTTGCCGCAACCATAACCCCAATCGTGCCGTGCGCCGCGTTCGCCGAGATAGCAGGTGTGGGACTGCTCGCGGATCAGATCGATCAGGGCTTCGCCGCCAAGCTTTCCTGCCAGCGCCCATGTCGACGCCTTGTCAAGCCACATCAGCGGTGTGTGCAGCTCAAACGTGCGATCCATACCAAGATTGAGCGCCGCGTTCAGCGCCTTGATCGTATCGTCGCGGCAATCGGGATAGCCTGAGTAATCGGTCTCGCACATGCCGCCGACGACATGCGCAATGCCCCGGCGATAGGCCAGCGCGGCTGCGAACGTCAGAAAAACAAGATTGCGGCCGGGCACGAACGTATTCGGCAAACCACCCTCGCCCATCTCGATCGCCACGTCGCGCGTCAGCGCCGTCTCGGAGATCGTACCCAGCGTCGGGATATCGAGTGTGTGGTTTTCTCCCAGACGCTTCTTCCACTCTCCACTGATGGCGCGGATGCCGTCGAGGAGCTTTCCGCGGCAATCGAGTTCGATGATGTGACGTTGCCCGTAAGAAAATCCGATCGTCTCGACATGATCGAAGCGCTCCAGCGCCCATGCGAGACAGGTCGCGGAATCCTGCCCGCCGGAGAACAGCACCAGAGCCGAATTGGGTTTAAGAGCGTTCGTCATGGTCCTGAAGGCTAGATCATTTTTATCTGTGCCGGAAATAAGCGGGTTCGTCATGGCCGGACTTGTTCCGGCCATCCACGTCTTTCTTGTATGTAAAGCCAAAAAGACGTGGATGCCCGGCATAAAGCCGGGCATGACGAAGTAAACCTGAGGCTTATCTGAATGACCTCCCCCCGGGATATTGCCCGCCTCATCGAGGTGATGGCTGCTCTGCGAGCGCCAAAAACCGGATGCCCGTGGGACATCGAACAGACATTCGAGACCATTGCGCCCTACACCATCGAGGAGGCCTTCGAGGTCACTGACGCCATCGCGCGTGGTGACCGCGATGATCTGAAAGATGAACTTGGGGATCTGCTGTTGCAGGTCGTGTTTCATGCGCGCATCGCCGAGGACGAAGGCGCATTTGCCTTCCCGGACGTGGTCGAGGCCATCGTCACCAAAATGATCCGGCGTCATCCCCATGTGTTCGGCGAGCAGGCTGGCAAGCTGACCGCCGAACAGGTCAAAGGCGCCTGGGGCCGCATCAAGGCCGAGGAGAAAGCCGAGCGCGCCGCGCGGCGTCCCCGCCACATCGAGTCATCCCTGCTATCGAGCGTGAAAGCCGGATTGCCGGCGCTGACCCGCGCCATCGAATTGCAGCGCAAGGCGTCAACCGTGGGCTTCGACTGGAACGATCCAAAGGCCGTGCTTGCGAAGATTCACGAAGAGGCCGACGAGATCGGCGAAGCGATCGACAGCGGCGACAAATCCGAGATTGAATCCGAAGTCGGAGACCTGATGTTCGTTCTGGTCAATCTGGCGCGCCACGTCGGCGCCGATCCGGACCTTGCCTTGCGCAAGGCCAATGCCAAATTCGAGCGGCGATTTGCCCATATCGAGACGACACTACAGGCCACCGGGCGATCGCTCGACAGCGCCTCGCTCGAAGAGATGGACCGGCTTTGGAACCAGGCCAAGGAGATGGAGCGCCGTTGAATACCCTCTCCCCTTGTGGGAGAGGGTGGCGAAGACGAAGTCTGAGCCGGGTGAGGGGTCATTCAGATCAAGCGCCCCTCACCCGCCCTCGCTTTGCTCGGGCACCCTCTCCCACAAGGGGAGAGGGAAAGAAACTGCGCCCCGGAATGACAGCTTACCGTATCACCCCGCCGTAGCGCTCGATGACGATATCCCGTTTGGTCTCGTCAACGCGTACCGTCATGACATAGCGGCCATCGGTGAGTTCCTTATCAAGCACCTCAGCGTTGCGATGCAACCAGCTCACGCCCGCTCCGTCGGATGCGTCGATGGACAGATCCAGCGTGCTGCGTGTCGCCGCGAGCTTTTGTTCGATCGCTGCCAATAGTTGCGGAATTCCTTCGCCGGTCTCCGCCGACACCAAAAAACACGGCTGGTCGGGTGAACGCCGCGCGGCTGTGTTCGCCAGCTGTTGCCTCGCATCGTCGTCGAAGCGATCAATCTTGTTCCAGATTTCAATAATCCGGTCGCCGGATTCCGGGCCGATGCCGAGCTGGCGTAGCACCGCGTCAACGTCGTGCTGCTGGGCTTCGGCATCGTCATGCGAGATATCGCGGACATGCAAAATCACATCCGCTTCGGTGACCTCTTCCAGCGTGGCGCGGAAGGCCGCGACCAGCATCGTCGGCAGGTCGGAGATAAAACCCACCGTATCGGACAACATCGCCTTGCCGCCATGCGGAAGCGTCAGTGCGCGCAGCGTCGGGTCGAGTGTCGCGAACAGCATGTCGGCAGCCTGCACGTCGGCGCGGGTCAGGCGATTGAACAGCGTCGACTTGCCCGCATTGGTGTAGCCGACCAGCGCCACCATGCGATACGGCACGCGCTTGCGCCCTGCCCGATGCAGACGTCGTGTGGCCTGTGCTTTCTTGATTTCGTTTTCGATGCGCGCGATGCGATCTCCAATCAGCCGGCGATCCGCCTCGATCTGCGTTTCACCAGGACCGCCCATGAATCCGAAGCCGCCGCGCTGGCGCTCGAGATGGGTCCAGGATCGCACGAGGCGGCTGCGCTGGTAGATCAGATGCGCAAGCTCGACTTGCAGCGATCCTTCCTTGGTCTTGGCGCGGCGGCCGAAGATTTCAAGAATGAGCCCGGTGCGATCGAGCACCTTGGCGTTCAGTGCCTTCTCCAGATTGCGCTGCTGGATCGGCGACAGCGCGCAGTCCATCACCACAATGCCTGCCTCGTGCAGGACGAGGCTGGCGGCAATCTCGTCCGCCTTGCCCTTGCCGATGTAAGTGGCCGGGCGTACGTCGGACACCGGCGCCATGACCGCATCCACGACCACAAGATCGATGGCGCGCGCCAGACCGACGGCTTCCTCAAGCCGCGCCTCGGAATTGCGCAAGACAGTCGATTGCTCTGCCGCACCGGTCCCGGTGCGGCGCGACCGCAGATAAGGGCCGACCACAATCACGCGGCCCGTTGCTTGTGCCCCTGCCGACCGCGGACGGTCGGCGCCCCCTTCGAACGTGCGGGGTTCCAAATCAATTCAATCCAGAGTTCAAGTTCAAGCCGGTGCGTCCTCGCCACCCTCGAACAACTGGATCGGAGCGCCAGGCATGATGGTCGAAATCGCATGCTTGTAGACAAGCTGCGAGTGACCGTCGCGCCGAAGCAGCAAGCAGAAATTGTCGAACCAGGTGACAATGCCTTGCAGCTTCACTCCGTTGACCAGAAAGATCGTCAGTGGCGTTTTGGTTTTTCGAACGTGATTCAGAAAGGTGTCTTGTAGGTTTTGTGCGCGGTCTGCCGCCATTGTTTTTATCCCGCAGTTTCTTGTGTTCAATTTTGAAAAGCAATTTCACCAGCAGCGCGCCTCTTTGGACACATCCGCTGGCTGCCGACATCCCTGAGATCCCCCTCCGGGAAGCGGCAGCGCAATTAGACGGCAGGCCCGGTCCTTAGGCAAGACCGGCCGGAGGCGTCCCGGGCGTTTTATGCCTTAGCCCATGGGCCTAACCGGCAGACAGAGATCAGCATTCCGCAGGCCGGAACCGGTGGCGCCGAGAACTGGCCAAGATGACTGGCCTTCAGGAAAAGGTTGCGAAGCGGTGGAATTGTTCGCGCAGCCGGCGCGCCAACGGACCTGGCTTTCCGTCGCCAATAGCACGTCCATCGATACTGACGACAGGCATCACGATCATCGTCGCCGCCGTAATAAATGCTTCGGCGGCGTCGGTTGCTTCCTGCGGCGTGAAGGGACGTTCTTCCAGCTTGATCTGAAGTGCGGCCAATGCCTCGATCAGCACGGCGCGGGTGATGCCCGGCAAAATGCCGGTCTCGGCCGAGCGCGTCACGGCGCGGCCATCCTTGGTCACGATCCAGGCGTTGCTGGACGAGCCTTCGGTCACATCGCCATTGCTATCGACGTACCACGCTTCCTGTGCGCCCTGTTCTCGCGCCGCCTGCTTGGCGAGGACGTTGGGCAGCAACGAGGTCGACTTGATATCGACCCGCGGCCAGCGGTTTTCCGGGAATGTAACTACCTTGATACCTTCCAACGCAGTCTTTTCGTTCTTTTCCGGATTGGCGTTCCGGGCCGTCACCACGACGCTTGGTCTGGTGCCTGGTGCTGGAAACGCGTGGTCGCGACGCGCGACACCCCGGGTGACCTGCAGATAGACGATGCCGTAATGGACCCGATTGCGGCGGACCACCTCATGCAGCACCAAACCCAGTGCGTTGAGCGGCATGGGCTCAACAATGCGCAGCTCGCCCAGCGAGCGTTGCAGGCGCTTGCCATGACGCAGCCAATCGATCAGTCGCCCTCCACGCACTTCGCACACTTCGTAGACGCCATCGGCAAACTGATAGCCGCGATCTTCAACGCTGACGCTGGCGTCCCGCATCGCGACGTATCGGCCATTCACATAGGCAATTCTGGACATGAGATCATCCGAAAGAAACCGGCAAGACAGAATTTAGCCAACGCCGAGAGCTTTCAGCTTCCGATGCAATGCCGAGCGTTCCATACCGACGAATTCGGCGGTGCGTGAGATGTTGCCAGAGAACCGGCTGATCTGCGCGATCAGATAGTCGCGCTCGAACACTTCCCGCGCTTCGCGCAATGGCAGTCCCATGATGTGCTCGCCATTGTTGCCGGTCGGCATGGTCGGGATCATCGATCCGACGTCTTGCGGCAGCATGCTCGCCGTGATCGTGGCCTCCGGTTCTCCGCCGGCGAGGATCATCACGCGTTCCACGTTGTTGCGAAGCTGGCGCACATTGCCGGGCCAGACATGCGATTGAAGAACCGCCATGGCATCTTCACCGATCTGCCGCTTCGGCAGTCCGGTCGAAAGCGAAATCTGATCCATGAAGTAATCGACCAGTTCGGGAATGTCTTCACGGCGCTCGGATAGCGGCGGAATGCGGATCGGAACCACCGACAGCCTGTGATACAGATCTTCGCGGAAACGTCCTTCCGAAATCTCGACTTCGAGGTTGCGCGACGTGGACGAGACGATCCGCACATCGACATTGACCTTGGTCGCGCCGCCTGCGCGCTGGAACGTCTGGTCCACCAGCACGCGCAGGATCTTGTTTTGAGTCTCGCGCGGCATATCGGCAATTTCGTCGATGAACAGCGTGCCACCATGCGCTTCTTCCAACGCGCCGGCTTTATGCTGCTGCGTTCCGTTCAACCCTTCAACGCCGAACAGCTCGATCTCCATTCGCTCAGGAGTAATCGCTGCGGCATTGATGACGATAAAAGGACCCTCTGAACGACCCGATGTGGTGTGAAGCGTGCGTGCTGCCAGTTCCTTGCCGCCACCCGAGGGACCGACAATCATGATTCGGCTGTTGGTTTTTGCCGCGCGATCGATGGTCTGGCGTAACTGGTTCATGCAGGCCGAACGGCCAACCATTGTCCCCGACGACGGCGCGTGCTGCTTGAGTTCTTTCACCTCGCGTTTGAGCCGCGATGTCTCGAGCGCACGGGTCGCGACCAGCACCAGACGATCCGCCTTGAACGGCTTCTCGATGAAATCGTATGCGCCGCGCTTGATAGCCGCGACGGCCGTCTCGATATTGCCGTGGCCCGAAATCATCACCACGGGCACGTCAGGATGGTCCTGCTTGACGTGCTCGAGCACTTGCAGCCCGTCCAGACGGCTGCCCTGCAGCCAGATATCGAGGAATACCATGCTCGGCCGGCGATTGGTGATTTCCTGCAATGCCTGATCGCTGTCGCGCGCCGTGCGGGTCTGAAAGCCTTCGTCTTCCAGAATGCCGGACACCAGTTCGCGGATGTCGGCTTCGTCATCGACGATGAGGATATCGTTCGCCATATGCTACGCCCGTTCTGTTTTCAATTGCCGTCAACGGCTTCGGGTTTTTGTTGTTCCGGCTGCTGTAGATAGCTACCGGTTTTCATCTGATCGGCTTTGGTTTGTTCTGCCTTGGCCGCGGAAAGTTCAGTTTTCTTTTCGTCGTCCGCAGGCACCTGACCGGCAACCGCGAAACGCAATCGTACCCACGCCCCCCGCGTGCCCGGTCTGATCGCCGACGCATCGTTCAGTTCGATCTTGCCGCCGTGATCCTCAAGGACGCGACCGACGATGGCGAGGCCAAGTCCGGTGCCTTTTTCGCGGGTCGTCACATAGGGTTCGAGCAAACGAGAGCGGCTTTCCTTGGGCAGCCCCACGCCATTGTCGATCACGTCGATGATGACGTCGTCATTCTCGCGCGTTGCAATGACGTCGATACGACCGCGGCCGAGCTGATCTGACGGAACAGCGCCGATCGCCTCGGTCGCGTTCTTGATGATGTTGGTGAGCCCTTGCGAGATCAGGCGGCGGTCGAACTTCGCCGGCATCGGATCTTGCTTGATCTCGGTTTCGATATCGATATCGGGATGGCCGACACGCATCAGGAACACGGTCTGGCGCACGGTATCGGCGACATCCTCGCCTTCGATGACCGGCTTCGGCATCCGCGCAAACTTCGAGAACTCATCGACCATCCGGCGGATATCGTCGACCTGACGCACGATGGTGTCGGTGCACTGGTCGAAAATCTGCCGGTCTTCGACGATAACCTTGCCGAACTTGCGCTTGATGCGCTCGGCTGAAAGTTGAATTGGGGTGAGTGGATTCTTGATTTCGTGTGCGATACGGCGGGCGACGTCAGCCCATGCGGACGTGCGCTGCGCAGAAACCAGCTCGGTGATATCGTCCAGCGTGATGATATAGCTGTCGCGCGACTCCCCCGTCTGTTCGGCGCTGACGCGAACCGACAGATTGCGCTCTTCGTTGTCGCGGCTGATGGTGATCTCTCCCTGGACGAGGCGCTGCGCACTTTCGCGTGCAGTAGCCATCAGTTCGTTCAGTTCGGGCACGACCTCGGATAGCGGGTGGCCGAGCGCTTCCGATTCCGGATGTCCGATCAGTTTCTCCGCAGAGCGATTGAGAATGCCGATCTTGTTTGCGCCATCGACGCCGATGATCCCGGCACTCGCTGAAGACAGAACGGCCTCGATGAAGCGGCGGCGGCTGTCGATCAACCCGCTTGCGCTGACCAGTTCGTCGCGCTGGGTTCGCAACTCCTGAGTCATCGTGTTGAAGGTTGCGCCGAGCTGCGCCAGATCGCCCTCGGATTTGATCACCGGCACCTGAACGTGCAGGTCGCCGGTCGATACCATATTGGCCGCGCCCATCAGGCGGCGGATCGGCGCGACAAGCCAGTTGGCGAAATTGATCCCGATCAACACCGACGACATCAGCACCGTTAGCGCGATCACTGTAAACATCAGCGCAAACGCGACTTGAATCCCGAGCTTTCGCGATTCGATATCGGCGTACTCGGCGACACTGGCCTGAGTTTGCTTCAGCTGCGCAACCACACGGGGATCGAGCAGCCGCGCGACATAGAGAAACGTGTCCTGGAATGCGCGTATGCGAATAACCGCGGCGACGTAATTGGCCTCGATAAACACCGCAATCTGCGGCTCGTCTTCATTGACGTTGCTGAGGAATTCCGGAGCCGGCGTTGCAAAGTTCTGCTGTGGCCCCGTCGATGACGTTTCGAGGACGTTTCGGTCCTTATCCAGCATGATCACGAAGGGAAGATTGCGCACGCCTGCACTTGCCGTCATCAACTGCCGAAACGTGCCGCGATCCTGATCGAACAGCGGACGCGCGCGTGCGAGATCGCCGGCCATACCGATGATATCTCCACGGATCAACTGGGCATGCTCATTGAGATACGCGCGCGCGACGATCAGCGAGTTCTCGATCACGGCCTTGGTGCGAACCGAGAACAGACGATCGAGACCGCGATCCAGCGTGACGTTGGCGACGATCGAAACCAGTACCGCGGGCAGCACCGCGATCACGGAAAACAGGCTAACCACCTGGACGTGCAGTTTTGCGGCAGCACGCCCTCGCCTGCGCGCCTGCACGACCTTGAAGATTTCGCTGCCGCCGATCACCACCAGCAGCAGCACAGTCGCTGCATTGATCAGCAGAAAGGTAATGACGACGTTGTGGGTCGGGGCAATCGGTCCTAGACCCGTGAGCACCACAAAGGTCAGGAATGCCGAAAGAAGGGCAAGTCCAACTGCCACAGGCACCAGCAACCTGCCGAATTGCCGCTTTGGCGGCTCAGCAAACGTCGGATCGAACGATGTGGCCGGCGGGTCTGCGGTTGTCATTCGATGGGTACGATTGGGAATTGGGCCAGTTGGCGCTTACGCCATCCGGCCGACTGATGCAATCATACAACATTGTTGCTCAATTGCGACAATTCCACGGCGACGCGGCTTGGAGGGTATCCAAGTCACGGCGGCCACTTCGCGCCTCTTCTGATCGCCGAAAGAAAGCTTTTGCGACGGAAATGCCCTACCCGCCGCTCCGGTAGACCTGAATATCAAGGTCGCGGATCTTCTTGCGAAGCGTATTCCGATTCAGCCCCAGCAGGTCCGCCGCCCTGATCTGGTTGCCCCGTGTGGTCGCCAGCGCCGCGGTCAGCAGCGGCACTTCGATTTCTCGCAGAATCCGATGATAGAGGCCGGGCGGCGGAACGCCATTGGGGAAGCTGGCAAAATGGCTCGCAAGATAGATCTCGACCGCATCGCCAAGGTTGTCCACGCCTTGGGGAGCGCTCGGCCCTGCAGAGACCGCAGGCGGCGCCAGCTCTCCGTCGATCACCGACGCCGTGATGACGTCCTGCGGGTAGAGCGCAGCCAGGCGTCT
>JAKFUP010000251.1 GCA_021732625.1 Hyphomicrobiales bacterium
GCGCCTCCGCAAATGACAATCCCGCGCTGTCCGGTCATGAAAATCCGTATCGGCTATTGCCAGTCATCTATAGCCGGGCGAAACAGCTTCCCCAAGCGTGCTTGCGGCCAGTCTATCAGAGCCGTCATCCTGAGGTGCGCGCACTTTCTTGCGCGCCTCGAAGGATCGACAGCCGTCACCCTTCGAGGCTCGCCGCTAAAGCGGCTTCGCACCTCAGGATGACGGCTGCAAGACGCATGTAACAGGGCCAGATCGAGGCCCTAACGTTCAGGGACCAACAATGTCGAAAAGCCTGATCGATTTGCTCACTATTCTCGATATCGAGCAGATCGAGGTGAACCTGTTTCGCGGCACTAGTCCAAAAACGAGCTGGCAGCGGGTGTTCGGCGGACAGGTGATCGGCCAGGCGATGGTGGCGGCGTGCCGCACGGTCGAGGGACGCCTGCCCCATTCGCTGCATTGCTACTTCATACTGCCCGGCGATCCGCAGGTGCCGATCGTCTATCAGGTCGAGCGGCTGCGCGACGGCAAAAGCTATTCGACGCGGCGCGTCACCGCCATTCAACATGGCAATGCGATCTTCTCGATCATGGTCTCATTCCATGCGGAGGAAGAAGGTTCGTTTAATCACCAGGAGAAGATGCCAGACGTTCCGCCGCCGGAAAAACTCACGGCCGAGGAAATCTCGAAACAGCCTATGTTTCGCGAGATGCCCGAATTCATCCGCCGCTACTACGAAAGCGACCGGCCGATCGAGCTGCGACCGGTCGAACTTGGCCGCTACTTCGGCCAGAAGATCGAGGACGGGCGCATCCATGTCTGGATTCGCACCGCCGCAAAGCTGCCCGACGATCCGGCGCTGCATATGTGCGCGCTGGCCTATGCATCCGATTTCTCGCTGCTGGACGCGGTAATGGCCCGCTACGGCCGCACCCTGTTCGACAAGCGCATGATGCCGGCAAGCCTCGACCACGCGATGTGGTTTCATCGCCCGTTCCGCGCCGACGAATGGTTGCTTTACAGCCAGGATTCGCCGAGCGCCCAAGGCGGCCGCGGCCTGACCCGGGGCCTTATTTTCAAGATGGACGGTACGCTGGTGTCCTCCGTCGCGCAGGAAGGCTCGGTTCGCGAGCGCAGGCTACCACCGGCTTGAACTTGCGATAGCGCTGATTTCTGTGCCCTCAATACCTAAATTGCCGCTAAACGCTGCGGAAAGCCTTCCCATGGGGCACTCTCCCCGGTTACTTTCTGTGCGAAATGCTGCTGAATTCAGCATAAGCTGAATCGACCAAGGCCATCCAGGGTCAGGTCTGCCGGGAAGCGAAATCATGAAGCTCGTTGTTGCCATCATCAAACCGTTCAAGCTCGACGAAGTCCGCCAGGCTCTCACAGCCATCGGTGTCCACGGCATGACCGTTACCGAGGTCAAAGGTTATGGCCGACAGAAGGGCCATACCGAAATCTATCGCGGCGCCGAGTATGTGGTGAACTTCCTGCCGAAGCTGCGCATCGAGATCGCGGTGGACTCCAAAGTCGCCGAGAAGGCGATTGCTGCCATTACCGGCGGCGCGCGAACCGGGCAGATCGGCGATGGAAAGGTTTTCGTCACACCGATCGAGCGTGCGCTGCGCATCCGTACTGGCGAGACCGACAGCGACGCCTTGTAAGCGGAACGCTCGCGGCATTTTTCAACCACCTGACAATGCGAATTCAAGACAAGCGGCGCATCACAAAAACTGCCGCACAGTGAGCCGGGGGAAACCAATGACCAAGTCCGCATGCCGCGCAGCGCTGGCTGCCGCGATCTATTCCATTGTTGCGTTCGGTGCGCCCGGCACGGGTTTCGCCGCAAACGAACCGGTGCAGATCAGCGCTGCCGACACCGCCTGGATCATCGTCGCAACAGCCTTCGTGCTGATGATGACCATTCCCGGACTCGCGCTGTTCTACGCCGGCATGGTGCGCAAGAAGAACGTCCTGGCCACGATGGCGCAAAGCCTCGCGGCCGTGGCTCTGATATCGATTCTTTGGGTGGCGTTCGGATACAGTCTTGCCTTCGTCGGAGACGGAAAATGGATCGGCTCGCTCGACCGCATCATGCTGTCCGGCATGACGATGGAGAGCGTCAATCCGGCGGCGAAAACCATCCCCGAAGCCCTGTTCGCGCTCTACCAGATGACATTTGCGGTCATCACCGTCGCGCTGGTCGCAGGCTCGGTCGCCGATCGCATGCGCTTCTCGGCCTACATCGCATTCTGTGCCGGGTGGTTTGCGCTGGTCTATGTGCCGCTGGCGCATTGGGTCTGGGGCGGCGGCTTTCTTGCGGAAGCAGGCGTGCTCGATTTCGCCGGCGGCCTCGTCGTGCATCTCAGTGCCGGCACTGCCGGGCTTGTCGCGGCACTCGTGCTCGGCAACCGCCGCGGCTACGGTTCGGAAAACCTGGCGCCCCACGATCTGTCGCTTGCCGTGATCGGTACGGGATTGCTGTGGGTCGGCTGGTTCGGTTTCAACGGCGGCTCGGCACTCGGCGCCAACTCACGCGCGGTGATGGCGATCCTCGCCACGCATCTTGCAGCATGCGCCGGTGCGCTGATGTGGTCGGCGCTCGAATGGCTGACCCGCCGCAAGCCGTCGGTTCTGGGCATGATCTCCGGCGCGGTCGCGGGCCTTGGCACGATCACGCCCGCCTCAGGCTTTGTCTCGCCAGGCGCGGGAATTGTCATCGGACTGCTGGCCGGCGCCGTCTGCTTCTGGGCCTGCACCAGCCTGAAGACACGCCTGAACTACGATGACACCCTCGACGTCTTCGGGATTCACGGCATTGGCGGCGCGATCGGGACGCTGCTTGTCGGAGTATTCGCTGCCGCGGCGATCGGCGGAACCGCGGGGCTGATCGAAGGCAATCCGGCGCAGCTTCTGACCCAGGTTTATGGCGTCGGCGTCACCTTGATCTGGACCGGCGGAGTCACGTTCGCATTGCTCAAACTTATCGACGTGATTGTTCCGCTTCGGGTGTCCCAGCAGCAGGAAGTCGAGGGGCTGGACATCTCCCAACACGGCGAAGCGCTGCAGTAATGTTTTTTCGTACCGGTATTTTGCTCGCCCGGTAAGCAAGATTATGTCGATTATCTGTTGCGCCTAATTTTTAGGCGGCACTGATAAGCTTTTGAGCGCGACAGAATGGCACAACCCGCCTGGTCTGCGGGCAATCTCGAAAAGTGCCGGATTCATAAACCGTTAGGGAATTCCGCCGATCTGGCACGGCATTTGATTCCTACTGCGCTGGCTGTGCCCGCGTCGTGAACATCTCTGCGTGGTGACCCTCAGTCGTCGAAATCCCGGTCACTGTCGATCCGGGACCAAGCGGGGAATGGAACCCATGAAAATTGTTATGGCCATCATCAAGCCATTCAAACTGGAAGAGGTCCGTGACGCCCTGACCGCCATTGGCGTTCACGGTTTGACGGTCACGGAAGTCAAGGGCTACGGCCGTCAGAAGGGCCACACTGAAATTTATCGCGGTGCCGAATACGCGGTGAGCTTCCTGCCCAAGATCAAGATTGAAGTCGCGATCAATTCAGACCAGGTCGACAAGACCATCGAAGCCATCACCGCGGCTGCGAAGACCGGTCAAATCGGCGACGGCAAGATCTTTGTCACAAACCTCGACCACGCAGTGCGCATCCGCACCGGCGAGGCCGACGCAGCCGCGCTCTGATCCCGCGCTCTCGTTTCATTCAATCAGGAGAAGTACAAATGACGTTTAAACGTCCCATCAGCGCGGGATTGGCGGCTCTTGCAGTCGGCATGATTGCCTCGACGGCGGCCTACGCGGCGCCGACCATCAACAAAGGCGACAACGCATGGGTCATGATCTGTGCCGCGCTCGTTCTGTTGATGACCATCCCCGGCCTCGCGCTGTTCTATGGCGGTCTCGTCCGCAGCAAGAACATGCTCTCGGTCCTGATGCAGGTGTTCTACACCGTCTGCATCGTCTGCATCATCTGGGCCGTCTACGGCTACAGCCTCGCGTTCACCGGCGGATCCGACTTCATCGGCGGCTTCTCGAAAGCCTTCATGCAGGGGATCACGACGGAATCCGCGGCTGCGACGTTCACCGTCGACGCCAACATTCTGGAAATGGCCTACTTCTGCTTCCAGATGACGTTCGCGGCGATCACGCCCGCCCTCATCGTCGGCGCGTTCGCCGAACGCATGAAGTTCTCAGCGCTGGCACTGTTTGTCCCGCTCTGGGTGACGCTGATCTACTTCCCGATCGCACACATGGTCTGGTACTGGGCAGGCCCGGATGCGATCGCCGATGCAGCCAAGGCTCTTGCTGCTGCAGCTGACGACGCGGCCAAGACCGCGGCACAGGCCAAGCTCGATGAAGTGATGGCGGATGCCGGCTTCATCTTCAAAAAGGGCGCACTCGACTTCGCAGGCGGCACGGTCGTGCACATCAACGCCGGCATCGCGGGTCTCGTCGGTGCATTGCTGCTCGGCAAGCGCACTGGCTACGGCAAGGAACTGATGACCCCGCACTCGCTCACCATGACGATGATCGGCGCTTCGCTGCTCTGGGTGGGCTGGTTCGGCTTCAATGCCGGCTCGAACCTTGAAGCCTCGGGCGGCGCAGCTCTGGCCATGGTCAACACCTTCCTGGCAACCGCTGCCGCGGCTCTCGCCTGGATGTTCGCCGAATGGATCATCAAGGGTCATCCCTCGATGCTCGGTGCGGTCTCGGGTGCGGTTGCCGGCCTCGTCGCCGTCACACCGGCTTCGGGCTTCTCCGGCCCGATGGGTGCGATCGTGCTCGGCCTCGTCGTCGGTGTGGTCTGCCTGTTCTTCTGTACCGCTGTGAAGAACTCGTTCGGCTATGACGACTCGCTCGACGTGTTTGGTATCCACGGCATCGGCGGAATCGTCGGCGCGCTGGGTACCGGCATTCTGGTGAACCCTGCACTTGGTGGCACCGGCGTGCTCGACTACACCACCGGCAAAGTCGGCGACTACGATATGGTCGCGCAGATGATCTCGCAGAGCTGGGGTGTCGGTCTCACGATCGTATGGTCGGGTATCGGTTCGCTGATCCTGTTCAAGGTCGTGGATGTCATCATCGGCCTGCGCGCAACGGTTGAGAGCGAGCGCGAAGGCCTCGACATCACCGAGCACACGGAACGCGCCTACAATATGTGAGGTTCCTCCCGGGTGCGGTACGAGTATCGCCGCACCCTCACTTACGAACGGCGCAATACCCGGCAGTGTGCCCGTTCGTTCGAAGGGCTCCAGCGCAAGCTGGAGCCCTTTTTTCTTTCTCGGATTTTGTATCTCGGATTTTCTTTTACGAACTCCGCAGCTCTATGCCCTGACCTTTACAGACTGCCGCTCGCTCTCGGGCAATGTCTGCTGCGGTTCGCCTCGGCGTCGCAGCACGCGCAGCACTCCGATGCCTTTGTATCCGGCGAAGCGAATCAGACGGCGAGCCATCCAGACCGGCGATGTGTTGATCGACAGGTCGCGCAGGAAGTAAGCCTTGTGCAGCGAAAACCGATCACGCTCCTGTTTCACCGGATCGGCATAGAATTGCGCGATTTTATCAACCTGCATCCCCGGCGTTACCAGCCAGCGTGGAATGTATTCGTTGCAAAGCCTGGCGACATCGTTGAAGGCGCGCCCGGCGCCGGTGCCCGCAGCGGGACATGACGTCTGGAAGGCATCTCCGATCAGCGTAATACCTGAGCGCAGGTAGCCTTGGGTTTGCCAAAGCGAGGCGGGGCGAATCTTGACCGGACCTTCCACTTCGAATTCGCCGGTGATGCGCGTCAAGCGCGGCATCAACTCCTTGATCGCTTCGACCGGGGTGTGTCGCATCCGGCTCAGCCACGGATCGTCCACCGGGCGATACACCATCAGGTTCGCCCGCATCGCGTCGCGAATGGGGAAAAACGTCAGGTACGAGACCAGAGACGATGCACGTTCCGGAAAGTAGGTCAGTGAGCGCTGGGGAAAACTGCGGTGACCGGCCGGGACAGCATTGAAGCCTATCGTGATGGAGTGATTTTCGCTCAGGACTTCGCGGCGCAATCCCATGCGCTCGCGCACGCCGAAGTTCAAACCGTTGGCAAGAACAATCAGCCGCGCTGAAATCGTCTCGCCGGTGTTGAGCGTGACGGTCTGACGATCATCGCCAGTCTCGATGTCGGTCGCTTTTGCTTCGATAAAACAGATCGATGCTGGGATCGATGCCCGGAACGCATTGACGAGATTCTCGTAGGCCGCGCCATACTGATCGCTTGGCCGAACATCCAGCAAATGACCGTAACGCGCGATACCGCCGCTGCCATCGAATGTCGTCACACCGAAAACCACATCGTCCAGTCCGGCAGCGCGGATGGCATCGAGATGCCAGCCGCCAATTTTCTCGCAACGGAAATCCACCGGATAGACCCGATGCGGATCGATCAGGACGGCATCGATCCCCGCGCGGCCAAGCATCGTGGCCGCAGCCGATCCGGCAAGTCCGCCGCCGATGATCGCAACGTCTGTGACTTTCACGGTGACACCCCAACCGCAACGAAAGCCCGACGATGGGTTCGCCGTCATTAACATCGGGTTGAATTTGCTGCGAATAATCGCTGGATCGGCCAGATCGTTAATTTTTTGTGAAGAGGTTGAAAGGCGGCGGCCCGGTCAACGGATGCGCCGTAAGAAGATCGTCGGTAGCGTGACGCAAAGTGCCCACGCGCTGTGCAGTTTCGAGCATTTTTTCACGCCGCCCAATGTACGACAGCGGGCAGATCATCGTCCGCGAATCGCTCACGATTCGTGTAAGCTAACCTTTTACATGCCAAGCACTCTCAATGAGGAGAGAATGACTTTGAGCACACCCACAGCGACGAACGATCATATCGCAAACTACATTTCAGATATGTGCCGGCAATTGGCCGGAATGGCGAAGCAGATTGATTATCCGATCGCATGCGATCTGCTGATTCTTGCAGCGGTGCATGTTGAGCGGTCGCCGCAGATTCCAAAAGACAATATCGGAAAGCTTCGCGCTAACGGGGCTCGCTAGATCAATAGAGCCGGCATTCGCACGCGGACGCAGCGAGTTCCGCATGGTTGACGATCTCGATATACCCCCTGTTGCGGCGGATCAGTCCCATAGCCTCGAGGTTACCGGCGGCTTCGGTGATGGATGCGCGGCGCACGCCGAGAACCTCCGAGAGTAATTCTTGCGTGATGGGGATGATTTCGCTTCCGACCTTTTCCCGTGCCTGAAGCAGCCAGCGGCTCAACCGAAGTTCGATCGGATGAAGCGAATTGCAAGCTGATAAAACAAACAATTGACCGAGCAAGCGTTCGACGTAATCGATCAACATTTCTCGAATAGCCGGGTAGTGTCTGGCGAGACGGACGATTTTAGAGGCTGGCACACGCAGGGCGATACCGGGCAGATGCACCACAGACCGGCCAGGAAACGAACGCAGTCCCAAACTGCCAAAGCCTCCGAGAACGCCATCGCGGCCGATCGATGCAGTCGCGATCGTCCTGCCATCTTGCATCACCGCGAGCAGCGAAACCATTCCAGACTCGGGGAAGGTCAGATACTCGATCAGCGCCCCCGGTTCGCTGAGAATCATTCCTTGTGTCAGCGATATACTCCTGCCCGCAGCGCTGACCAGGTTGCGCTCTTCAGACGGGAGCGAGAACAGTAGACGGTTGGGAATCGATGCAGATGGCGGCTGATTCACAAATCTACCCCCTGTTACAGCAATCTTCCGGTGCTGGTTGCCCGCATTCGTGCCTTCAAGGATGAAGAAAGGAAGGAAAGTCAGAATGTTTTCGAGAATGGAACTTAGGTGCGATCGCCAGCCTTGTTCGTCCGGTATCGCACCGTGCCTATGACTTGAAAAATTGACTTATTCTCAAAGAATGTAAGCTATTAGCCGACGGTATATTGACGTAAGTCCATTGGATATCGAGATTCTGGCGCCACCTGAAGATCATAAACGTCAAGTTGTCTTGACACAACTCCAATACCTTATGGTCACGAGTTGCAACTTTCAAAAAATTCCGTCCGAGTAAGTGCAATCCAACCAAATTGACCGTGATTTCCGATGGTTAATCGCGCCTTAACCTCGGCCCCTCTATTGTGTCGTGATCCAATCCCGCCCGGCTGTCCCCGGCCCGCCGAGCGACTTGAAAGTGCTGGCGTTTTCGCATGGTCACGACCGCTCCGTCCCGCTCGGCGCTAGATGCCGGCGCTGCTTCCGGCGCGCAGCAGAGCGAGCGCTCGCCCTTTGCCCGGCTCACCGAGCTTTTGGCGCCCCATCAGCCCGGCAAGCCGCTGATCAATCTGTCGCTCGGCGAGCCCCAACATGGCGTGCCCGATTTCGTCGGCCCCGTGCTGGCCCAACACACCGCCGAGTTCGGGCGTTACCCGATCGCGAAAGGCATCGAACCGTTTCGTCAGGCCGCATCGACGTGGCTCGGCAACCGCTTTTCGCTGCCGCGCACGATGGATCCAGAATCCGAAGTTCTGGTGTTGAACGGCAGCCGCGAAGGGCTGTTCTTTGCAGCGATTGCCGCGGCGCGTTACGTCAACGAGCGAAAAGGATCGCCTGCGATCCTGATGCCAAATCCATTTTATCCGGCCTACGGAGCGGGTGCGCGTGCCGCTGGATGCGAGCCGATCTTCCTGCCGGCGACGCGCGACAACGGTTTCCTGCCCGATCTCGAAGCCCTCGACGAGAAAACGCTGGCGCGCACGGTGGCGTTTTACATTGCATCGCCTGCGAATCCGCAAGGATCGGTCGCATCGGCGGCGTATTTCAAGCGCGTGTGCGACCTCGCACAACGATTCGGATTCATCCTGCTGAGTGACGAGTGCTATTCGGAAATCTACGGCACTGTGCCGCCCGGAAGCGCGCTGGAGCATGCCGGGCCAAACTTCAGCAATGTTGTCGCGTTTCAATCGCTCTCGAAGCGATCGAATCTGCCCGGCATGCGCGTCGGCTTCGTCGCCGGCGATGCAAAATTTCTCGCGCGCTTCCATGAGCTGCGCAATGTTGCGGCTCCGCAGGTGCCGGTGCCGTTGCAGCGCGTGGCGATCGCAGCTTACAGCGACGAGGCGCATGTCGACGCCAACCGGCGTCTATATGTTCAGAAATTCGATCTCGCCGATCAGATCATCGGCAATCGTTTCGGTTATCAGCGCCCCGCGGGCGGCTTCTGTCTGTGGCTCGATGTCTCTGCCCATGGCGGAGACGAGGCCGCGACCGTGAAGCTGTTCAAGGACGGTGGCGTGCGCGTCATTCCCGGAAGCTATCTGGCGCGGCCGCAAGCCGACGGCAGCAATCCGGGAGCAGGCTATATCCGCGTCGCCATGGTTCAAAGCGCGGAGACCACCGGCGAGGCTCTTCACCGCATGGTGGAGACTCTCGGTGAACCAACACCAACCAATCCCCGTCGCGAGGCCCGATAGACATGCCGGCGATCGAACGCATGCTTCCCATGGTTTCTCACATGCCGGACTGGCTCCGCGAGATGCTGTCGCGGCGTCTGCGCGAACTGGCCGGCTTCGGGCTCCTCGCTCTTTCGGGCGCAGCCGGCGCGGCGCTGGTCACGTGGTCGGTACAGGACCCGAGCCTCAGTCATGCCACTGCCGGCCGCATTCGCAACATTCTCGGGTATCCCGGTGCGATTGGCGCCGATCTCGCGATGCAGATTCTTGGAATCGGCGCGATCATGCTGATCCTGCCGGTTGCGGTGTGGGGCTGGCGCATGCTGACCCATCGTCCGCTCGACCGCGAAGCCTTGCGGCTCGCCTGCTGGGTTCTGTGTGCGGTGATCGCTGCGGGTTTTGCGAGCTGCTTCACGCGCACGGTCTCATGGCCGCTGCCGACCGGACTTGGCGGCGTCGTCGGCGATGCGCTGGTGCGGATGCCTGCGGTTGCGTTTGGTCCACCGGGACTGATCTATCGTATCGTGCTCGGCAGCCTGTTCGGCGCGGCGATGACGTTCACGTTGTTCTATGCCTGCGGCCTGTGGGCGCAGGAGAGCGAGGACGAGACACCGGTCATCGTCGATGACGACGAGACCTTCGTGCCCGATGAAGAGCGCGGCTCGGTGTCGCTCGGCTGGCTGGCGCATGGATTGCTGAGTCTGAAAGCGCGACTGGGACGGCTGTTCTCGCTTGCTTATTCGCAACTCGTCGCCAGCAAGCCTTCGATCCGCTCCAGCGGCGTTGAGCGCCGTGAGCCCAATCTCCGCCGTCATGCGAGCCCGGCGCTTTCACCGCGGGCCGAAGCCGACGCAGTCGCCGAAGACGATGAAGAATACGAAGAAGAGGCCCCCGTGCCGCGCAAGCGCGCTGCTCCGAAGGCTAAAAAATCATCCAGCAAATTTGAGCTGCCGCCGATCAACGTCCTTGCCGCGCCGAGAGCATCGGATCGCATGCAGCTCAGCCATGCCGAGCTTGAGGCCAATTCGCGCGCGCTGGAAGGCGTGCTGCAGGACTTCGGCGTGCGCGGCGAAATCGTCAAGGCGCATCCAGGACCCGTCGTCACCCTCTATGAACTGGAGCCCGCACCAGGCATCAAGTCATCCCGTGTGATCGGCCTTGCCGACGATATCGCCCGCTCGATGAGTGCCACCGCCGCGCGCGTCGCCGTGGTGCCGGGCCGCAACGCCATCGGCATCGAACTGCCGAACGAGCATCGCGAGAAAGTCTATTTGCGCGAGCTTCTCGCCGCAAAGGACGACAACGTCGCCAAGCTGCCGCTGTGTCTTGGGAAAAACATCGGCGGCCATTCGATCATCGTCGATCTTGCGCGCATGCCGCATCTTCTGATCGCGGGCACCACCGGCTCCGGTAAGTCGGTCGCCATCAACACGATGATCCTCAGCCTCGTGTACCGGCTGCGCCCCGATCAATGCCGCCTGATCATGGTCGATCCAAAAATGCTCGAATTGTCGGTCTACGATGGCATCCCGCATCTGCTGACGCCGGTCGTCACCGATCCGAAGAAAGCCGTCGTTGCGCTGAAGTGGGCGGTACGCGAGATGGAGCAGCGCTACAAGAACATGTCGAAGGTCGGTGTCCGCAACATCGACGGCTACAATGCCCGTATCGCCGAAGCGAAAGCAAAGGGCGAAGAGCTGACGCGCACCGTGCATACCGGTTTCGACAAGGAGACCGGCAAGGCGATTTACGAGGAAGAGAAACTCGATCTCGAGCCGCTGCCCTACATCGTCATCATTGTCGATGAAATGGCGGACCTGATGATGGTCGCCGGCAAGGACATCGAAGGCGCGGTGCAGCGTCTCGCGCAGATGGCGCGCGCCGCCGGCCTCCATGTCATCCTCGCCACGCAGCGCCCGTCGGTGGATGTCATCACCGGCACGATCAAGGCCAACTTCCCGACCCGAATCTCCTTCCAGGTCACCTCGAAAATCGACAGCCGCACGATCCTGGGCGAAATGGGCGCTGAACAGCTGCTCGGCCAGGGTGACATGCTCTATATGGCCGGCGGCGGCCGCATCAACCGGGTCCACGGTCCCTTTGTGTCTGACGACGAAGTCGAGAAAATCGTCCGTCATCTCAAGACCCAGGGCCAGCCTGAGTATCTCGAGGCCGTCACGGCCGAGGAGGAGGGCGGTGAAGACGGCGCGGTGTTCGATTCCACCGGCATGGGCGGCAGCGAGGGCGGTGGGGACTTGTTTTCTCAGGCTGTCGCGATTGTTAAACGCGACCGCAAGGCCTCAACCAGCTATATTCAGCGGCGGCTGCAAATCGGCTATAACCGGGCAGCTTCGCTGATGGAGCGGATGGAACTTGAAGGAATCGTTGGACAGGCCAATCACGCCGGCAAACGCGAAATTCTGGTCGAGGAAGAAGAAAGCCGATTTTGATATCGTGATCGCGTGCAAGGGCCCGAAGGATCGCAAGTCCCGAAATCGCCACAGCGCCGACCTAACGCCTTCAGCTTAATTTGACCGGTAACGCACTATTCGAGCGACCTTTGGGACAGGACAAGACATTGCAAGCACCACGTTCGCATCGCCCCCCTGCCCGCGCCGGTTCTTTCGCCGCAAGTCTTGTCGCGACCTGTCTCGTAGCAGCTTGTTTTGGTGCGCCCCTCTCCCAAGCCGAGGCTCAGCAAACGACTCCGGTGCCAAAAGCGGCTCCAAAAGCCCGCGATGTTGCACAGGGCGCAGCTCCTGCATCGCAGCGCCCGTCCGCACCGCTCGTCACCGGCACGACCAACGCGCCACCGCCGAACCCGGTGATTCCCGATCCGCGCAATCGCGCGCCGGCAAGTATTTTTTCGACATTCGACGCCACCCAGAAAGCACAAGCCAGCAAGATCAGCGCCTACCTGTCGTCGCTGACGTTGCTCGCCGGAAATTTCGTTCAGGTCGGCCCCGACGGCAGCAAGACCAAGGGCGACTTCTACATGCAGAAGCCCGGCAAGGTGCGCTTTGAGTATGACGCGCCGAGTCCGATCGCGATCGTCGCCGATGGTTCGTCGGTCGCGGTGCGTGACCGCAAGCTGGCGACGCAAGACATCTATCCGCTGTCGCAGACCCCGTTGCGATTCCTGCTTTCGGACCGGGTCGATCTGATGCGCGATACCAACGTCATCAGCGTCAGCTCAGACGACGTTTTCACCACCATCACCATCGAAGAGAAACAGGCGCTGGTCGGCACCAGCCGATTGATGCTGATGATCGGGGCCAAGGACAATCAGCTCAAGCAGTGGACGGTGACCGATCCGCAGGGCTATGACACCACGGTCGCGGTCTATAATCTCGAAATGCCCAAGAAGCTCGACCCCGGCTTATTCAAGATCGATTTCACCAACTATTCCGTTCCCAATAATTGAACGCTTTCGCGTCAGACGGCTCGCAAAGCCCTCATGCAACTGACGCTCTCCACCTGGAATATCAATTCGGTGCGGCTGCGCATCGACCTCGTCGCCAAGTTCATCAAGGCCACGCGGCCCGACGTATTATGTCTGCAGGAAACCAAGTGTCCGAACGATGCGTTTCCGCTGAAGCGCTTCAAGCGGCTCGGCTACGAGCACGTCGCGATGAACGGGCAGAAGGGTTATCACGGCGTCGCCATCATCTCGCGATTGCCGTTCGACGAGAGCCACATTCGCAATTTTTGCGGCAAGGAAGACACCCGGCATATTGGCGTCACGTTCGGAGAGAAAGGCGGTTTGAAGGATCCGCTGACGGTGCATAATTTTTATGTCCCGGCCGGCGGCGATATTCCCGATCCTGCCGTCAATCCCAAGTTTGCGCACAAGCTTTCGTTTCTCGACGAAATGACCAAGTCCGAATCGCTGCATCCAAAAGATAACCAGCGTTCGATTCTCGTTGGCGATCTCAACGTCGCGCCGCATCAGCACGACGTCTGGTCGCACAAGCAATTGCTCAACGTCGTGTCGCACACGCCGATTGAATGCGACAAGCTGCTTGGCATGAAAGCCGCAGGCCGCTGGATCGACGTTGCGCGCACGCGCATTCCCGAGCCTGAGAAAATTTACACATGGTGGAGTTATCGCGCTGCCGACTGGGTGCTCGCCGACCGCGGACGGCGGCTCGATCACATCTGGGTCTCGCAGGCGCTCGGCGGCCGTGTCAGCGATTTCCGGATTTTACGGACTGCTCGCGGCTGGGAGCGGCCTTCGGATCACGTGCCGGTGACGGTTGTGATCGAGGTTTAGGTCGCTGCACCAGCCTCACCTCTGCTCGTCATTGCCGGAGTTGATCCGGCAATCCATCTGGTAAAACATTCTGCGAAAAAAGATGGATGCCGGGGTCAAGCCCGGGCATGATGAATCAGAGAATGATTTCGTCCGCGAGGACGACGCTCAGCTCAGCTTCGCGCCGACAAAAATAATATCGCTCGCGGCCTGGCTGGTGCGGCCTGCGATTTCGTCGCGCAACCGGCGCGCCGCCGCGGGATCGCTGTCGAGTACACGCAAAAACAACTGACGATGAATCCGGATCACCGACGAGAACTCCAGCGAGAGCGCGGTGGCCGGACGCTGCATTGGAACGATCAGCGCCAGTTCTCCAATCAAGGTCCCCGGGCCAGCGATCACCTCATGGCTCGACCCATCGACGAACGATACACGGAATGCGCCACGCGACACCACGTAACCGCAATCGGCATCCTCGCCGCTGCGAAACAGCATATCGCCGCGTGCGAAATCGAGCTGTTCCGAGCTGATGGCGAGCACGCGCAGCAACTCGCGGCCCAGAATCTGGAACGTCGGACAGCGCTCAAGCAATGCGATGTCGGATTCAATCGACATAAATGAAAGCGCCACCCGTATCCGTCGGGGTTCGTTCGGCCGAACCGCGCGCGCCTCAGACAGGCGCGAACCGGTCAGACCATATCATGGCACCAGCTTGTAGCCACCCGTTTCGGTCACGAGGATCTCGGGGCTGGCTGCATCTTTTTCAATCTTCTGGCGCAGCCGATAGATATGGGTTTCCAGCGTATGGGTGGTCACGCCGGAATTGTAACCCCAGACTTCCTGAAGCAGCGTCTCGCGCGAGACCGGCATCTGTCCCGCCCGATAAAGGAAACGCAGAATCGCAGTTTCCTTTTCGGTCAGGCGAACTTTCTTGGCATTGGCGCCGGTCAGCATCTTTGAGCCGGGACGGAAGCTGTAGGGACCCACGGAGAACACCGCGTCCTCGCTGGCTTCGTGCTGCCGAAGCTGTGCGCGGATGCGCGCCAGCAGTACCGCAAAGCGGAAGGGTTTGGCGACATAATCGTTCGCGCCGGATTCCAGGCCGAGAATGGTATCCGAATCGGTGTCGTGACCAGTCAGCATGATAATCGGAGCTTTGAACCCGCCCTTGCGGAGGCTGCGAACCACCTCGCGCCCATCGGTGTCGGGCAATCCGACATCCATCAGCACCAGATCGGGAGAATTCGCCTTGGCTGCGATCGCGCCCTTGGCGCCAGTATCGACAGCGGACGCCTCGAATTCCTCATGAAGCGAAAGCTGCTCGACCAAAGCGTCACGCAAGTCGGTATCGTCATCGACAATCAGAATCTTGCGAGCATTGGCCATCACAGATCGTCCTTCAGATTATGGTGCAGTCCGGAGTTAGACATCACCCTCTCCTTTACGAGATACCGGAGGGCTATGTTGCATCCGTCCGCTCAATTCTCACGCTTAAGACTAACCGAAGCGACGTCGGGCATAAACGACGGTCATTCAGGCCCGTGTGCTAACGACAGGAAACGGTTGCGGCGAGATGACAAAGGAACCGCAGATGGGCACGGGAAAGCGCGTCTTTCCAGATACTTACCGTACAACCTTGCGTGATCGCACATTAACAATGATCCATATACGCCCGGCGGCCGGCAACTGTCAGCGCGGCTGGATGTCGCTTGGCGAGCAAACCCTTCCCGTCGCTCTCGGCCGTGGCGGCATTCTCGCCAACAAGAGAGAAGGCGATGGCGGCACCCCGAGAGGCGTTTTTCACCCGCTGCGGCTGTGGTGGCGAGCTGACCGGCACATCAGGCCCGCGACCCGATTGCCCATTCGGGCGATTCACCCGGACGACGGATGGTGCGAAGATCCAGACGACCGTCATTACAACAGGCCAGTCAAGCTGGACAATTCCAGCAGTGCCGACCGATTGACGCGCGACGACCATCTCTACGATTTCATCATCGAGATCGATCACAACACAACGCCGCGCATCGCCGGGCGCGGCAGCGCTGTCTTTCTTCATCTTGCCCGTCCGGGATTTACGCCCACCGCTGGCTGCATCGCGATGACGAAAGCCAACATGCTGCGGCTTCTCGCCCGGATCGATCGCAAGACGAGGATTGTGATCGGGTGAGAGCGTCATTGCGAGCGCGAGCGAAGCAATCCAGAGCTGCAAGGAAATACTGGATTGCCTTGTCGCGGAGCCTGTACTCGGACGGCGCGAAGCGCCGATCCGGGTGCTCCTCGCAATGACGGAGATAAAAATTACCCCCGCGCGCCGAAAATTGCCGAGCCAACGCGCACATGCGTCGCACCGAATTGAATCGCGACTGCAAAGTCCGCGCTCATTCCCATCGACAGCAGCTTAAGGCCGTTGCGTGCGGCGATCTTTGACGTCAGCGCGAAATGCGGCGCCGGTGCATCCTCGAGCGGCGGAATGCACATCAGTCCTGCGATCTCCAGGCCATAACCTTCACGGCAGCGCTTGATGAACTGATCGGCGTCAGCAGGCGCAATACCTGCTTTCTGCGGCTCTTCGCCGGTGTTGAGCTGCACAAACAACAATGGCCGGCGCTGCTGCTTTCCGATTTCCTTGCTCAGGGCCTCGCATATACTCGGGCGATCGACCGAATGGATCGCATCGAACAGCGCTACGGCTTCCTTGGCTTTATTGGATTGCAGTGGCCCGATCAGATGCAGAACCAGATCGGATTGATCTGCGAGGAGCGCTGGCCACTTGCCTTTCGCTTCCTGCACGCGGTTTTCGCCGAACTGGTGCTGGCCTGCGGCGATCACCGGCGCAATCTCGGACACCTCATAGGTCTTGGACACCGCGATCAACGAGACCGACGAGCGTTCGCGCCGGGCATCGGCGCACGCACGCGCAATCTCTGCCTCCACTGCCGCAAACCGTTGTGGTGAAGAGAGAGTTACCTGAGCACCATCCGGATCGTTCATCTGCCGTGCGTCATTTCGTTAATGCAATTGTTTCAACCAATCCTAACCGCGAATCCCGAGATAGGTCCATTTTTAGCAAACCGCAGAAAGGGTTCTTGAAGGCTTTGGTCTAGGTTTTTGCAGGGGGACGGATAGGGACCATGGCGCTTATCAGCTCAAAACGCTTAGGAGCAAGGCTCAAAGGCCTGCTCGGAATCCGGGGTCGGCTCGTGCTGATGGCCCTGATTCTCGT
>JAKFUP010000047.1:0-12630 GCA_021732625.1 Hyphomicrobiales bacterium
ATGAAATCCGCTACGGCGACAACGATCGCCTCGCCGCGCGTGTCGCCACCATGGCCAGCGCGGATTTGCTGATCCTGCTGTCGGACATCGACGGCCTCTACACCGCGCCGCCTCATCTCAATCCCGACGCCAAGCTCATTCCGGTGGTCGAGTCCGTCAACGCCAGCATCGAGGCGATGGCGGGCGATGCCGCGAGCGAATTGTCGCGCGGCGGCATGCGAACCAAGGTCGAGGCTGCGAAGATCGCAACGCAAGGCGGCACGCACATGCTGATTGCATCGGGCAAGATCGAGCATCCGCTGCGCGCCATCGCAGACGGCGCGCGCTGCACCTGGTTTCTGACGCCTGCGAATCCCGTGACCTCGCGCAAGCGCTGGATCGCGGGGTCGCTGGAGCCGAAAGGCACGCTCACCATCGACGCCGGCGCGGTCAGGGCACTGCACAGCGGCAAGAGTTTGCTGCCCGCCGGCGTCATCCGCGTTGATGGACAATTCGCGCGCGGAGATGCGGTGATCGTGCGTGGCCCGGACATGGCGGAAGTCGGCCGTGGGCTTGTGGCCTATGACGCGGACGATGCTGACCGGATCAAGGGACGCTCGTCGCCGGATGTCGCGGCGATTTTGGGCATCACCGGCCGCGCCGAAATGATCCACCGCGACGACCTCGTTGTCGGGCACGTCCCGACTGGGAAGTAACCCCCTCTCCCCGTAAACGGGGAGAGGTTCAGGCAACGAGTGAGCCAATGGCCGAGCTGCCATGCAGGAAAATCCGGCCCGGGAATGCCCATATAGGCCAATGGCCGACAAGCCAGCCGACCGCTCGGGCTAACCACTTGGCCGAAGGGCATATCGCCCCCGGAACCACCATATGTTAGACCGGACCCGACCTGAGTTTTTGAGCAAGACCGCCTGATGACCGCCTCTTTGAAAGCGATGGACTTGAAGTCCGTGGACGGCACCGCCGATCTGCCCGCCCTGATGGCCGGCCTCGGCCGCCGTGCGCGCGCCGCCGCGCGGGAGCTGGCGCTGGCACCGGGCGAGCAAAAGGACAACGCGCTGACGGCGATGGCGGCCGCGATCCGCTCAGCCGCGCCGGCGATTCTTGCAGCCAATGCCGAGGATGTCGCCGAAGCCAAGAGCAACGGCACCACTGCCGCGTTTCTCGATCGCCTCTCGCTCAACGACAGCCGCGTCGCTGCGATGGCCGACAGCATCGACACCATCCGCGAGATCGCCGATCCGGTCGGCGCGGTCACCGAGTCCTGGCAACGCCCGAACGGCTTGACCATCGAGCGCGTACGCGTGCCGCTCGGCGTCGTCGGCGTGATCTTCGAAAGCCGCCCCAATGTCGCGGCCGACGCCGGCGCGCTGTGCCTCAAGGCCGGCAACGCGGTGATCCTGCGCGGCGGCTCGGACAGTTTCCGCTCCTGCCGCGCGATTCACGCAACTCTCGTGCAAGGTCTGCGCGACTCTGGATTGCCGGAAGACGCCATCGTGCTGGTGCCGACGCGCGACCGCGACGCTGTGGGCATGATGCTGGCCGGTCTCGACGGCACAATCGACGTCATCGTGCCGCGCGGCGGCAAGAGCCTTGTCGCCCGCGTGCAGTCGGAAGCCCGCGTGCCGGTGTTCGCGCATCTCGAAGGCCTCAATCACGTCTACATCGACACCACCGCCAAGCTCGACATGGCAAAGTCCATCGTGCTCAACGCCAAGATGCGTCGCACCGGCGTCTGCGGCGCGGCCGAGACGCTGCTGATCGACCGCAAGATCGCGGGCACACATCTGAAGCCGCTGGTCGAGATGCTGATCGCCGCCGGCTGCGAAGTGCGCGGCGACGACGCTGTGCAGGCCAGCGATGCGCGCGTGAAACCTGCGAGCTTTGAGGACTGGGACACCGAATATCTCGACGCGATCATTGCCGCGAAAGTCGTCGATGGCATCGACGGCGCGATTGCGCACATCGAGACGCACGGCTCGCACCACACCGACACCATCGTCACCGAGAACAATCAATCGGCGCAGCGTTTCCTGCGCGAAGTGGATTCGGCGATCGTGCTGCACAACGCCTCGACGCAATTCGCCGACGGCGGCGAATTCGGCTTCGGCGCGGAGATCGGCATTGCCACCGGCCGGTTTCATGCACGCGGTCCGGTCGGCGTCGAGCAACTGACCAGCTTCAAGTACCGCATCCACGGCAGCGGACAGACGCGCCCGTGAGCGTCGCTTTTTCGAACATGAACTATTTCGTCATGGCCGGGCTTGTCCCGGCCATCCACGTCTTTGACCTCGACAATTTCCAAAAGACGTGGATGCCCGCGACAAGCGCGGGCATGACGGCGAATGATTCTGTGACGAGGATCTGACTTGGATCTGCGCTCGGTGATTCCTCCGCATACGGACGGCATGCGAATCGGCCTGCTCGGCGGCTCGTTCAATCCGCCGCACGCCGCGCATCGCGCCATCAGTCTGTTTGCCATGAAGCGTCTCAAACTTGATCGTGTCTGGTGGCTGGTGTCGCCCGGCAATCCGCTCAAGGAAACCCGCGGCCTGACGGCTTTGACCGCACGCATGGATGCAGCGCGCGAGGTCGCGCACCATCCGCGCATCGACGTGAGCTGTCTCGAAGCTGTCATCGGCACCCGCTACACTCATGACACGATTGCCTACCTGACGCGGCGCTGTGCCCTGCGCTTCGTCTGGATCATGGGAGCCGACAATCTTGCGCAATTCCACCGCTGGGAAGACTGGCAAGGGATCGCAAAGAAAGTGCCGATCGCCGTGATCGACCGGCCGCCGCAGAGTTTTGCCGCGCTCGCCTCGCCCGCAGCCCATGCGCTGGGCAAAAACCGCATCGCCGAAAGCCTTGCCGGTACACTGGCCGACCGCCGCCCGCCCGCTTGGGTATTTCTGACCGGAATGAAATCCAGCCTGTCCTCGACCGGCCTGCGCAATGCCGACGGAACCTGGAAGCGTGGATGAACGTAGCTTGTCAGCAGAAATGCCTCATCCTGAGGAGCCGTTTCGCAAGAAACGGCGTCTCGAAGGATGTGGCCAGTGATCAATCCAAAATCATCCTTCGAGACGGCCGCGATGCGGCCTCCTCAGGATGAGGTTCCGTTTTGAGATAAGCTTCGTGCACTGGACGATTGAAACCGTTAACCCCACATGATTATTATGGTAGCGGGCACCAAGATTCGGTGTCCGCGATACAGTGAAAGGAAATGGTCCCTGACCACACCTGTATTGTCCCGGGCGACTGAGTTTTCCTCGCCCACAAAGGTCTTCACGGCGCGGCCTGACGCCGGCGAGACCCTGAACCTGATCCTCTCCCGCCTTGACGACATGAAGGCGGAAGACACGGTCACCATCGATCTTCGCGGCAAATCATCGATTGCAGACTTCATGGTCGTCACCACCGGCCGGGCCAACCGGCATGTAGGTGCAATCGCCGAGAACGTCGCAAAGGGTCTTGGCGAACGCGGGATCAAAAACCTCCACGTCGAGGGTTTGCAGAACTGCGACTGGGTGCTGATCGACTGCAACGATGTCATCGTGCACGTCTTCCGCCCCGAAGTCCGCGAGTTCTACAATCTCGAGAAGATGTGGAAGGGTCTCGATCCCGTAAAGCGGGAACCGGCAGCGGCGCAGTCGAACTGACGCCGCCCGGATAGAGATGCGGTGAGCACTGCACGTGCTGACTAGTTCGTGCGCGCTCCGTAGCGTTTTTGCATCTGTGATGCACTATTTCAGAGAAAGCGGCGGCAACTACCAGCTTTTGCCATAGCTGGCAGGTATCGAATCCGTAATTTGTAGGCCGGGAAACCTCACGACCGGTTTCCGACAAGACCACGCAAAAATCCGGATAATGTTTTGAGCAGATTCCGCAATCTCTTGGATAGATGCGCAGCTATCGCAAATCGCGTGACAGCGCGCCCAATACGTTCGTTCTCTCTGGCCGCGATCATCCTTGCGATAGCCTGGATGACCGCGCCCCTTTGGCGGCAGTATTCGGAGCACGACAACTGTACCTTCGGACCCGTATCAAATGCCGAGTATCGCGCGCTCTTGGCAGACGCAAAAGCAAAACGGCGCGTAAGGTGGCTGCCATTCGACGATTCCGACAAGATCATATCGGCCGAACTCAGTGCCGAGCTAATCGAGATGGGGCGAGCGGAGCCATCGCTCTATCGGCGCGTTGCGATGGTGCATGCCGTCGCTCGCGCACACGGCGCTCACTACTTGAATGTAAATCAAGGTCGAGCATGGACGCCTTACGAGTCAGCGCTGATTTCATTCAACTATGAAGTTGACATCAGCCGCTTCATTCGGCTTCAGCGTTATCCGCGTCAGGTTTGGATCAACGCTACGATCTGGAACCCCGCGGGCACTCAGCCAAATCGATCTAGGGACGATGATGGCTTGTCCATATCCGCATACGCACTTTGGATATTTGATCGCCCGGGTAATTCGGTTTTGACGGATCTCAATGAAGCCTGTCCGCCCATTCCCAGCGCTGAGTTGGCCGCACGCTATGAGGCGCGGCACAAGCGCCCGTAGAGGTCGTTAAAGCCCTATCTCGCCATACCTCCGGCTTACCGATCCGTCGGAAATGGGTGAAGAATACCGAGAGCGCTGATACATTGCGTTATGCGTATTCTCCTCATCGCCGTCGGTAAACTCAAGCAAGGCCCCGAGCGCGAGCTGGCGGAGCGCTACCGCGAGCGATTCGAGGAGACCGGCCGCAAAACCGGCTTTCGCGGCATCGAGATTCGCGAGCTGCCCGAGAGCCGCGCCGGAGATGCTCCGACCCGGATCGCCGAGGAGGCCGCCGCCATCGCCGCCCTGGTCCCGGAGAAGGTCCAGCTTGTCGCCCTCGACGAGCGCGGCGACAACATCGACAGTTCCGCCTTTGCGCGCCATCTTGGCCGCTGGCGCGATGATTCGGCCGATGCCGTGTTTATTGTCGGCGGTGCGGACGGACTTTCGCCCGAATTGCGGCGCAAGGCTCGGTTGCGGCTGGCGTTCGGTCAGGCGACCTGGCCGCATCAGATGGTTCGCGTCATGTTGCTGGAGCAGCTCTACCGGGCGGCAACGATTTTGTCGGGTCACCCCTATCACCGGGCCTGACAGCACCTTGCCAAGGCCACCGCGAAGACCGATTGCCAACACGGGTTACAAACACAAATTGTTGAGATCCGCGATATCGTGACGATTGCACCTGAGCCGCACACCGCCCATCGCCGCATCGGCTTGTCATGCGCGCTCGCATTCGGCGTTGCCCTCGGTTTGCCATCGCATATTTCCCACGCGCAAGTCATCCCTTCTCCGCAGGCAAACGCAGCGCCACAAGCCAATACGCCCGATGCCGATCTGATCAAGCAGCGCGAGCACGAACTTGAAGATGCGCGGCTGCAACAGAAAAACGCCACCGAACTTGAGAAGAAACTGAAAGCCGATATTGCCGCGATCGGTCAGGATCGCAGCAAGCTCAATCAGCAACTGATCGGGATTGCCTCGCGCGTGCGCGGCGTCGAGACCAAGATCAGCGACGCCGAGAAGCGCCTGCAACCGCTCGATGTGCGCGAAACCCAGATTCGCCAATCGCTCGACTCGCGCCGCGCCGAAACCGCTGAAGTGCTCGCAGCGCTGCAGCGCGCCGGGCGCCGCACGCCGCCCGCATTGATGGTGCGGCCGGAAGATGCGCTGAAATCGCTGCGCACCGCGATGCTGCTCGGCGCGATCGTGCCGGAGATGCGCACCCGCGCCGACAAACTCGTCAGCGATCTGTCCGAACTCGTCACCGTGCGCAAGGCCATCACGCAGGAGCGCGACGCGCTGGCCACCGATCGCGACAAGATTGCGAATGAACGCGTACAACTCGCCGCCTACATCGACGAGCGTCAGAAAAAGCAAGGCGACGTCGAACGCGATCTCGAATCCGAGCGCCAGCGCGCGATCACGCTCTCAAAACAAGTTGATTCGCTGCAGGGCCTGATCGCGAAAATGGAACAGGACCTCAAGAGCGCGGCCAAGGCTGCGGCCACCGCCAGCCTGCAGGGCGCGCCTTCCGGAATTAAGCCTAATCCGAATGTCTTCAAGGATCCGGGCCGCCTCACGCCTGCCATCGCTTTCGCCTCGGCTAAAGCCCTGCTGCCAATGCCCGTGAACGGCGTCAAAATTCGCGATTTTGGCCGTTCCGACGGTTCTGGTGGCGTCGAAAAAGGCATTTCTCTGGCAACCCGGCCCGGTGCTCAGGTCACAACACCGTGTGATGGATGGGTTGTGTATTCAGGCCCGTTCCGGAGCTACGGACAACTCTTGATCATCAATGCCGGTGGCGGGTATCATGTGTTGATCGCCGGGATGGAGCGTATATCTGTTAACATCGGCCAGTTTGTGCTGACGGGAGAACCCGTTGCCACCATGGGATCGACCTCCCAGGTTGCTGCGATCCTCGCGACCACCGCAAGTCAGCCCGTGCTCTATATCGAGTTCCGCAAAGACGGAACATCTATCGATCCAGGCCCATGGTGGGCCGCAAGTGAAGGCGAAAAGGTTCGCGGATGATGCGCAAGACTTCCCTGGTTCTCCTGAGTGCTGCGGCTGGTGCGGCACTTACGGTTTTCATGACGCAGCCCCGCGCTGTGTTCATCGGTTCGACCGCGCGAGCCGCGACGTCCGACACTTATCGGCAACTCAATCTGTTTGGCGATGTGTTCGAGCGCGTCCGCGCCGACTACGTCGAAAAGCCGGATGACAGCAAGCTGGTCGAGACCGCGATCAGCGGCATGCTGCAGGGCCTCGATCCGCATTCGAGCTACATGGACGCCAAGAGTTTCCGCGACATGCAGGTGCAGACCCGCGGCGAATTCGGTGGCCTCGGCATCGAAGTCACCATGGAAGAAGGCCTGATCAAGGTGGTGTCGCCGATCGACGACACGCCGGCGTCGAAGGCCGGCATCATGGCCAACGACATCATCACCAATCTCGACGACGAAGCCGTGCAGGGCCTCACCCTCAATCAGGCTGTCGAGAAGATGCGCGGCCCGGTCAACACCAAGATCAAGCTCAAGATCAGCCGCAAGGGCCAGGACAAGCCGATCGAAGTCACGCTGATGCGCGACAACATCCGGGTGCGCTCGGTGCGCGCGCGCGTGGAGAGCGACGATATCGCCTACATCCGCGTCACCACGTTCAACGAGCAGACCACCGAAGGCCTCAAGCGCGAGATCGCGGCCCTCACCACCCAGATCGGCGCAGACAAGCTCAAGGGCTTCATCATCGACATGCGAAACAATCCGGGCGGATTGCTCGAAGAAGCCGTCACGGTGTCCGATGCATTCCTCGATCGCGGCGAGATCGTCTCGACCCGCGGCCGCAACGCCGAAGAAACCCAGCGCCGCACCGCCAAGGCGGGCGACCTGACCAAGGGCAAGCCGGTGACGGTGCTCATTAACGGCGGTTCGGCATCGGCGTCGGAGATCGTCGCGGGCGCATTGCAGGATCACAAGCGCGCAACGCTGATCGGCACGCGCTCGTTCGGCAAGGGCTCGGTGCAGACCATCATCCCGCTCGGCTCCGGCAACGGCGCGCTGCGGCTGACCACGGCGCGTTATTTCACGCCGTCGGGCAAGTCGATCCAGGCCAAGGGCATCATTCCGGACATCGAAGTGTTGCAGGACATTCCCGAAGAGCTGAAGGCTCGCACCGACACCAAGGGTGAGGCTTCGCTCCGCGGCCATCTCAAGGCCGAGGGTACCGAAGAGACCGGTTCGCAATCCTACGTGCCGCCGGAAGCCAAGGACGACAAGGCGCTCAAGGCCGCCGTCGACCTGCTCCATGGCATCCAGGTCAATGCCCAGAAGACTCCGGAGAAGCCGAAAGCCGCGAACTGATCGCGACCGGTTCCATCCGATACGAGCACCCGATACGAGCATCAGATACGAGAATGGCGGCCTGCGGGCCGCCTTTTTCGTGAGTCCCTTCAGTACTTAACCCCGCCGGACGAAGCCTTTTTGCACCCGTCCCTTTTTAACGCGGGCTGGAATCGCACCCGATCCTTGACCTGATTCGGCGTGCTAGGATTCTGCGATTGATTCGCGAGGGTTAGCGGCGTGTCGGTGGACGATCTCAGCACCCCGTTGGGGCAAGACAAGCCGCGCAAGCGAAAGCTCGCGCTGCGCATGCCGATCTCGGCGATGCAGGCGCTCGCTGCCGTGCTCGGGCTGTTCCTCGCAGGCTTTGCCGGTTTCGCGTTGCTCAACGACAATCCGTTTGGCGGCGAGCCGATGGTGCGGGTCGCGATCGATCCGTCGAAGCTGCCTGCTGTTGATGATGCCATGACCAAGCCCGGCAGCATGGCGAAAGCGCCCGAGCCCACGAAAGCCATGACCAAGGCCGACGATCCCGGCCGCAAGACCATCACCATCATCGACGGAACCAGCGGCGAGCGGCGCGATGTGCAGATCGGCGGTGGCGAACCTGTCGAGGCCGGCAGTGCCGCGCCGGTGCGTCTCGCAGGCATCGATCCCAAGCTGCTGGAGAATTCACGCTACGGCATGATTCCGATCGCCGCTGCCGACGGTCTCAGGCCGTTCAAGGCCTATGCCGCCGGCAGCGATCTCGACCGCGCACGCGCCGCCAAGATTCCGAGCATCGCGATTGTCGTCACCGGTCTCGGCGTCGGTGCGGCAAAGACCGCCGACGCCATCATGAAGCTGCCGGGCGCGGTGACGCTGGCGTTCACGCCCTACGGCTCCGATCCCGGCAAGCTCGTCGAGCGCGCCCGCGCGCAGCGGCACGAAGTGCTGCTGCAGATTCCGATGGAGCCGTTCGACTATCCCGACAACGATCCCGGCCCGCAGACCCTTTTGACCACCCTCAACGGCGAGCAGAATCTCGACCGCCTGCACTGGCACCTCAGCCGCTTCCAGGGCTATGTCGGCCTCGCCAACTTCATGGGCGCGCGCTTCGTTGCGACCGACGCTGCACTGCAGCCGATCCTGCGCGAGGCGGCCAAACGCGGGCTCGCTTTTCTGGACGACGGCAGTTCGCCACGCAGCGTGGCTGCGGCAGTTGCCGGGACGCAGGCCTTGCCTTTCAGCAAGGCTGACGTGAGCATCGATGCGGTGCCGACCGCTGCCGAAATCGACCGCGCCCTGACCAAGCTCGAGGGCATCGCGCGGGAACGCGGCAGCGCCATCGGCGTCGCATCGGCCCTGCCTGTGTCCATCGATAGAATTGGCGCCTGGACCAAGGCGCTTGAGAGCCGCGGAATCCTGCTCGTTCCGTTGACAACCGCGATGCAGAAAACAAAATCGGGTTAGGCTGCACCCGCTTTGCAGGCTGTTTCGTATTGCCGTCATGGCCGGGTTTGTCCCGGCCATCCACGTCTACCTGCTACAAGATCAAGACGTGGATGCCCGGCACAAGGCCGGGCATGACGGAGAGAGTGGAGCTATCCCGGAATGCCGCGTTACGAAGATCTTCCCTACCGCAGCTGCGTCGGCATCATGCTGCTCAACAAGGAAGGACTTGTCTTCGTTGGCCGCCGCGCCGGCGGCATCGAACACGTCGATGAAACCCACGTCTGGCAGATGCCCCAGGGCGGAATCGACAGCGGCGAGGAAGCTTGGACCGCCGCCAAGCGCGAACTCTTTGAGGAGACCAGCGTGCGGTCCGTCGAAAAGATCGGCGAAGTGCCGGACTGGCTGACCTACGACATTCCCCGCACGGTCGCAGGCCGCTCGTGGAAAGGCCGTTATCGCGGCCAGAAGCAGAAATGGTTTGCCATGCGTTTCACCGGCAAGGACAGCGAGATCGATGTCGCCAATCCGGCCGGTGGCGGCCACAAACAGGAATTCGTTGCCTGGCGCTGGGAGCCGATGAAAAATCTTCCCGAATTGATCGTGCCGTTCAAACGGCCGGTCTATGAGCGTGTGGTGAAGGAATTCAAAAGCTTCACCTGATCGCGCTCACCTGATCGCGCTCACCTGCCGGCATGTGCATCGAACGCGCTGCGGATGATGTGATCGCAATAAGCCTTGCCGGTATGATGCGCGAAAACAAGATCGCGCGCCGCAATCGCCATCCGCTTCAACCTGTCCTTGTCGGCGAGTGCTGTCGCTGCAGCGCGCTCCAGACCGCCGGATTCAGGATCGTAGTAGAGACCGTGTACGCCTTCGAGCAACGGCGCATGACGCTGGATGGTCGGATTGTTCATCAACGGCACCGACTGCACCATGGCTGCCTCGTAGTGCCGGTTGCAGTCCCAACCCAACCCTTCCGGTGACCAGGCGATCCACGAACGCGACATGCGGCCGAGATAGGCACGGTACTCCATCCGCTCGGCTGGCTGATCGATTCGGTAACCCTGCGCCTTCAGCCGCTCAAGTTCCCGCAAGCCGTCGCCGCGTACCGACGAATTCCCGCCGACTCCACCGGCAAAGAAAATGTCGTGGGTCTTTTCCGGAAACGGCGCCTGCTGCATCGGTGCGTCGTGGCCGAACTGCGGCAGCGAGATCGGATGCAATTTTTTCATCCTCCGCCGCCAGCGTTCGTTGTTACGGAAACGCAGTGTCGGCAGATGCGGATGCACCGTGCCATAAAGCACCTGCCAGCGGTCGACCGGAAGTTCGCGCTTGAAGAACACGTCCGCCTTGTCCAGCAGGAACACCGAACTCTTGCCGATGCCGAACGCGTCGTCCATATCCACCCCGACAAGCGGAACCGGCACATCCGTAAAGCGCAGCATGCTGACACCGAACTGCCGGGTCAGCGACGCCCACGGATTGAATGGCGTTTGCAGCGGTGCACGCGCCCAATAGCGCGGATGCCATGGCGAGTAGCGGGTCGGGTAACACACGACGATGTCGTGCTTGCCGCTGCGCAACTCACGCAGCACCCGTAATGGCGTTGCGAAACCATCGACGATCGAGCGATCGAACGGCAGCCGCGCGCCGGCCCAGAGCAACGTGGTACGCTCAGGGTACTGCGTCTTGAAATAGCTTGTGTCACCGAGTTCGAGGATGCGAACCTTGGCGATGTCGGCGGCGCTCATGGCGTGCAGCACACGATCATATTTGATATTTACCCGGCTTCCCGGAAGTCATAGTCGAGCGCATGGTTCCTGACAAACCTTACCGGCCCAATGTCGGCATCGCCCTGTTCAACGATCAGGGACAGGTCTTGATCGCACGCCGCTTTCGCGACGATGGCCCGGAAATAGTGCTGCCGGGGCGCGAATGGCAGATGCCGCAAGGCGGTATCGACGAACACGAGGACCCGCGCAAGGCTGCCGCACGCGAGCTTTGGGAGGAGACCGGCATTATCCGCGCAAGCTATCTCGCCGAGACCGGATGGCTGACTTATGAATTTCCGCCCTACGACGGACCGCCGCATCGCCTCGGAACATTTCGCGGCCAGCGGCAGAAATGGTTCGCGATGCGCTTTCAGGGGCATGAGAGCGAGATCGATCCGCTGACGCCGCGCAACGATCAGCCGCCGGAATTCGACCAATGGCGCTGGGAACGGCTCGATCGTGTCGCCGGACTCGTGGTGCCGTTTCGCGAAGATGTCTATCGCACCGTGGCGAGAGAGTTCGCGCGGTTTGGGGGGTGATGAACCTGCGTTGGCAAGATTTGGGAATGGATAGCTGCTCGTAGAACCAGTATCCGTCGTCCCTGCGAAAGCAGGGACCCATAACCTCAGAAGCAGCCACTTGGAACGATGTATTCGATCTACATCCTTGCAAGCCGCCGCTACGGAACGCTTTACATCGGCGTGACGAATTCGCTGCGTGAGCGACTTGAGACGCATCGATCTGGCAAAGGATCGCTGTTCGTGAAAAAGCACGACATCCAACGCCTCGTTTACACCGAAGCATTTGCTACGCCCGAAGAGGCCATCATCCGTGAAAAGCAACTCAAGCGCTGGAAGCGCGAGTGGAAGATTCAATTGATTGAGAAGGACAATCTGGACTGGCGCGATCTCAGCGATCTGCTGACATGAGAGCCAACCATTAACTCGGTGGCTATGGGTCCCTGCTTTCGCAGGGACGACAACTGAGGGCGACAACTGAGTATGTCGATGAGTAAACAAACTAGTCGTCCCTGCGAAAGCAGGGACTCATAACCTCAGAACCAACGTCTGCCCGACAGAGCTGCCACGTGCCGGCAAGACGTTGCGGCAGATACGGCGGCGACCACCAGCAACCCGCCGCTCAATGCATCGCGGTCGAGGTGATGTGCTGCTCAATGGTCTTGAAGTGATCGAGGCGCGCGATGGCACGATCGAGCGCGCTGCCTTCTTCTTCTTTCAGATCGGCTTCCATCTGCGCAATCTGTTCGGCGAACGCCGTCTTGTCGATATCCTGCACCGACACCGCGGTTTCCGCGAGCACGGTAAGGCCCTTGTCGGACACCTCGGCGAGACCGCCGAGCACGACGATCTTCTCGTGCTTGCCGCCCACCGTCACCGTGAGAATGCCGGGACGCACGCTGGCAACCATCGGCGCATGGCCGGCCATCACGCCGAAATCGCCCTCAACGCCGGGGACATCGACCTGATCGACCTCGCCGGAAAACGCGAGCTTCTCGGGCGAGACGAGTTCGAAGTGAAGAGTGGCCAT
>JAKFUP010000047.1:13271-16920 GCA_021732625.1 Hyphomicrobiales bacterium
TCCACCGCCGGATAGATGCCCTTTTCCGAAATCGCGCGGTTCAGCACCGTGGTCGCGTCCAAATGGGCGAACGATGTCGCAGGCGCCGGGTCGGTCAAGTCGTCGGCGGGAACGTAGATCGCCTGCACCGACGTAATCGAACCCTTGGTGGTGGTGGTGATGCGCTCCTGCAGCGCGCCCATGTCGGTCGCGAGCGTCGGCTGATAACCCACCGCCGAAGGAATACGGCCGAGCAGCGCCGACACTTCGGAGCCGGCCTGCGTGAAGCGGAAGATGTTGTCGACGAAGAACAGCACGTCCTGGCCCTGATCGCGGAAGTGTTCTGCGACGGTGAGGCCGGTGAGGCCGACGCGCGCGCGTGCGCCCGGCGGTTCGTTCATCTGGCCGTAAACCAGAGCGCACTTCGAGCCTTCGCCGCCGCCCTTCTTGTTGACGCCGGATTCGATGAACTCGTGATAGAGATCGTTACCCTCGCGCGTGCGCTCGCCGACGCCGGCGAACACCGAGTAACCGCCGTGGGCTTTCGCGACGTTGTTGATCAGTTCCTGAATCAGCACTGTCTTGCCGACGCCGGCGCCGCCGAACAGGCCAATCTTGCCGCCTTTTGCATACGGTGCGAGCAGATCGACAACCTTGATGCCGGTGACGAGAATTTCAGCTTCGGTGGACTGTTCAGTGTAGGCCGGCGCTTCCTGATGGATGGCGCGCTCGCCTTCCGACTTCACCGGACCCTGCTCGTCGACGGGCTCGCCGATCACGTTCATGATGCGGCCGAGCGTGCCGACGCCGACCGGCACCATGATCGGCGAGCCGGTGTCGGTGACTTCCTGACCGCGCACCAGACCCTCGGTGGTGTCCATCGCGATGGCGCGCACCGTCGATTCGCCGAGATGCTGCGCCACTTCGAACACCAGGCGGTTGCCGTTGTTCTTGGTCTCGATGGCGTTGAGAATGGCCGGCAGATGACCTTCGAACTGCACGTCGACGACGGCGCCGATGACCTGCGTGATGCGTCCAGTCTGGTTGGCGGGTGTAGCCATGAAAACGTCCTCTCAAGTTCATCTCTTAAACCTCCCCCTAGAGGGGGAGGTCGGCAAGCCTTGCTTGCCGGGTGGGGGTCATCCGGTGGAGCGATCCCCACCCGATTTCCTTCGGAAACCACCCTCCCCTTTTCAAGGGGAGGGAAAATTGCACGTCTTCTAGACCGCTTCGGCGCCGGAGATGATTTCGATCAGCTCCTTCGTAATCATCGCCTGCCGGGTACGGTTGTAAATCAGGGTCTGCCTGCGGATCATGTCGCCGGCGTTGCGGGTGGCGTTGTCCATTGCCGACATCTGCGCGCCATAGAACGAAGCGTTGTTCTCGAGCAGCGCGCGGAAAATCTGCACCGCGAGATTGCGCGGCAACAGGTCGGCGAGAATTTCGTCTTCCGAGGGCTCGTACTCATACGGCGCGAGCGGCGCGGCGCCTGCCGGCTTCTCTTCGATCACCAGCGGAATGATCTGCTGCGCGGTCGGAACCTGCGAGATCACCGACTTGAAGCGCGAGAAGAACAGCGTGCAGACGTCGAACTCGCCGGCCTCATATCGCGCGATGATCTTCCTGGCGATATCGTTGGCATTGCCGAAGCCCAAAACTTTCACCGAGCGCAGCTCGATATGCTCGACGATCTGCTTGTCGAACAGGCGGCGCAACTGCTCGTAGCCCTTGCGGCCGACGCAGAACAACTTGACCTCTTTGCCCTGGTTCATCAGCGACAGCGCACGGTCGCGCGCCAGCCGCACGATCGACGAGTTGAACGCGCCCGACAGTCCGCGCTCGCCGGTGCAAACCAGCAGCATATGGACCTTGTCGCTGCCGGTGCCGGTCATCAGCGCCGGACCGGTGCCGGTCGCCGCAGCGGCGCCCGCGATATTGCCGATCACCGTTTCCATGCGCTCGGCGTAAGGCCGCGCGGCTTCGGCAGCGCTCTGCGCGCGGCGCAGCTTGGAGGCTGCGACCATCTGCATGGCCTTGGTGATCTTCTGCGTCGCCTTGGTGGAGGCGATGCGGACCCGCATGTCTTTGAGAGAGGCCATGAACTCTAGTCTCTTCTGCTTTCCGTCATCACCGGGCTTGTCCCGGTGATCTCGCTTAGGCAGGCATTGCCTGTTTATCGGGATGGCCGGGACATAGGTGTTCTTTAGAACGCCGTTCTTCGAACGGCTATGCCCGGCCACGACAAAGATAATTTACGCAAACGTCTTGGCAAACCCTTCGACGACGGCCTTCAGCTTGCCGGCGGAATCATCCGACAGATCGCGCGAGTCGCGGATCGCGTTGAGCAGCTCGACGTGCTTGCCGCGCAGCAGCGACAACAACCCGTCCTCGAACGCGCGCACCTTGTTGACCGGCAGCGGATCGAGATAGCCGTTGACGCCGGCATAGATCACGCAGACCTGTTCTTCCATCTTCAGCGGCGAGAATTGCGCCTGCTTCAAAAGTTCGGTCAGGCGCGAGCCGCGGTTGAGCAAACGCTGCGTCGTGGCGTCGAGGTCGGAGCCGAACTGCGCGAACGCCGCCATTTCGCGGTACTGCGCGAGCTCGCCCTTGATCTTGCCGGCGACTTTTTTCATCGCCTTGGTCTGCGCCGACGAACCGACGCGCGACACCGACAGACCGACGTTCACCGCCGGGCGGATACCCTGAAAGAACAGATCGGTTTCCAGAAAGATTTGCCCGTCGGTGATCGAGATCACGTTGGTCGGAATGTACGCCGACACGTCGTTGGCCTGGGTCTCGATGACCGGCAGCGCGGTCAGCGAGCCGTTGCCGTGATCGTCGTTGAGCTTCGCGGCGCGCTCGAGCAGGCGCGAATGCAGATAGAACACGTCGCCCGGATACGCTTCGCGGCCCGGCGGACGGCGCAACAGCAGCGACATCTGACGATAGGCAACGGCCTGCTTGGACAAATCGTCATAGATGATGACGGCGTGCATGCCGTTGTCGCGGAAGAACTCGCCGATGGTGCAGCCGGTGAACGGCGCGAGGTATTGCATCGGCGCCGGATCGGATGCGGTCGCGGCAACGATGACGGAGTATTCCAGCGCGCCCTGCTCTTCGAGCACCTTGACGAACTGGGCGACGGTCGAACGCTTCTGGCCGATCGCGACGTAAACGCAATACAGCTTGATCTTTTCGTCCGGCTGCGCGTTGAGCGGCTTCTGGTTCAAAATCGTGTCGAGCGCGATCGCGGTCTTGCCGGTCTGGCGGTCACCGATGATCAGCTCGCGCTGGCCGCGGCCGACGGGGATCAAAGCGTCGATCGCCTTGAGGCCGGTCGCCATCGGCTCATGCACCGACTTGCGCGGGATGATGCCCGGCGCCTTGACGTCGACGCGCATGCGCTTGTCAGCCTTGATCGGGCCTTTGCCGTCGATCGGATTGCCAAGCGCGTCGACGACGCGGCCGAGCAGACCCTTGCCGACCGGCGCGTCCACGATGGCGCGGGTGCGCTTGACGGTCTGGCCTTCTTTAATTTCGCGGTCGGCGCCGAAGATCACGATGCCGACGTTGTCGGTTTCGAGATTGAGCGCCATGCCGCGCGTGCCGTTCTCGAACTCGACCATTTCACCGGCCTGAACGTTGTCCAGACCGTAGACGCGGGCGA
>JAKFUP010000134.1 GCA_021732625.1 Hyphomicrobiales bacterium
ATTCTCGTCAATCATCTGTATTCGGAAGTCGGCGTTGCCGCCGCGGTCGAGCGCTGGGCTGCGCAGAAGACCCGTTCGCTCGGTCTTCGCCCCGAATTTCCGTTCGCGCGCTTGCAGGCGTGGGCGCAATCAAACAACGACGCCATCCTGGTCGAACGGCGGAAAGTTGCGCCGTTCGGTATCTATACGCTGGTTTGTTTCGAACGCACGGCGGTGCCGCTTGCCGCCTGAGGCGTCATTCCACTGTCATATGAATCTGCTATTGGCGCGGCCATGGGACGTGACGTGATGAGTGAGAGCGGTCAGGAACGACGCTTTCGCACCTTGTTTATCTCCGATGTTCATCTCGGAGCGCGCGGCTCCCAGGCAGACCGCCTCCTCGATTTCCTCAAAACCCACGACGCCGACACGATTTATCTCGTGGGCGATATCGTCGATGGCTGGGCGCTCAAGGGAAACTGGTTCTGGCCGCAATCCCACAATGACTTCGTCCAGAAGATGCTGCGCAAGGCCCGCAAAGGTTCGCGCGTCGTCTACGTGCCCGGCAATCACGACGAGTTCCTGCGCAATTATTACGGCACCCATTTCGGCGGTATCGAAGTGGTCGAGAACATCGTTCACACCGCTGCCGACGGCAAAAAGTATCTCGTCATTCACGGCGATATCTTCGACCTCGTCGTGCAGAACGCGCGCTGGCTCGCCCATCTCGGCGATCGCGCCTACGATTTCGCGATCCGCATGAACCGTCTGGTCAACATGTTCCGCCGCTGGTTCGGCGTGCCGTACTGGTCGCTGTCGCAATGGGCCAAGCTGAAGGTGAAGAACGCCGTCAACTACATCGGCGCGTTCGAGACCACGCTGGCCAATGAGGCGCGGCGCCATCATGTGGATGGCGTGATCTGCGGCCACATTCACTACGCGACGATCCGCGACGAAAACGGCATCCGCTACATGAACTGCGGCGACTGGGTCGAAAGCTGCACGGCGCTGGCCGAGCATGAGGACGGCCGTTTCGAGATCATCACATGGACCGAACCGTTGCAGCGGGAAAAGCCCGTCGCGCGCGTCGCGGTGCGTGCAGCCTAGTGCCACCGATCTGAAGTTCCTGCAGCGATTGCTGCAAGTTCATATCAGGAACTTCAGATCGAAAGCGGCACTAGGTAAGTTGAAATTGTCAGTACCCCAACTGTTTCCGAAGTTCGTTGTTGGGGATGCAGCAGCGATTTACGAACTTCGGAAACGGGGTACTGAATGAGAATTTTAGTAGCCACCGACGCCTGGCACCCGCAAGTCAACGGTGTCGTCCGCACGCTGATGATGACGGCGGAAGCGGCCAAGGCGCTTGGTGACGAGGTCGTGTTTCTCACGCCGGCGAGTTTCCGCACTGTGGCCATGCCGAGCTATCCCGATCTGCGCCTCGCGATCCCGAGTAGTGCCAAGATCGAGCGCATGATCGTCGAGGCAAATCCGGACAGCATCCACATCGCGACCGAAGGACCGATCGGAATCTGGGTCAGGCGCTACTGCCGCAAACGCGGTCTGCCGTTCACCACCAGCTTCCACACCCGTTTTCCCGAATACATCTCGGCGCGTGCGCCGATCCCCGAATCCTGGATCTGGGCGTTGCTGCGGCACTTTCACGGTGCGAGCAGCGCAGTGATGGCCGCTACACAAGCGCTGGCCGAAGAGCTTCGCGGCAAGGGATTCCGCAACGTCGTGCTATGGCCGCGCGGCGTCGATGCCAATCTGTTTCGTCCGCGACCGGCTGATCTCGGCTTGCCGCGTCCGGTGTTCCTGTCGGTCGGCCGCGTTGCTGTCGAGAAGAATCTCGAAGCGTTCCTGTCGCTCGATCTGCCGGGCACAAAAGTTGTCGTCGGCGATGGACCCGCGCGCGAAGGCCTCCAGCAACAATACCCGGATGCGGTATTTCTCGGCTCGCAGCATGGCGAGGCGCTGGCCGGGACCTATGCCGCAGCCGATGTGTTCGTGTTTCCGAGCAAGACCGATACGTTCGGCCTTGTGCTGCTTGAGGCCCTGGCGAGCGGCGTTCCTGTTGCGGCTTTGCCGGTGACCGGCCCGAAAGACGTGATCGGCAATGCGCCTGTCGGTGTCTTGAGCGATGATCTTCATGCGGCCTGTCTGGGTGCGCTGAAAATGTCGCGGGAGGAATGCCGCGAGTTCGCGCTGCGGCATTCATGGGAATCGTCGGCCCGCATTTTCATCGATAACGTCAATCGGGTGCTGATCTCCGATCACCGCACCAAGCGCCGCCGCTCGATTCGCGCCGTATTGCAGCGCTTCGCCCGCTAGTACCCTGTTTCCGAAGTTCGTGAGTCATTGCGGCAACCCCAGACACGAACTTCGGAAACAAAAGGATACTAGCAACTCTATGATTCTAGTGCCGCTTATCGATCTGAAGTTCCTGAGATAAATTTGCGGCAGCCGCTGCAGGAACTTCAGATCGGCGGCACTAGAGTTAATCCAGCTTCGCTGGATCAACTCGTCGCTTATCTTTGATTGAGCATGATCTATACCGAAAACCGGACGTCCACTTTTCGGGATCATGCTCTGATAGCTGATATGCACACATGTGAAGGCTAAGCCGTTGCGCGGAGGCGGCGATGCGCGTTAGAACGCGCGCATGTCCAAATCTTCTGTCGCTGCTGCCTTGCCCGTCACCATCGCCGATATCGAAGCCGCCGCCCGCGTACTGGCGCCGCAAGCGGTGCGCACGCCGCTGCTGTCGTCGGCGGCACTCGATGCACTTGTTGGCGGGCGCGTCTTCATCAAGCCGGAGTTGCTGCAGCGAACCGGTTCGTTCAAGTTCCGCGGCGCGTTCAACAAACTGTCGTCGATCCCGCCCGATGCGCGCAAGTCCGGCGCGGTGGCGTTTTCTTCCGGCAATCACGCGCAGGGCGTGGCACTCGCCGCGCAACTGCTCGGAATGCATGCGACCATCGTGATGCCGTCGGATGCGCCGGTCTCGAAGCGCGAGCGCACCAAGGCCTACGGCGCGGATGTCATTCTCTACGATCGTCATCGCGAGGATCGCGAAGCCATTGCGCGCGAGATCGCGGGCCGCACCGGCGCGACAGTCGTGCCGCCGTTCGACGATCCAAAGATCATTGCGGGGCAGGGCACCGTCGGGCTGGAAATCGCTGCGGATCTGGCCGCGATGGGGATTACCCCGGATATCGTTGCCGCGCCGGCGTCCGGTGGTGGATTGGTTGCCGGCATTGCGACCGCCGTGAAGGCCAGATTTCCGGATGTTCGGGTGATGTGCGCGGAGCCTGCGGGTTTTGACGATCATGCGCGATCGCTGAAGGCCGGGCAGCGCGAACCGCTGAGCCCCGGCGGATATACGATCTGCGATGCACTGATGGCGCCGATGCCCGGCGAGATCACGTTCGCGATCAATCGCGCGCTGCTTGCAGGCGGCGTCACCGCATCGGACACGGAAGTCGGCTCAGCGGTCGCGCTGGTCTATCGCGAATTGAAACTGGTGGTCGAGCCGGGCGGGGCTGTCGCGCTGGCGGCGCTGCTCAACGGACGGATGGATGCCAAAGGCAAGACATCGGTCATCGTGCTGTCGGGCGGCAACGTCGATCCCGACATGTATGCGCGGCTGATTGCCTGATCGCACTCAGGTTATCAGGAGAAAAACGCGACCCGCTCGGCCTGCGTCATGCGCTTGAATGGCGCCAGTGGATCGCCGCGCGGTGCATCGGGCTTCGACACGATGCCGTTTTCAATCAGCGAGGCGCCGAGCGATTGCTGATCCTGATGCGGCTTCACCAGCGCCGGGCTTTCGATTGCATCCGGCAACCGTACTGACGGCTGCGGAGCCGGCGCGACTTCGGCGGTAGCGGCAAGTTCGCTGACAGATACAGCTTCTGCCGTTTCAACATGAACCGCCTCGACAGGCGCATCATCCCAAGTCAGTTCGGCATTGCCGGCTATGGTTTCCGTTTCATCGGGAACATCGAGCAATGCTTCACTGAACGCAGCCGTGTCCTCGACGCGAATCTCGCCAACTGGGGGGTATTCGATCGGGCTTTCTTCGATGCTGGTTTCTTCGATCACGCGCTCGGCGACAGCCGCGCCAACTGTGGCCGTATCGACCGTTTCGGAGACGGGAGGTGCCTTCGCTGGCTGCTCGGCACCAGTCGTCGCCGCGCTCGCACGGCTTGTCGCGGGTTCCTCTCGGGACGGTGCGTCCTCGCGCGTGAGAGCCTCGACCTCGTTCGCCAATCGGTCGAACAGGGCCAGCACATCCCGGCGGGTGTCGTCGCCGATCGCAGACTTCAGTCCGTCCTCAATGGCGGTCGCTTGTTTTTCGAGCAAGTTGGGAATGCGGGCATCGTTGCCGCTCTCCCGTAATGTCCACGACATCTCGCGCAAGACCCGCACGCCCTTGAGCGCCGCTGAGTCGTCGGCGGGCGCTTGCTTCACAGCAAGCAGCGCTTCCACGTCACCGCGAGTCTGTGCCAGCAGCGCGGCGACTGCGGCGATCGCATCGCCCGCTCTGTCGCGATGGTCCTGTTTCTGCGTCGCCAAACCCGCTTCGAGCCGTGCCACGGCGTCGAGCACGAGAGTGGTGTCGGCGTTGCGATTGCGTTTGGCGTATTCGGTCAGAAACCAGCGGCCGCGCGAGGTTTCCATGAACGCTTCACGGATCGCGTCGTAGTCCTCTTCGCCCGGCATCGCGCCGCGCGCTGCGATTGGCGACAGTGCAAATGCAGGATCAGCCATTTATCCGATCAGCCATTTATCCGATCAACCATCTGTCCGATCAACCATCGATCCGAGCCATTCTGGGCCTGTCATGAGGCCGTTTGTTCGTTCATGCCGCGGCACCAAAACCCTTGCCCGCTGCGTGTCCGTCATGACAACGATCATCATGATCCGCAGCGAATCGCAATTGAATTGATGTCGCCCGCCCCGGAAATCCCCGCCGCTCACGCTTCGGCCGGTCGCCGATTCGCGATTCGCATCGGGTTATTCTACGGCACCACGCTGGGATTGGCTGGCACCTATCTGCCGTTCTTCCCGGTCTGGCTAAAGGCGATCGGAATCGATTCGTCCTGGATCGGGATCATCACCGCCGTGCCGTCGCTGACGCGCTTCACCGTGCTGCCGGTGGTGACCCGGATTGCGGAGCGTATGAACGCGCTGCGCGGCGTCATGATCGCGGCGTCGTGCCTGACGCTGATCGGCTTCATCGTACTGGAGCCGCTGCGGCATCCGCTGGCGATTTTCATGGTGTTCGCATTGACCGCAGCGGTGTGGACGCCGCTCGGGCCGTTGAGTGACGGCTATGCGCTGAAAGGTTGCGCCCGTTATGGCCTCAACTATGGTCCGCTGCGGCTGTGGGGTTCGGTCGCGTTTGTCGCCGGGACATTGATTTGCGGTGTTTTGCTCGATGCCATTTCGGGCAAAAACGTGATCTGGGTTTTGATCGCGCTTGCCGTGCTTAATGTGCTGGTGTCGTTCGCGCTTCGGCCACTCGATCGAAGCGCGGGTGAAGTGCCCGTCGCGGCATCTCCGGCACTGCTGCGCAATCCCTTGTTCGTCGCTGTCATTGTCGCAGCTGGATTGATTCAGGGCAGCCACGCCGCTTACTACACATTCGCTTCGATCGTCTGGCGCGACGCCGAGCTCAGCGGGTTTACCATTGCCGGTCTCTGGTCGCTCGGTGTGTTGGCTGAGATCGCGGTGTTCGCGATCTCGCCGCGCTTTACGATTTCACCGGCGATGCAAATGCTGATCGGCGCGTCCGCCGCCGTCGTTCGCTGGATCATCACCGCGCAGGAGCCGCCGCTGGCCGTGCTTGCCTCGGTGCAACTGCTGCATGGTCTGACGTTCGGAATCGTGCATCTCGGCGCGGTTGGCATGCTGGTTCGTCTGGCGCCGGGACACGTCATCGCCACGGCGCAGGGCTACCTCGTGGCGTCGAACGGAGCGTTGACCGCAGCATCGATGATCCTGTCCGGCGCGCTTTACGGCAGCCTCGGGCAGGGCGTCTACTATGTCATGGCGATGCAGGCGCTGGCCGGGGCGGCGATCATCGCGCTGGCGTTGTCACGCCTCGATCGCTCCGGCTCCGCGAAGGCCTAACCCCACAATTCCTTTTCCGGGGGATGCACGAGGCTTCCCTCGTAACGGAGTCCGGGTGCGCGATCTTTCGCCAGCAGCAGCGGTCCATCGAGATCGACGATGCGCGCGCCTTGTGCCACCAGCATCGCTGGCGCCATCGCGAGCGATGTCGCCACCATGCAGCCGACCATGATGCCGAAGCCGAGCGTGCGTGCCTCGCCGGCCATCGCCAGCGCCTCGGTGAGACCTCCAGTCTTGTCGAGCTTGATGTTGATGGCGTCGTAGCGCTCACGCAGACCGCGAAGCGACGCGCGATCATGCACGCTCTCGTCGGCGCAGACCGCGACCGGCCGTTTGATGCGAGCCAGCACGTCATCATGTCCAGCGGGCAAAGGCTGCTCGACCATCGTCACGCCGGCGTCCGCGCAGATCGTGAGATAGCGTTCGAGATTGGCCGGGGTCCAGGCTTCGTTGGCATCGACGATCAGCTCGGATTGAGGCGCGGCTTTTCGCACGGCGGCGATTCGCTCAGCATCGCCTTCACCGCCGAGCTTGATCTTGAGCAACGCGCGATGTGCGGCTTTTGCCGTGGCGTCCGCCATCGCCTCGGGGGTTCCCAGCGAGATGGTGTAGGCTGTGGTGCAGGCGTTTGGTGGCGCTCGATCCAGCACATCCCAGATTCGCCTGTGCCCTGACTTTGCCTCAAGATCGCACAGCGCACAGTCCAGCGCGTTTCGCGCCGCGCCGGGCGGCATCGCCGACTGCAACGCATCGCGGCTCAATCCCGCTGCGAATGCCGCACGCATCGCTTCAATCGCTGCGAGCGTCGCGTCCGGCGTTTCGCCATAGCGCGGGTAGGGAACACACTCGCCGCGTCCGGTGTGAGTGCCGTCCGAGAGCGTCGCCACGACGACCACCGCTTCGGTCTTGGCGCCGCGGCTGATGGTGAAGCTGCCGGCGATCGGCCAGCGTTCAATAGTGGCCGCAAGCGTTATGGGTCTCTCGGAAGTCATTCGAAAATCTGCAATTTCCCGGCGAGGGGTTGCCCCTCGCGCTCAATTATGGCTGTTATTGGCAATGTCGCACAAGTCACAGTCATCGCTGTTCGCACCGGCTTGCGTTGGGCGCAAAGCTTGTCTTGGACGTATGATTCTGCGCGGGAGCGGACATTGAACGGCGGACCGGCTTTGGAGCGGATGACGCAGGGCGATGCGCTTGCGCTCTATGCGTCCGGACCGTGGACGGCGCGTTATGCGCCCGATCTCGAGGTGCTTGTCGGCGACATCGAGAAGATGAACAGCCAGAGCAAGCGCGTGCTGATCGACGTGTCGAAGGTCGCCAAGCTCGATACGTTCGGGGCCTGGCTGATCGAACGTCTCAGCCGCAGCCTCGCGCTGACCGGCGCGGAACTGCGGATCGCAGGTCTGTCGGCGAATTACTCGACGCTGGTGGACGAGGTTCGCCGGGTCAAGGAAACGCCACCACCGGATCGGGAACCGGTCACTGTCAAAGCCACGCTTGAGCGGATCGGACGCAGCGTCGCCCAGATCGGCGATACGCTGATCGGCATCATCGACATGACCGGCGCGCTGCTGTTTGCGCTGTGGACCGTCGTGCGCCATCCAACGCGGTTTCGCCTCACGTCGGTGGTCCATCATCTGGAGCAGGTGTGCTGGCGCGCGGTTCCGATCGTCGTGCTCATCACCTTCCTGATCGGCTGCATCATCGCCCAGCAGGGTCTGTTTCATTTCCGCCGCTTTGGCGCCGATGTTTTCGTCGTCGACATGCTCGGCGTGCTGGTGCTGCGCGAAATCGGCGTCTTGCTGGTTGCGATCATGGTCGCTGGACGCTCCGGCAGCGCCTACACCGCCGAGCTCGGCTCCATGAAAATGCGCGAGGAGATCGATGCGCTCCGCACCATGGGGTTCGACCCTATCGAGGTGCTGGTGTTGCCGCGGATCATTGCGCTGGTCATCGGTCTGCCGGCTCTGACGTTCCTCGGTGCGATGGCCGCGCTCTACGGCGGCGGGCTGGTGGCGTGGCTTTACGGCGGCGTCGAGCCTGAAGCGTTCCTGCTGCGATTGCGCGACGCCATCAGCATCGATCATTTCATGATCGGCATGGTCAAGGCGCCGTTCATGGCGATCGTCATCGGCATCGTCGCGTGCGTCGAGGGCATGCTGGTCCGTGGCAGCGCGGAATCGCTGGGTCAGCACACCACCGCCTCGGTGGTGAAGGGCATCTTCTTCGTCATCGTGATGGATGGCATCTTTGCGATCTTCTTCGCGTCGATCGGGAAATAGCGATGGCCAATCCTCCTGATGACGCGATCATTCGCGTGCGCGATCTGACCGTTGAGTTCGGCGGCGGCAAGACCCGCGTTCTCAATGGCCTCAATCTCGATGTGAAACGCGGCGAAGTGCTCGGCTTCGTCGGCCCGTCGGGCGCCGGCAAATCCGTTCTGATGCGCACCATCATCGGTCTGGTTCCGCGGCTCGCGGGCGACATCGAGGTGTTCGGCGTCGATCTTGGGAGTGCGGATTCGGACGCGCGCCGCGCGGTCGAGCGGCGCTGGGGCATTCTGTTCCAGCACGGTGCGTTGTTCTCGTCATTGAGCGTGCGCCAGAACATCCAGTTCCCGGTGCGGGAGTATCTCAAAGTCTCCGAGCGTCTGCTGGACGAGATCACCATCGCCAAGCTCGGCATGGTCGGACTGAAACCCGAGGTCGCCGATCGTTATCCTTCGGAACTCTCCGGCGGCATGATCAAGCGCGTGGCGCTGGCACGGGCGCTGGCGCTCGATCCGGAACTTGTGTTCCTCGATGAGCCGACCTCCGGCCTCGATCCGATCGGCGCCGGAGACTTCGACGACCTCGTGATGACGCTGCAGCGGACTTTGGGGCTGACGGTTTTCATGGTAACCCATGACCTCGATAGCCTGTATACGGCCTGCGACCGGATCGCCGTTTTAGGAGACGGTAAGGTGATCGCGGTAGGCTCGATCGAAGAGATGCGGGCATCGCAGCATCCGTGGCTGAAATCCTATTTTCACGGCAAGCGCGCCCGCGCCGTTGTAACCTGAGTATTGGAGCAGAGTGATGGAAACCCGGGCGAATTACGTCCTGATCGGCGCATTCACGCTGGGGATCATCGCCGCGGCCTTCAGCTTCGTGCTGTGGTTCCAGAGCCTTCATTCAGCAAAGCTGCGCTCGCCGCTGCGCATCGTGTTCGAGGGGCCGGTGACCGGATTGCGCACCGGCGGCAGCGTCAATTTCAACGGCGTGCGGATCGGCGAAGTGGTTTCGGTGAAACTTGACAACCCGCGGCGGGTGGTCGCACTCGCCATGATCGACAGCGCGCCGGTGCGCAACGACACCCAGGTCGGTCTCGAATTTCAGGGCCTGACCGGCGTTGCGGCGATTGCGCTGAAGGGCAGCTCGCTGGACGCGCCGCCGGTCGCCGCCGCCGATGACGGCGTGCCGACGCTGACGGCCGACCCCAATGCCTTGCAGGACATCACCGAAGCCGTTCGCGCGACGCTGCAGAACATCAATCGCGTGGTCGCAGAAAATCAGGAATCGGTCCGGAACTCGCTGCGCAACGTCGAAACCTTTACCGAGGTGCTGGCGCGCAATGCCAGCAAGCTCGACAGCATCGTGGCGAAAGCCGATGGCGTTATGTCCAAGGTCGATGGGGTCATGTCGAAGGCGGACAGCGTGATGACCGGCATCGATCTGCTCGCGGGTGGCAAGGATGGCGGAAAACTCTCGGCTGCGATCGAGTCGTTCAAGGAACTGGCGGACAATCTCGACAAGCGCTCGGGCGCACTGATCGTGGATGGGCGCCGCACCCTTGGCGACATCAGCCGGGCGATCAATAATCTGGACCGCGATCCGCGGCGGCTGATCTTCGGCCCCGGCAGTGCCAGCACGCCTACGCCAGCCCCGGCAGCGGCACCTGCCGCATCCGAGCGGCGGCGGCAGTAATCGCCAGAGAGTTGCCATAGCTCATGCGGCGCGGTCTTGCGGCCGTATCGGTTCAATCACGCATATTCCAGACAATGTGCCAAAAAGAAAACGCCCCCGGCAATGCCGAGGGCGTTTGATTTGTTGAAGCTGCGGTTTGCGCTGCCTCAGGCGAGGCGGCCGGCCGCGTGGGCGAGCAGGGTGTAGACCATGCCCGTCTCGGACACGAGATAGTTGCGCAAGGCTGCAGGTCCGCCGCGTTCGTCGCGCGACACCTCATCGAGCAGGCGCTCGAATTCGGCGATGTAGCGATCGGTGGTCTGCTTGAACGCCCGGTCGGCGCGATACTTGCGGCTGACCTCGTCGAACGCCTTCTGGCCGTTCGGCGTATAGAGACGCTTGGTGAAGGCCTTCCGTTCGCCGCGCTGATAACGATCCCACATTTCTGCGGCAAGGTTGCGGTCCATCATGCGGCCGATGTCCAGCGACAGCGCTTCCAGCGGATTGGCAGGCCCCTGCGGGGCATTGGGATTGGTTCGGCCTCGCGGGGTCTCGCTGTCGCCGTCGGCCCGGTTGAGCAGGTCCGACAACCAGCCGTCGCGGCTCTGGTCACTCGCAGCAGGGCTGACCGGCGGGGCTTCGGTGCGGCGCGGAGCCGGTCCGCCGAGGTCGGGCGGAGGGAGGTTCGATGCGCTTCGCTGCGGTTGTCGCACTTGCGCTTCGCTGTGGCCACCGGCGGTCGCCATGACCGGCTCTTCCTCGCGCTGCATGGAGCGGCCACTTGCGGGAACGACGTCGAGACCGCGGCCATGCCGCGCGACGATACGGTTGAGTTCGGCGAGTGCCTCGATTTGATCGACGATCACCTTGCGCATCTGCGCGGTGCTCTCAGCCGCTTCCTGCGGAATTTCGAGAACGCCACGGCGCAACTCGCCGCGTGTGGCCTCGAGCTCAGACTGCATCTCGGACGCCATCAGCTTCATGCCGTGCACAATCGTGGCAAAGCGTTCCGCCGATTGCTGGAACATCGAATCCGCTTCCTGCATGCTCTGCTGATAGATTTCGGTCATCGCCTCCGAGGTCAGGCGTCGCTCTTCTTCAGCCGACGTACGCACGGCTTCGAACTGCCGGCTGATCGAGGATGCGCCTGCGCCGGCCGTTTCCGCCACGACGCGCGCAATGTCACGGGCACGAGCTTCCGCCGCGGCCAGCGATTCATCCAGCAGTCCGGTAAAGCGGGTCAAGCGCTGGTCGAGGTCGGCGGTCCGCAGATCGAGCGTCGTGACGAGCGATTCCAGCGCCGACTTGCGCTCGGCGACAGACTCCGTCGTGGTGTGGTTGCTGCGCTCGACCAGAGCAGCCGCTTCGACGAGTGCGCGGCCGTGGGCATCGAACTGGCCGGATAGTGAGCTCAGATCCTCGAGCGCCTTGCCGGTCGTGGTGGCAAAACTGCCAAGCTGCTCTTCAAGTGCGTTGGTGGTCGTGCCGTGACGGCTCGTTACGTCGTTCATGGTGGTGACGAAATCCGCCACGCGCGAGACGAGTGCCTTCTCGAGCGAGTTCAGGTTGTCGTGTGCGCCGGTCAGAACTTCCTGGAGCAGGATGTTGCCTTCGCGCAGCCGTTCGAACAGCGCCACCGTATCGGTCCGCAGAACCTTGCTGGTTTCCTGCATCTCGGTGACGGCAGCCGCTGCGACCTTGCGCGACTGGTCGATCGCCGCGCGGGTGGTCTGCTCGATATCCTTGAGTGATTTGTTGACAGCGCCGGTTGCGACTTCGCTTGCGGTGTTGATGAGGCGCGCAACATCGGAACCGGTGCTCGACAGAGATTGGGCAAACGTCATACCCTTGCCCTCGATCGACTTCAGAGCATCATCCGTGACCCGGGTGATGTCCAGGGTGATCTGGCTGCCGCGTCCGGTGATGGCTTCGACCAGCGAACCGCGGCGATCGTCGATCATCTGCGCCAGCCGATCGGTGTGTTGCTGGACGGTGCCGATGATTTCTTCGGACCTGCCGGTCATGGCGGAGCCGAAGGTGGTCGCCGACGCCGCGATCGAGCGTTCGATCTCCACCGACGTGGACTTGATCTGCGTGCTGATATCGTTCGCGGTGGCAAGCAGGGAGGCTTGGGCATCGCGGGCGCTTGAAATAATCGAGTCCGATGTTGTGGTGGCTGTACTGCTCAGCGAGGCTGTCGATGCTTTTCCGGCATCCGAAATGCGCCGTTCGATTTCCTCGGACAGCGTCTTGATCTGGCTGGTTGCGGAGATCGACGAATTGATCAGCGTGTCCTGAACCTCCCGGGCGCTCGCCAGAATTGAAGCCGATGTCGTCGTACCGGCCGTCGTCAAACTCCGTTCAAGGTCGGCAGACAGCGTTTTGATCTGGTTTGCGGTCGTTGCCGATGAACCAATGAGCGTTTCGTGCGCATCGCGCGCACTGGCGAGAAGAGATGCGGACGTGGTGTTTACGGCCGTCGTCAAACTCCGTTCAAGGTCGGCAGACAGCGTTTTGATCTGGTTTGTGGTCGTCGCCGAGGAACCAATGAGCGTTTCGTGTGCATCGCGCGCACTGGCGAGAAGAGATGCGGACGTGGTGTTTACGGCGGTTGTCAGGCTGCGTTCAATGTCGGCCGACAAGACCTTGATCTGGTCGGACACAGTGGTGGATGCCGCGAGCAGCGTCGCATGCGCTTCGCGCGCGCCTCCAAGAAGTGTCGTCGAGGTGTTCGAGCCCGCGCTGGTCAGCGTGCGTTCGACGTCGACCGAAAGCAATTTGATCTGGTTCGCGGCATCCGAGGAGGCCGAGATCAGCGATCGTTCGATATCGGCCGAAAGCGACTTCATCTGGCTCGATGCATCGGACGATGCAGCGATCAGGGTTGCGTGCGCTTCACGGGTGCTGTTGACCAGCGCCGCTGTCGTGGTGTTGCCGACCGTCGAGAGTGTACGTTCGGACTCTTCCGACGCGGCGCGCAATTGATTGGCGACATCGCTGGACACGCCAAGCAACGATTGCTGGGCCAGCCGCGAACTGTTTTCAATGGACTGACCTGAATTGGTGACAAGGTTGATCAGGGCGCGTTCGGCCTCGTCGACGTGCGAGCGGATGCCGAGAGACAGCTCCTGCGCGCGCGCGACGAGGGTATCGCTGGCATGACGTCCGCTGGTCTCGATCCGGCTGGCGACAGCTTCGACCCGCGAACCGAGCAGGTCCTCAAATTGCGAAACCCGGGTTTCGATATCGCTGGCCACGCTGCTTGCGCGGGTTTCGATGCCCTGCTGCACGTCCTGGAACCGGGCATTGATCGTCTCGGTCAGGTAGACGGTGCGGCTGTCGATCGCCTCGGTGACATTGGCTATGCGCTGGCCGACTGCATCGACCGCCTGCGTCGCGCCTTCAGTCAGCGACAGGGTGATCGACGACAGACGCGAGTCGAGCGTGTCCGACATTGACCGGGTGCGGGTGTCGAACGAATCCTCGAGCGTCTTGATGCGGCCTTCCATCGAATTGTCGAACGACTTGATCCGGGTATCGAGCGAGACGTCGAGGTTGGTGACGCGGGATTCCAGTGCCGTCTGGAAATGCACCAGACGCTGGTCGAGCGCGGCGCTGATTTCACCGCCACTGGACGCCACGCGGCTGTCGAACGTATCGACGTAATTCTTCAAGCTGTCTGAGATGGTCTGGGTGCGTTGGCCCATCCGTTCGACGATCTCGCCGCCGAAGGTTTTGACGGTGCGGTCGAATTCCGAAATGTGACGGGTGATCAACGAACCAAGCGTGCCGCTATCGCGTGCAAAACGTTCGGCGAGCTCCGAACCCTGGTCCTTGACCAGCTGGTCGAACGAACTCATCTGCAAGCTGAGGCTGTCGTGCGCCGTCTCGGTCTGGCTGACAACGCGGGCGATCAGCGAGTTCACCGTGGTGTCGAGCGCGTCGCGTGCCTGATCGCCTGCGGTCAACACGCGGTCGGCCATGCGGCTGCCGGCATCGTCAACCTTGCCGACGAGGTCCGTGCTGCGCAAGTCGAGTTCGAGCAGCAGGGAGTCCGTCGAATTCTTCAGCGAATCGTGGACCTGTTCGGTACGATTTGCGACGCCATCGATCATGTCTGCGGCCTTCTTCTCGAAGTCCGCGGTGACGCGATCGACCCGCTCGGTCAGCATGTCGTGAACACGGTCGGCCAGTTCGACGAACTCGTCGTGAACCGAGCCGGTCTTGAAGTTGAGGCTGGTGGTCAGCCGCTCGCTGGCGTCGAGCACCGCGCGCGTCGTTTCGGAGCTTGCTTCTTCCAGCCGGTCGAGCAGGTCGCCACCGCGTTCGCCGAGCGCAAGGATCATGTTGTCGCCGGCGGTGCCGAGCGCACGGGTGATGTGTTCGCCGCGCTCTTCGAGCGCGCTGGTGATGCTCTGCGCCACATCGTCGACGCGTGAAGCGATGGCGTCGCTGATCAGTGCAATATCGTGCCGCAGATCGATCTGAACGCCGGAAATCGCGTTGCGGACCTGCTCGGCCTGTCCGACCAGGTTGTCGCGCTGCTGGGCGATGTCCTGAAGCAGTGCGCGGATGCGGACTTCGTTGTCGCTGTAGGCGCGCTCAAGTGCGGAGACTTCATTGGTGACCAGTGTCTCAAGCTCGCTGGCGCGCGCGATCGCGCGCTCGACGCCGTCGCCCATGGCCGCGACTTCGCGGCGGATCGCCTGACCAACGGTGACCATCGAGTCGGAAGCAGCGCCCTCGGGTTCGGAAAAGCGAATGGCGACCTGCGCCATCGATTGCGCGATCATGCCGAGCTCCTGACCGCGCCAGGCCAGTGCTGCGAGCAGGTAGACCAGCAAGACCGGCGCAAGGAAGAGAGCGCCGAGACCGGCGAGCGCCAGTGTCCCGCCGCTGCCCTGGCCCAGAAATGCCTGCAGCGCCGGAAGGAAGGTGACGGTCAGCAGACCGCAGCCGAGAATCCACACACCTGCGAAAAGCGTTGCGATCGTATAGGCGGTCCGGCCCGGCCGGCCCTTCTGGATCGCCTGCAGGATTTGACCGATGGTTTCGCGATCGTCGTTGGCGGGACGGCGGGAGAAGCGCTGGTCGTCGACGGGTTCGAAACCGCGCTCGTCGCGGCGCGTGTCGAATGCGCGGTCATCGAACGGCGCAGATGAGGGAGATGACGTGCTGGCGGAGAAGTCATTCTGGTCGTTGGCGTCGCGCCCGCTCGCTTGTGCGGGCCGCTGCTCACCGATGTTCAGCGCTTCCTGAATTGCGGACAACGCAACTTCGGTGGGGTCTTTGACCTTCTTCGGGTTGTTCGCCATGTCCGTGTACGCCCTTATAGGTTACGCTTGCAGCGGGGCTTGAGGAGCGCCGATCGTCGCGCTGTCGTTGCTCCAGAACCCGCCAGGGCCGATCCAGCACATGGCTGTCCGCCCCGGGAGGCTTGTCCCCCATTTCCTCAAACATCCTATTGGCTTGACCGCTTGAATGAAATGGCCGCCGTTAAGAACATTTTAATCATCGTTAACGCAGGTCGCCGTAAGGCCTTCAAACTGCACGAAATTCCAAATCGCTATGCGATTTCGAGGCAAAGCTGCGGCAAATTCACGGCAAAGCCGCGGCATTCGTTCGTAAAGTTGCGTTAACCATTTCTGTGATTGGCTGGCGCATTCCGGATGTCGCAGCGAGGACCGGAGCGGAGCTTTGATCTCTCAATGCCGCGCCCCGCCGAATGGATCAGATGGATGCCGTCACCCTCGCTCGTCCCTGACGAACCGCCGCTCGATCTCGAACATTTGTCGCGGATGACCTGCGGCGAGCAGGGCCTCGAGCGCGACGTGCTGGCGATGTTTGCGGCGCAGGCGGGCGAGGCCGCGGGGCGTCTCGGTCGCCAGCCAGATGCAGCCCTCGCACATACACTCAAGGGGTCGGCACGATCGGTCGGTGCATTTCGGCTGGCGGATGCGATCGAGGCCTACGAAGACGATCTGCGCAGCGGCGCCGACATGGCCATTGTACTGGAAGCAGTCCAGGCCGAGGCCGAGCGGGTCTGCGCCGCCATCGATCGGATTCTCAAGCGCTCCTGAGACCATGCAAGCGCCATGTTTCAAAGTGCCATGCTTTTCGCGTCCGGGTGCTGGCCTTGGGCGTTTTGAACCGTTATAGGATCGCCCAAACATCCCTCTTCCGGAAACAGCCGCAATCATGGTCAAGGTCAATTTCATCGATCACTCAGGCACATCGCGCCCCGTTGATGTGGAAGCCGGGGCTACGCTGATGGAAGCGGCGATCCGCAATGCCATTCCCGGCATCGAAGCCGAGTGCGGCGGCGCGTGCGCCTGCGCCACCTGCCATGTCTATGTCGATGAGGCCTGGCGCGAGAAGTCCGGCAGCCCGACGCCGATGGAAGAGGACATGCTCGATTTCGGTTTCGACGTTCGTCCGACATCGCGGCTGTCGTGCCAGATCAAAATCACCGAAGACCTCGACGGCCTCACGGTGACGACGCCGGAGCGGCAGGCGTAGAGGCATGATCCCGAAAAGTGGGCACCGGTTTTCGGATCAGATCATGCCAGGCGGTCAATAAGGCATGATCCCGAAAAGTGGGCACCGGTTTTCGGATCAGATCATGCCCAAACAAATAATCTACACCGGCAAGCATTAAGCCGCGCGTCCGGCCTGCTTCAATGTGCATCCGGTGATCTTCAGGCTGCCGTCCGGTTGCCGCTCCAGCGTGTAGAGCGCCTGCCAGAACACGCCTTCGGCATCCGTGATCTCCGCCGCTTGTTCGAT
>JAKFUP010000179.1 GCA_021732625.1 Hyphomicrobiales bacterium
CCGAATGGGACGGGGTGGCGCTTTCATTTGGAGTGCCGGTCATTCGTACTCCCTGTAAGATGGACCGATGACGCCTTCCGCAATCGCATTTACCCACACCGTCACCGAGCGTTTCCTGCGTTACGTCGCTATCGACACGCAGTCCGACCCCACGTCGCCGACCTGTCCTTCCACGGAAAAGCAAAAAGATTTGGGCCGCATGCTCGCCGCCGAATTGCGGGAGATGGGCGTCGCCGACGCGCATCTCGACGAACACGGCTATGTCTATGGGACGATCCCGTCGTCGAATGTGACTAAGCTCGTGCCGGTGATCTGCTTCTGCTCCCATATGGATACGGCGCCTGACTGCTCCGGCGCCAACGTCAAGGCGCAGATCGTCCGCAACTATCAGGGCCAGGATATCGTTCTGCCGGGCGACCGCTCCCAAGTGATCCGCGCCGCGGACCATCCGGCGCTGCGGGATCAGATCGGCCAAGACATCATCACCACCGACGGCACCACGCTGCTTGGCGCTGACAACAAGGCCGGCGTCGCCGAAATCATGGATGCGGCGCAATTCCTGATCTCACATCCCGAGATCAAGCACGGCACGATCAAGATTCTGTTCACCCCCGACGAGGAAATCGGCCGCGGCGTCGACAAGGCCGACATGAAAAAACTTGGAGCCGAGTTCGGCTACACCATGGACGGCGAGACCGCGGGACATCTCGAGGATGAGACGTTTTCCGCCGATGGCGCCAGCATCGCGATCACGGGCGTCTCCACGCACCCCGGCTTCGCCAAGGGCATGATGGAGCACGCGGTAAAGATCGCCGCTGCCATCGTCGAGCGGCTGCCCAAGGACACCTGTTCGCCGGAGACCACCGACGGCCGCGACGGTTTCCTCCACGTTACCGGTATCACCGGCGCGCTGGAGACCGCCTCTCTCAACCTGATCGTTCGCGATTTCACCGAAGAAGGATTGAAGCAGAAGGAAACGCTGCTGCAATCGATCATCGATGACGTGATGACGAGCTTTCCGAATTCAACGGCAAAACTCTCGATCACCAAGCAGTACCGCAACATGAAGGTGGTGCTCGACAAACATCCGCAGGTGGTCGAACACGCGCTAGAGGCAATACAGCGCGCTGGCCTCACACCGAAGCGCGGCGCCATCCGTGGCGGCACCGACGGCTCGCGGTTGTCGTTCATGGGACTGCCCTGCCCCAATATCTTCGCCGGCGAGCACGCTTTCCACTCGCGTCATGAGTGGGTCAGCGTCCAGGATATGGAAGCCGCCGTTCGCACCATCGTACATCTGGCGATGATCTGGGAAGAACGGGCGTGAGGTTCTGAGCCGCCTAGCTCGGCTGAAGAATTCGCGGCATCGGCAGCAGCTTGCAGGAGAACCCGATGTTCTCCCGAATAATCGGATCGGCATCCATCAAGGCCTGCGCGTCCTCGCTGTCGTCAAGTTGCAGCACGCCGGCGCCCCACAGGCCGGCGGGATCGGCGACCGGACCGAACACGATGGCTTTCTTTTGCGCTAGCAGATCCTGCAAATACGCATCGTGCTTCTGCATCAGGACTTTCTCCTCGCCGGTCATGTCGGAGAGGAAGGTCGGTCGCGATACCTGCAGCCGATAGAAATAGTACTTCATGATAAACGCCCGCCTTGTGGAAACGGCCCTTTGCAACGCGGCGGATCATGGTCAGGCTTTTCGCTCTCGCCAATTTCTTTTCGGAATCCGCCGGTCACGTTTCCGCGAAGAGCAATCACAGGCTCAAGAAGCGCGCGCCGTCACGATCCAGATCGAGGCTGGAAGCAGAACGCTCTCGCCACGCACGTAAGGCTGAAGCGCTTCGCGGACGGAATCCACTGCTGCTGCGCGGACATCCGCTGGATGCCCCTCCAATGCGCGACTGGACGGTCCGATTTCCAGCACGCCATGGGTTGCCGCTTCGACGCCGCCTCCGGCAGCGACATCGAGCGCGAGATTGCAAGGCTCCATGGCGATCGCGCTGAAACCCGCCTCGCCGAGAATTCGATGCACGCGCGCCTCCGAGGCAAACGCGAATGGCCCCGGATCGTCGGGGCCAAGCGGAGGCAGTTTCGGCACGTGCTTGTGGACCGCCTGCAGCGGCGCCATGAAGAACGGATTTTCGCGCGGTTCGCGCCAACACGCGAAGGCCAGCCGGCCCGATGGCTTGAGAGCTTTGCGCATATTCGCGAACGACAGCGCCGGATCGGCGAAAAACATCACACCAAATCGTGAGGCCAGCAGATCGGCGCTTGCGGGATCGAATGGGTGGACTGTGGCGTCGGCCAGCACGTAATCGATCGGCAATTGCGCGGGCGCGGTCTGCCGTGCGCGAGCCAGCATCGGGGCCGATATGTCGATGCCGAGCACATGGCCGGTTGGCCCGACGCGCTGCGCAAAGGAGACCGTGGTCGCACCACTGCCGCAGCCGATATCGATAATGCGTTCACCCGGCTTCACGCTGGCACGTTCGATCAGGGCATCCGCGACCGGCCCAAGCACGATGTCCTGCGCCACCTGCCGATCGGCCCAGCGCTGACCGTCCGGCCCGTTCCAGTAAGCGATCTGATCGACGTTCTGATCGTGACCTGTCGGTGCGTCCATGGATTCACCAGATGCTGCGAGGGAGAAGGGCCATCTATTCATCCTTCGAGGCTCGCTTTGGCTCGCACCTCAGGATGACGAAGTATTGTGGCGGATTGGTAGGCGATGACGGGATCGAACCGCCGACCTGTCCCGTGTAAAGGGAATGCTCTACCGCTGAGCTAATCGCCCGTCCAAGGCCGCCTGTTTAGCCCTGCCCTGCGCGCCGACGCAAGCCACGAAACGATAGCCAAAACAAATGGTCAAACAAAAACGGCGCCCCGAAGGACGCCGTTCGAATGCTGTGACTGCGGATCAGTGAGCGGTAAGCCCGCCGCCGGCCTCATCGGCCTCCGGCTTCGGCAGCGCCGCCGCTGGCTCCTCCCATTCGATCGGCACGGGTGCACGCACCAGTGCATTGGCGATCACCTCGTCCATCCGCGCGACCGGAATGATGTTCAGGCCGCCCTTGATGGCGTCGGAAATCTCCGTGAGATCCTTGGCGTTATCCTCGGGGATCAGCACCGTCTTGATGCCGCCGCGAGCCGCAGCCAACAGCTTCTCCTTCAGGCCGCCGATGGGCAGTACCCGGCCCCGCAACGTGATCTCGCCAGTCATGGCGATGTCATGCCGGATCGGAATGCCTGTCAGCACCGAGACGATGGTGGTCGCCATCGCCACGCCTGCTGATGGACCATCCTTCGGCGTCGCGCCCTCAGGCACGTGGACGTGGATGTCGCGCCGTTCGAACAGGGGCGGCTCGATGCCGAAGGTGATCGCGCGCGAGCGGACGTAAGACGCCGCCGCCGAGATCGATTCCTTCATCACATCGCGCAAGTTGCCGGTGACGGTCATGCGGCCTTTGCCCGGCATCATGACGCTTTCGATGGTGAGCAGTTCGCCGCCCACATCGGTCCACGCCAGACCCGTGACAACACCAACCTGATCGTCGGCCTCGATCTCGCCGTATCTATACTTCGGCACGCCGAGATATTCTTCGACCAGCTTCTCGGTGACCTTGATCGACTTCTTCTTCGTCAGCGTCAGATCCTTCACCGCCTTGCGGGTCAGCGAAGACAGCTCGCGTTCGAGGTTACGCACACCCGCTTCGCGGGTGTAGCGGCGGATCAGGAACAGCAGCGCATCGTCGTCGATCGACCATTCCTTGGAATCGAGGCCATGCTTGGAGATCGAGGTCGGAATGAGATGCTTGCGGGCAATCTCGACCTTCTCGTTCTCGGTGTAGCCGGCGATCCGGATGATCTCCATGCGGTCCATCAGCGGCCCGGGAATATTGAGCGTATTCGCGGTCGTGATGAACATCACGTTCGACAGGTCGTAGTCGACTTCCAGATAGTGGTCGTTGAACGTGCCGTTCTGCTCGGGGTCGAGAACCTCAAGCAGCGCCGACGACGGATCGCCGCGGAAATCGGCGCCCATCTTGTCGATCTCGTCCAGCAGGAACAGCGGGTTCGACGTCTTGGCCTTCCTCATCGACTGGATGATCTTACCGGGCATTGAACCGATGTAAGTGCGGCGGTGACCGCGGATTTCGGCTTCGTCGCGCACGCCGCCGAGCGACACGCGCACGAACTCACGGCCGGTCGCTTTCGCGATCGACTTGCCGAGCGAGGTCTTGCCGACGCCGGGAGGGCCGACGAGGCACAGGATCGGTCCGGTCAGCTTGTTGGCGCGGCCCTGCACGGCGAGATACTCGACGATGCGGTCCTTGACCTTCTCAAGCCCGTAGTGATCCGTGTCGAGCGTGTCCTGGGCAGCCGCGAGGTCCTTCTTGACCTTCGACTTCTTGCCCCACGGAATCGACAGCAGCCAGTCGAGATAGTTTCGCACGACGGTCGCTTCCGCGGACATCGGCGACATCTGACGCAGCTTCTTCAGCTCATGCGTGGCCTTCTCGCGGGCTTCCTTCGAGAGCTTGGTCTTTGCGATCTTCTCTTCCAGATCGGCCAGCTCGTCGCGGCCTTCGTCGTCGCCTAGCTCCTTCTGGATCGCCTTCATCTGCTCGTTCAGGTAGTACTCGCGCTGGGTCTTCTCCATTTGCCGTTTGACCCGGGAACGAATCCGCTTCTCGACCTGCAGCACCGAAATTTCGCTCTCCATCAACCCGAGCACCTTCTCGAGGCGCGCAGTGACCGACAGTGTCTCCAGGATGCCCTGACGATCGGCGATCTTGACGGCGAGATGCGAAGCAACGGTATCGCCGAGCTTGGCGAAATCCGTGATCTGCTGAACCACGCCGACGACTTCGGCGGAAATCTTCTTGTTCAGCTTCACATAGCTTTCGAAATCCGACACAACCGAACGCGCCATCGCTTCCGCCTCGACGGAGGTGCCATCGGTGTCGGCAAGCGCGACTGCGGTCGCTTCATAATACTCGGTGCGGCCCGAATACTTTTCGACGCGCGCGCGGGACAGACCCTCGACCAGCACCTTCACGGTGCCGTCGGGCAGCTTGAGAAGCTGCAGCACGCTGGCGAGCGTGCCGATCTCGTAAATCGAATCGGGACTCGGATCATCGTCCGACGCGTTCTTCTGTGTCGCGAGCATGATCAACGCGTCGTTCTTCATCACCTCTTCGAGGGCGCGGATGGATTTTTCGCGGCCGACGAACAACGGCACGATCATGTGCGGGAAGACGACGATGTCGCGCAACGGCAGCACCGGATAGGAGTGCGTCTCGCCAGCAACGATGGTCGGCTTCGGTTTGGAGGCAGTCATGGCCCATTCCTTTTGTTGTGCCCCCTTGCACGCAGTCCGCCGTAAGAGCGCAACCACCACAAGGTGCGAGTACCTTGAATCCGGAGTTCGCTTCCCTTAACAGCACCCTCCTGAGCGAACTCCGGATTCAAAAAGGTACTCGTAAATATCAACTCTCGTGTGGTTGCGGTTTGTAAATTCCCATTCTTAGGGTGCCGCAACGCTGGGGGAATTTACAAACCACCACACGAGTATGCCGAGGAAAATCGATCTCTTCTGAGCTATCAGCCGCACCGCGGCTCGACCAACTCCGGACCTTCAAATCAGCGAATCTTGAGACAACTCGATCATCGCCGATGACATTAGGTGGCTATCCCCCCGGGGGGTGTCAAGTGAACTGCAAGACATGGAAAACGCCTGCAAATTCGCCTCTCCAACGGCAAAAACCCGCGGCGATAAAGCCACGGGTTTGAGCGGTTCCAGCAGCATTGGAGCCTTGTCGCAAGCAGCTTACGCGCTGGCGCTGGTCTCGGTGGCTGCGCGATCGGCGTAGATATAGAGCGGACGCGCCGTCCCCTCGACGACTTCGCGCGAGATCACGACCTCTTCCACACCCTCAAGGCCCGGAAGATCGAACATGGTCTCGAGCAGAATGCTCTCGAGGATCGATCGTAGGCCGCGTGCGCCCGTTTTACGCTCGATAGCCTTGCGCGCCACCGCGCCCAATGCCTCGTCGGCGAAGGTGAGCTCGATGTTCTCCATCTCGAATAGCCGCTGATACTGTTTCACCAGCGCGTTCTTCGGATCGGTCAGAATCTTCTTCAGTGACGCCTCGTCGAGGTCTTCCAGGGTGGCGACAACCGGCAGACGGCCGACGAACTCAGGGATCAGGCCGTACTTCAGAAGATCTTCCGGCTCGACATGGCGGAAGATTTCACCGGTACGGCGATCTTCCGGAGCGAGCACCTGTGCAGCGAAGCCAATCGAGGTGGTCCGTCCGCGCGAGGAGATGATTTTCTCAAGGCCCGAGAATGCGCCACCGCAGATGAACAGGATGTTGGTCGTATCCACCTGCAGGAACTCCTGCTGCGGATGCTTGCGGCCGCCCTGCGGAGGCACGGAGGCAACGGTGCCTTCCATGATCTTCAAAAGCGCCTGCTGAACGCCCTCGCCCGACACGTCGCGGGTGATCGAGGGATTATCCGACTTGCGCGAAATCTTGTCGATTTCGTCGATGTAGACGATGCCGCGCTGCGCACGCTCGACATTGTAGTCGGCAGCCTGCAGCAACTTGAGGATGATGTTCTCGACGTCCTCGCCGACGTAACCGGCTTCAGTGAGCGTCGTCGCATCAGCCATCGTGAACGGTACATCCAGAATGCGCGCCAACGTCTGCGCCAGCAGCGTCTTGCCCGAGCCGGTTGGACCGATCAGCAGGATATTCGACTTCGCAAGCTCAACGTCGTTGTGCTTGGTCTGGTGATTGAGGCGCTTGTAGTGATTGTGGACCGCGACCGAGAGCACCTTCTTGGCGTGCTGCTGACCGATCACGTAATCGTCCAGAACCTTGCAGATTTCCTTCGGCGTCGGAATGCCGTCGCGCGACTTCACCAGCGAAGACTTGTTCTCCTCACGGATGATGTCCATGCAGAGTTCGACACATTCATCGCAAATGAAAACCGTCGGCCCGGCAATCAGCTTGCGGACTTCGTGCTGGCTCTTCCCGCAGAACGAGCAATAGAGAGTGTTCTTTGAGTCGCTCGTACCGACCTTGCTCATTCCTGTCTCCGTCCGCGTTCGACCTTTTCCGGAAGTCCGAATTCCGAAAGTCCGGAAGATCGCCCTGTTTCGGCACAACCTGCCGATAACGTAGATAAGAGAAAAATCCGTACCAGAAAAGACCCTTAAGATACCGCGTTTGTTCTCATATCCACGAATCGCAGCAAATCACTTGAATACCGCGATGATCAGCCAACCATGCTGGCAGCCGACTATCAAGAATTCGCTAATCCGCCGGCAACCCAATTCCGTGAGGTGTTGCATTCTCGTTCACCGCGATTCGCGACAAGTTCAAGGAAATCATCTTTAATCAATGGGTTGGCCGAGCCCAGCACCCCCATTTCGCGTCAAGATTGATTTTTCGAAAGCTTCGAACGAATCGAGTTCCCGCAGAGGTAGCGGGCTAGACCCTACGGCAACATGATCGCCTTGAGCCCGGTGTAGATCGAACCGCCCGCGGTGACCACGACACCGCCCAGCGGCCCCGCCGTTCGCATCAAATCCTGAACCGTGCGTGCACGACGACGCAGTTGGTCTGGACCGACATGCTGGCCCATCAGCCGCGCCATCCGATAGGCGGCGGCATTCGGCTTGCCGCCGGATGCCATCACCCCTGGCAGTACGCGGAAAATCAGAAATCCGATCAGGTGGCCGGTAATGAATGAGAGCGCGATACTCGCAGCATACTCACTGGCTTCGCGCCATTCGCGCGGATTGGCCGGCAGCATCGGAACGTTATCGACGACTGAGGACACCGCAAGCATACCGGCAACACTCACAACCGCGACGAACCCGGCCACGATGATCGCGCCGACCAGTTCAAACTTACGTATCGCCGTGAGCGCGAGGCCGAACGGCAACGGAATCAGAAGCGAGGCGATGCGTAAATAGAGTGGCGGCACGTCGAGTACGAATAGCAGGACATAGTGGGTCACAATCAGCAAAGTGATCGGCACGAGGGCGTAAAACAGACCGATCTGCAAGAGCGAGGCAACTGGCCGTTCGACCATCGCCAGATGGTTACGTGCGCGATCAAGCTTGCGTTGCAGGCTGTCGAGCTCAGATACCAGCTCCTGAATTTCAAGAACTACCGGGCGAACAGCACGCAGGTCGCGACCACAATGCTTGCAGGCGAGCGCCTCGTCGCGGATCACCTCTGCGCAATAGGCGCACTCCATCAGCGCTGTCGCCGCTTTAGCGCGATGCGCGACTGCACATCGGCAAGCTGATCTTTCAGGTCATCGCGCTTGGCAAACAACATGGCGCGCTCGGTGAGCAATTCCGGCGGCAGAGCGATGTCGCGTCCGCAGCTCGAGCATACAAGCGCGCGATCGTCGATCTCAACAAGGCATAGAGGGCAGTTCATTTACGGCGCGATCTTTAGAATGAAGCTGGTGGTCGCCGTGCGCCCGCCGGTGTCGGTCACATCGATTCGAAAGAAATGATCGCCCGGCGGCAGTTCGGCATTGGGCATCGTGATGCCGCTCGGTTGCAAAAACGGCTTGATCCGCATCGTCACATCCACCGCGGGTGCGCGCAGATAGGTCAGTTTCACGGCGTTCAGATCGATCGTCGCGCCGCCGAAACTTTCGAACTTCACCATGAATGGCGCTGGCGAACGGGCATTAGCGGAAGGCTGCACAAACTCGATTTTCGGCCCGCGCGTGATGCCGCGGTTCGCTACCGCCACCGCGCCTTTGGGCGGCGGCAATTGCGCTTCCTCTGCAGTTACGAGCACGTCGGCACAAGCCATTGTTGCCGACCAAACCATCGCAACGACGGTTGCGATGGTCCTCAACACGATCCGCATAGTGCCCTCGCCTTCCCTGAAAATGTCTATCGCCCGCCACCATCGCCGATGATCGAATATGGCGCCCAGAACATCGGATGCGCGTAGGCAAATTCTGTCTTGCTGTCCGCACCGACATAGCCCGGCCCGTCCACCAGCGCCATCATCGCCTGTCGCAACGCCTCGCCACGCGTCAACCTCGGATCGTCGGCCTGCCGCTTGAACAAATCGGTGACAAGTTCGCGCGCCGATTGAGAATGCACCGACCAGTTGGTAACGAGCAGCGCCCGCGTGCCGGCATAGAAGAACGCACGCCCCAGGCCGGATGCCGCTTCCGCGCCGGCGCCCGCTCCCGCGCCGGTGTTGCATGCCGATAGCACCACCCAATCGGCGTCCAGCTTCAGCGATAGAATTTCTTCCATGGTGAGAAGTCCGTCGCCCTCACCGCCCGAGACAGACGGCGACGACAGCGCAAGCGCCGGCTGGGTCAGGCCATCCAGCTCGCCTGGCACCAGCCCGTGGGTCGCAAACGCCACGATCTTGAAGCCTGAGAGATCGGCGGTCTTCACTCTCGATTCGCTAGCGTCCTTGCCGAGATTCAAAACTTTGGTCGGATCGGCCTGGAGCGCGATCGCGATCGACTTCAATTCGTCCGACGTATCCGGCAGCCGCGGCAACAGACCGAGTTGCGCACTATCGACACCGTCGAGCTGCGGCGCGTTGCGGCGTTTTAGCGGAATGCCGCGGGTCGCTGCGGGATCGATCGTCTCCAGCGCCTTGTCGAGCTTGTCGGCATCGGTCGCTTGTTCCTGATTGAAATAAGGATCGCCGAACGCGATGAACTGCTGCCGCGCCGGCTTGCCAGGCGGCAATTTACGCAGCGTCTGCAACGCGGACGACGAGGGCACCAGCGTGACCGCGTGCGTGCGCGCCAGCCACGGCACACCCCGGTAACCGACGAAGAGCGGATCTTCATCAGCCTTCACCTCGGCCGGCGCGGTCGGCAACAGCGACAGCGGCAAGAGGCCGAGTGCGCCATTGGTGACTACGATAAGGTTTTTCGCCGTCATCCAGTCGGCTTCGAGCGGTTTGAGAAGGGTGCCATACAATTCGGACGCCAGCGCGAGATCGAATGGCGGGATGTCGGAAATCATCGCGGCCTTCGGCTCCAGTGCCTCACGCAGCTTGGTCACTTTCGCGTTGAGGTCGCCGAGCGTCATTCTGATGCGCGCGAACTTGACCGGACCATTCTTTCGCACGACCCAGACGAAGCTATCAAAGCGGCCAAAGTAGAACGACAGCACTGCCTCATCACTGGTGAGATGTTTCTGAATGTCGGTCGCGTTCGGCGGCGGTGGATTGGTGAGATTGCCGTAATCGGGGAATTTGCGCGCGATGTCGGACAAAGCCTGCGTACGGGCGGCCTGCAGCTTCGCGATCTGCGCTTGCGCTACCTTGACCGCATTATCGTCGCGCTCGCCGGCCGGCAAGGTCAGCAGATTGTTGAGTAGCGCGACCGTGGCGCCGATCTGCTTCTCACCGTCCTGCGATGCGCGCACCAAACTTGCCAGTTGCGGGTTGCCGACCGCCGAGCGGGCCGACGACGCCTGAAGCGCACGCTGCACCGACTGACCTCGCAGCACGTCAGCATAGCCAAAGGTTTCCTCGTTGGCGCTGGGCGGCGCGATCGCAGGCTGCACGGCCAGAAGACGCAGATAACCTTCAACAACAAAGCGCACACGGCTTTCGCGGGCTGCTGCAGTCGAGCCGGAATCGTCGTCGCTACCTCCCGATACAGTCAGCAAAATCGGAATAGCTTCCCTGAACGCCTTCAGTGACTCCTCGATCCGATCAGTCTTGCGCGCCAGTGCCGATGCGTAGAACCCGAGCGCAACCGCGGTGTTGAAGCTCTTATCTCCGGAGCGGACGCGCTCGCGATCGTAGGATCGTTTGGCGATTTCGGCAGCGTTGTCGATATCGCCTTGCGACAGCATCACGCCGACGCGCGCCAAACCACCACCGACAATCTCGCGCCGCGACGGCTCCCAGTTCACCGTCCAGGCGTCGATCTGGTCGTAGAGCTTGCCTGCATCGCTGTAGCGGCGCTGCAGATTGTAGATCTGCGCCAGGAACGAATGCGCGAACGCAAGCGGGTTTGAATCCGTCTGATAGCCGAGCCCCTTGTAGATATCGATCACCCGCTCCTGCAGCTGCTCGGCTTCATCGAACCGGCCTTGCTCCTGCATCACATAAACCAACACGCTGAGAATGCCGGCAGTATCGATATGATATTTACCGTTGCCTTTCAGCCGGTTCAAAAGCGCACGTCTGACATCCGCTTCGCCCTCGCCGACCCGGCCCTGCTTGACCTTGACGCGGCCTTGCAGTGCAAGCGTCCAGTCCGCAGAGCGTTCGATCTCGCCGTCGGCCGGTTTGCTCTCCCATTGCGAGAGCGTCGACAGCGACGCGGTATGGAACCGGGTCGCTTTGCCATACGCCACCTCGGCATCTGCATAACGGCCGCGCGCCTCGGCCACCCGCGCGATGCCGTCCTCAACGACCGCCTGCCATGTCAATCCGTAGGTCGGAAACACTGTCCAGCGCTGCGCCTCGGTTAGCAATGCACGGCTTCGGCCGACGTAAGCTTCGGCCGCGGTGATATCGCCCTTACGGACCAGCCCGGCGATGCGCGTCAAATTGAGACTGAACAGCCGGCCCTTGGCTTGCTTTTCGAAGAACGCATTTTGCTTTTGCGACATCGCCTCAGCGCGCTTCAGTTCGCCGGCATCGCGCAGCCGCCGCATCACGAACTGCTCGTAGCGGCTGACGACGTTCTTGTAATCGTCACCCTTACCGTAAACCAGCGCCTGATCGCCATCGGTGAGCGCTTCGGCGTTACGGCCAAGACTCGCGCGGGCCTGCGCACGCTTGTAGTAAAAGTCGCCAAGTTCGTTACCTTTGAGCGATTTCGGCGGTTCCGTGTTCGCCGCAGCGTTCAGTTTTTCGATCGCCTCGGCATCGGGCTTTTGCTGATCGAGGATAGCGGTGATGTCCGACACCTTGCGCGGCGGCGCGACCAAAGCCGCCGTCTGGCTGTCCGCCGCGACGTCGATCGCTTTGCCGGCAGCGCCCGCCGGAGCCGCGACCTTGTCTGCATCAAACAGTTTGGCCTTGGGCCTCGCCGCCAGCATGGCGGCTTTTACACAGGCCTGAACCACAGGTTTGGATTTGGCAATGCAGGCATCGTGCGACTGTCCCGACTGGCGGCAGGGCTGATAGATCGGGCGGCCGCGCGAAGCGCGGCATTGCTCGATCGCGGTTTCCAGTTCGAGCGATATCGCAGGCGATGGCAGCCAGATGACGAAAAGCATCGTGACGATCGCGATAGCTGCACTTGCTGCAGTGGCGGCACCCAAATCGGCGCGGCCTAAAAAGCTCGAAGCCATGATCGCGCACCTTGTAAAACTCAAAAGAAAAAATTGGCCTTCAGACAATCTCCGCCATTGTGTCAGCGCGCGCCCACACGTCAAGCGGGAACCCGCACAGCGAAGCAAGCGCCGACTCCTCAAACAAAAATGGCGCCCAAAAGGGCGCCATGATTATCGCAAAAAGAGCGGTTTTAACTCTTCGACATTCCGGGCATCTCTTCGGAGCGTTTTTCGATCACCTTGTCGACGAGACCGAACTCCTTGGCCGCATCGGCGGTGAGGAATTTGTCACGCTCCAGCGCATCCTCGATCGCCTTGTAAGGCTGACCGGTATGCTTGACGTAGATTTCGTTGAGCCGCTTCTTCAGGTTCAGGATTTCCTGAGCATGCAGCATGATGTCGGTGGCCTGACCCTGGAAACCACCGGACGGCTGGTGAACCATGATGCGCGAATTCGGCAACGAGAAACGCATGTCCTTTGCGCCGGCGCAGAGCAATAGAGAGCCCATCGAGGCCGCCTGCCCGGTACACAAAGTCGAGACCGGCGGGCGGATGAACTGCATCGTATCGTAGATCGCAAGGCCCGATGTCACCACGCCGCCCGGCGAGTTGATGTACATCGAGATTTCCTTCTTCGGATTTTCCGCTTCCAGAAACAGCAACTGCGCCACCACCAGCGTCGACATGCCGTCCTCGACCGGACCGGTCAGGAAGATGATGCGCTCCTTCAGCAGGCGCGAGAAAATGTCATAGGCCCGCTCGCCGCGATTGGTCTGCTCGACCACCATCGGCACAAGGTTCATGTAGGTTTCGACCGGATCGCGCATTGATCACCTGAAGGTTGGCGGGGACGGAATCGGCTCATCCCGTGATGCAGGAGTTACAAACAAAAGTTACAAACTTGAAGATATGAGCCAATCCCGCAACAACAAGATGGCCCGGCACTCGACACCTGCGCGTATTCTTATCGCAAAACCGGTATCCACTTTTGCGGAGTACGCACCAGAGGTTCAACCTGATTCGCGGTACAACGGCAAAGCGCACAGACGCTTTGGCCGCTGTTTAGCGGGTTAAGCTTAACCTCTCGCAACGGCTGGGGAAGAAAACCCGGCTTATGCCGCAGGCTTCTCCTCGTCATCGTTCTTGTAGAGTTCGTCGCGGCTGATCTTCTTGTCGGTCACGGTCGCAAGTTCGAGGATAAAATCGACCACCTTATCCTCGAAGATCGGGGCGCGCAGCGAAGCCAGCGCTTGGGCATTGTTGCGGTAGTAATCCCAGATTTCCTTTTCGCGGCCCGGCATCTGGCGCGCGCGATCGATCACGGCGCGGCTGACTTCCTCGTCTGAAACAGTGATCTTGTTCTTCTCGCCGATCTCCGACAGCACCAGACCGAGACGCACGCGGCGATCGGCAATCTTGCGGTACTCACCCTTGGCTTCGTCCTCGGTGGTGTCCTCGTCGGCGAACGTCTTGTTCATCGACTCCATTTCCGCCTTGATCGAATTCCACATCAGGTTGAATTCCTCATCGATGAGCGAAGGCGGTGCATCGAATCGATGGGTCTCGTCCAGCTTGTCGAGCAGGATACGCTTGACGCGCTGGCGCGTGAGGCCGTCGTATTCCTGACGCAGACGTTCGCGCGCGGCTTCCTTCAGCTTGTCGAGCGACTCGAGGCCGAGCGACTTTGCGAATTCGTCATCGATCGTGGAGTCCTGCGGCGCCTCGATCAGCGTGGCAGTCGTTTCGAACTCGGCGGCCTTCCCGGCAAGCTCGGTATTGGTGTAGTTCTTCGGGAAGTCGGCCTTGATCGTGCGCGTCTCGCCCTTGCCGATTCCGATCAACTGGTCTTCGAAGCCCGGAATGAAGGTGGCTGAGCCGATCAGCACCTGAATGCCCTCGCCTGTGCCGCCGTCGAACAGCACACCGTCGATCGTACCCTTGAAAGAGACCGTGACGCGGTCGCCGCTTTCGGCCTTGGCCGTCTCGCCCTTGTCCGAAAATGGACGGTTCTGGTCGGCGATACGCTTGATCGCCTCCTCGACATCGGCGTCGCCGACGTCAGCAACGGGTTTCTCGATAGCAAAGGTCTTGAAATCGGCGAGCGCGATGGCCGGTACGATCTCGATCGCTACCGTGTAGCTAAGGTCGGTCTTGCCGGCGAGTACGTCGTCGATTTCCTTTTCCTCGGTCGGCATAGTGATTTTCGGCTCAAGCGCCAGACGAAGGCCGCGCTCGGTGAAAATCTGCGTGTTGGTGTCGCGGATCATCTGGTCGACGGTTTCGGCAGCAACCGAGCGGCCATAGACCTTCTTCAGATGCGCCACGGGCACCTTGCCCGGACGGAAGCCGTTGATGCGAACCTTGTCCTTCAGATCGACGAGTTTCTCACCGACCTTGGCATCGATGTCTGCGGCGGTCACGATGACCTGGAATTCGCGTTTCAGTCCGTCGGCGACGGTTTCCTTCACCTGCATGGCGTCAATCTTCTTCCAAATGGGTCCGCATCTAAAGGCGAACGACTAGCATATAAGGTCGGGTGTCCAGACTCAGCATCTCAGTCTTCGCGTGCCAGACTTGGCATCATCGCCACACGGCCGAACCGGGGTTCGTCCGCAACGGCGATCCGCAAAGCGCGCATGGTGCGGGCGGAGGGACTCGAACCCCCACAACTTTCGTCACCGGAACCTAAATCCGGCGCGTCTACCAGTTCCGCCACGCCCGCGAGAAGCATAAGTCCGGCCACGATCCCTCGGGCGGCGGGCTTATAACATGGCATTCCCTGTTCGCAGCAAAAAAATGGCCGATTTACCGGGCTTGCGCGGCGCTCCGTCAACTGGACAATCCGGGCCAATAATGGTCCGCATCTCCCGATGATTCCTGCATTTCCGATCAATCGCAGAAGCCTGCTGACAGGCGCGGGTTTGACCGCCGTTACGGCTGTTTTACCGAGCAGCAGGGCGAACGCAGCCAGCTTACCGCTCAACCTGCGCGCCGCACCCGGAACAATACCCCTGCGCGGCGACGCGGCGACGCCAGTGTGGCAACTCGCTACCCCGGCAGTTCAGCGCGTTCTGCGGTACCGGCGGGGTGACGAGTTGCAGGTGGCCTTCACCAACGACCTCCCGGTCCCCGCGGTCCTGAACTGGACCGGTATCGACGGCGCAGCCACCGCAGAGCCACTGACCGCGCAACCGCCTCTGCCGCCGGGAGGCCGAGCGACATTCTCGCTACCGTTGCGCCATGCCGGAACGTTTCTGCTGGATGCGCGCCTGCTCGGCGACAGCAGCGAACGCCCATCGATGCCGCTGGTGCTGGTGGTGGATGAGGAGCAGAAGCCTTCCGCCGACAAGGACGAGGTGCTGCTGATCGAGGACTGGCGGCTGCGCGCCGATAACACGGCGCTCGCGCCAGGCATCGATACAAAGGACGCGGCTGCGCTGTTTACAGTCAACGGCAAAGTGACGCAGGACATCGCTCTGCGCCCGAACGAACGATTGCGGCTGCGCGTCGTCAACGGCTGCCAGCGCGCCGTGTTCGGTTTGAAGATCGAGAACCACGATGTGCGCGTCATCGCCGTCGACGGGCAACCCGCCGAACCGTTTCCCGCGCGAGACGGCCAGCTTGTCATCGCTCCCGGCGGACGGATTGATGTGGTGATCGATGCCACAATGCCATCGGGCTCGGCGGCGTCGGTGACATTGTTCGGCGGCGGACCTCCAGTCGTAATCGCAAGGCTGCTCACCAATGGAGGGCCGATCCGTCCTTCGCCGCTGCCGCTCGCACCGGCCCTTCCCTCGAACGGATTGCCCACCGAGCTGCGTTTTCAAAACGCGGTGCGCGCCGAGCTATCGTTCGACGGCACGGCTCAGGCCGGATGGACGATGCCTGCAGCGTTCAGCACATCATCCGCGCCGATCTTCAAGGCCAAACGCGGGCACGTGGTGATTCTGAACCTCGTCAATCGCGCGGCGTCGCCGATCGTGATCCGGCTGCACGGCCATCATGCCCGTCTGCTCGACCGGCTCGACGACGGCTGGAAGCCTTACTGGAATGACACGCTGCTGCTCGACATCGGCCAGACCCAGCGCATCGCGTTTCTGGCCGAGTACGCCGGAAACTGGCTGATCGAGGCGATGCAGCCGGGCTGGTCATCGCCCAAACTCGTGCGGTGGTTTGCGGTGGAGGGCTGAACGCTCACAACGGCGCCGGAAATCCCTTGACCATCACCGACACCACGTCCGCGCCTGCGATGCGGTCCCTGGAAATCTCCTCATAGGCCGGCGAGGTGAGAAACCGCTCCGCTTCCGTCTGATCGGGAAACTGCATCACCACGACCTTGTCATGCGCGAAGATGCCGTCGAGCACTATCGGCTTTTCGTCGGCGGCGAGCAGCTTGCCGTTAAACTGCCGAAAGACGTCGGCGAACCGCGACT